>NZ_CP098611.1:2215485-2531983 GCF_023983615.1 Phormidium yuhuli AB48 | reverse complement strand
TCGTTGTCCTCTACTGCTGCCTAAAGCCCATGTCTATTTTTGCTGAAGTTGACCATATTGAACGAGTCTTTGACCTCCCAAATGGTGGAACTTATGTTGCCCTAAGTAACATTGAACTGAAGATTCGTAAGGGTGAGTTTATTTCCTTGGTGGGTCATTCCGGCTGTGGGAAGTCAACCCTATTAAACTTAATTGCTGGACTCGATAAACCCACCCGAGGGGGCATTATCTTAGAGGGTCGCCAGGTGACGGAACCGGGACCCGATCGCATGGTGGTCTTCCAAAACTATTCTCTCCTGCCCTGGCTAACGGTACGAGAAAACATCGCCCTGGCCGTGGAATCCGCTATGGGCGATCGCCCCCGAGGAGAACAACGGGGTATCATCGAACATCACATTGACCTCGTCGGCCTACGTCATGCGGCCCACAAACGCCCCGCCCACCTCTCCGGGGGCATGAAACAACGGGTTGCTATTGCCCGGGCCCTGGCCATCCGCCCCAAACTTCTCCTCCTAGATGAACCCTTTGGGGCCCTAGATGCCCTCACCCGAGGGGGACTGCAAGAACAACTGATGCGTATCTGCGAGGAAAGTCACGTCACCTGTATTATGGTCACCCATGACGTGGACGAAGCCCTCCTACTGAGCGATCGCATCGTCCTCCTCACCAACGGCCCCGCCTCCTACGTGGGTCAAATTCTCGATGTCCCCATCCCCCGGCCCCGCACCCATGTTTCGGTGGTCAAAGATCCCAACTACTACGGACTTCGCAACGAGATCGTCTATTTCCTCAACCAACAGCGACGGGCCAAGAAACGCCAAAGCCAACCTCAACCCATCGAAGTCCACGAAAACGGCTTAGAAAAAGTCAACCTCAACCTGGGCTTCATCCCCCTCACCGACTGCGCCCCCCTGGTGGTGGCCAAAGAACGGGGATTCTTCGAAAAACATGGCTTAACCCAAGTCACCCTCAGTCGTGAACCCAGTTGGAATGCCATCGAATCGGGCATCCGAGATCAACGCCTCGACGGGGCCCAAATGGTGGCCGGAATGCCCCTGGGAATGACCCTGGGCCGGGACAACCATACCCCCCTGCCGGTCATTAGCGGCATGACCCTCTCTCGCAACGGCAACGCCATCACCTTCCATCGTCGTTTCTACGACGAAGGGGTGCGGACTCTCGCCGACCTCAAGGGCTTTATCGCCGCCCACCCGGACCGACGACTCACCCTGGGGGCCGTGCATCCTACCTCCATGCACAACCTCATCCTACGTTACTGGCTCGCCTCCGCCGACATTGACCCCGATCGCGACCTGGATATCGTCATCATTCCCCCGGCACAAATGGTCGCCAACCTCAAAGCCGGTAACATCGACGGCTACTGTGTGGGCGAACCCTGGAACTCCCGCGCCGTCCATGAAGGAATTGGTTTTGTGATGGCGACGGACCCGGAAATTTGGTCTGGCCATTGTGAAAAAGTCCTTGGAGTCCGGGAAGACTGGGCCAAAACCCACCCCAAAACCCATCTCGCCCTCATTCAGGCCCTGTTAGAAGCCTGTGACTACTGCGACGATATGCGTCATCGGGAAGAGGTTTTAGATCTCATCTGTCGTCCTGAATATGTCGGGTCTGACCCCATCTACACCCGTCCTGGCTTCATTGATGCCTACAATAAAGGTGTCGGCGACCCCCAAGCTATCCCCCGCTACAACCAGTTCTTCTGCGACAAAACCAACTGTCCTGACCGCATCGAAGCCCTCTGGATTCTCACCCAAATGGCCCGTTGGGGCATCACTCCCTTCCCCCGCAACTGGATTGAAGTCCTCGATCGCGTCCGCCGTCTCGATGTGTTCTCCCAAGCTGCTCAAGGCTTAAATATGATGGACTTGGGGCGCGATCGCAATCCCGTTATCCTCTTCGATGGGGCCATCTTCAACCCCGATGATCCCATCCATTACCTAGAACAATTACAAATCAAAACCAACCTAATGGTCACAGAAGTCGATCTCAACCCAGCCCCCCGGGAACTCTCGGCCGCCTAACCCCGAGACGGTGCGTTCCGGCAAGTTCAGGCCGAGTGGTCAAAGCTAATGACGATTCTATGCCGGAACACACCCTACCCCCGCCTAACCCCGAGACGGTGCGTTCCGGCAAGTTCAGGCCGAGTGGTCAAAGCTAATGACGATTCTAAGCCGGAACACACCCTACCCCAGCTTCCCCCCTGTTCCCTGTTCCCTTCCTACCCCATGCAAACTCTAACCAACTCCACCTCTGACACCTACACCACCAATGACTCCTATCTCGTCATTGATGGCCTTAGCAAAACCTATGCCACCCCAGAGGGGCCCTATCCCGTTCTTGACAATATCCAACTCACCGTCCGGGAAGGAGAATTCATTTGTCTGATTGGGCACTCCGGCTGTGGTAAATCCACCCTCTTGGATATGGTTTCCGGCTTCCGTCAACCCAGCGAAGGAGAAGTTCGCTTAGAAGGACGACGAATTAAAGAACCGGGGCCCGATCGCATGGTAGTCTTCCAAAACTACGCCCTCCTGCCCTGGCTTACCGCCTACGAGAATATCCTTCTGGCTGTCAACTCCGTCTTTCCCAAACTCAAACAACGGGACAAAGCGGCGATCGTGCAAGAACATCTGGAACTCGTGGGCTTAACGGAGGCCGCCGACAAAAAGCCCAAAGAACTCTCCGGGGGAATGAAACAACGGGTATCCATTGCCCGGGCCCTAGCCCTGCGCCCTAAAGTCCTCATCCTCGATGAACCCTTCGGCGCCCTCGATCCCATCACCCGGGAAGAATTGCAAGAAGAACTGTTACGAATCTGGGCCGATCACAAAGTCACCGTTCTCATGATTACCCATGATATCGACGAAGCCCTCTTCCTGGGCGATCGCCTAGTCATGATGACCAACGGCCCCGCCGCCCGCATTGGTGAAATTCTAGACTTACCCTTCCCCCGGCCCCGCGATCGCACCCGACTCATGGAACAGCCCGAATACTATGATGTACGCAACGAAGCCCTAGACTTCCTCTATCGTCGTTACGCCCATGACGACACCTAAACCCCAGAAGAATCCTGAGCCGTCTGATGAATCGGGATTTCAATCAGAAAACTGGTCCCAAGCCCCGGTTCTGAGGTACAGGTCAGACTGCCATGATGCTTATCGGTAATAATCTGATAGCTAATGGACATCCCTAACCCCGTCCCCTTGCCAATGGGTTTTGTGGTGAAGAAGGGGTCAAAAATCTGATGTTGAACCTGGGGAGGAATCCCCACCCCATTATCAGCAATCAGGATCTGAACCCGTTGTTGCTCTATCACCGCCGTTGTAATCGTAATGCGACTCGGGGCAGCATCGAGTTCCGAAGGACTGCGTTTGCGATGGCGTTCCTCCAGGGCATCCACCGCATTCGCTAAAATATTCATTAACACCTGATTGATTTGCCCCGCATAACATTCAACTGGGGGTAAATCGCCATAGCGTCGCACAATTTCAATCCCCACTGACTCCGGTTTAGCCTTGAGCCGATTTTGCAGAATCATCAGCGTGCTTTCAATGCCATCATGCAGATTCACCGCCTTAAATTCCGCCTCGTCCAGGCGCGAGAAATTGCGTAGCGATCGCACAATATCGCGAATCCGTTGCGCCCCCACCCGCATCGAATGAAGCAGTTTTGGCAAATCGTCAATTAGATAGTCTAAATCCACCTCCTCCAGCAAGGCCTCCAACTCAGGATCTGTCTGGGGATATCGCCGTTGATAGGCCTCAATCACCTGCATCAAATCCTGAGTATAGTCATCAGCATGGGTGAGATTGCCATAAATGAAGTTAACTGGATTATTAATTTCATGAGCAACCCCTGCCACTAACTGTCCTAGGGCCGACATTTTCTCACTTTGCACCAACTGATTTTGCGTCCGCCGCAACTGATCCAGAGTTTTCTGGAGATTCTCGGCCTGTTGTCGTAACTTCGCCTCCGACTGTTGTAGGGCCCGTTCCGCATCCTTGCGATCGGTAATATCCATATTCACCCCAATCCATTCTCGTAAATTACCATCTTCATCCAAAATAGGAACCGCCCGCACACTCATATCCCGGTAAACACCATCAGCCCGTCGCAAGCGGTGTTCAATCTGATAGAGACTGCGAGTTTGCACCGCATGAGACCAAACTGCGGTCGTTTCATTGCGATCATTGGGATGGATACTATTAATCCAACCCCAATCCCGTAACGTCTCAAAACTCATCCCCGTAAACTTAGTCCAATCGGGCTGTTCCCAGGTAAACGCTCCCTTAGCGTTAGCATTCCAGACAATTTGAGTCGTGGCTTCAACAAGAGTTCGGAAGCGTTCCTCACTCTGACGCAGCGTCAACTCGGCGATTTTCCGGTCTGTAATATCCATGGCAATGCCAAAGATACTCACTAAATTGCCCACCTCATCATATTGGGCCTCGCATTTTTCCCGAACATAGCCCAACTCCCCATTAGCCCGAATAATCCGCACATCAATATCAGAGGGTTGGCCCGTATCAATACAATGACGAATCCCCTGACGCACCCGGGGACGATCATCAGGATGGAAATAGTGGAACATCTCCTCTTGGGGCATCGGTTCCCGACGTACAGGGAGACCAATAATACGGAAAATCTCATCGGAACAGGTGGTTTGTCCAGTGGCTACATCAATTTCCCAATTGCCAATATGGGCAATTCGTTGGGCATCTTGAAGATTCCGAGTCAAGGTGTGTAATTGGTCTTGGGCCTGCTGTCGTTCTGTAATATCCAACACCGTTGCCCCAAAGGCGATGAGGCTATCGTCCCTATCTTGAATCGGAAAGGCTGAAAATAGCCAATGCCCTTCAACCCCAGGATTAGCTTGTGTTTCCCCAGTCAATTCCTGATTGAAAATGGGGTCTCCACTCATCAACATGGCTTCGACCTTGTCATAGAGTTGATGGGCTAAATCGGGTGCAATCTCCCCCAAGGTTCGTCCAATATGATTTGAGACGGGATAACCGGTCATTGCTGCCAAATGTTCATTCACTTGGAGATAGCGAAACTGTTGATCTAAAATCGCCATCCCCACTGGAGCCGTGTCAATAAACGCATCCAAGAGCAATCGCTGTTGAGCCAGTTCTGCCTCTGCTTGTTTGCGTTCCGTGGCATCCATGGCCAACCCCACTAAACCCGTCACCTCGCCCTGAGTATTTTTGAGTCGCACTTTAATGGTTTCGAGATGATGGATTTTTCCATCCACAAACGGGAAAAATTCATCGGAACAATACGGCTCATCCTGGCCAAAACTGATGCGATCGGACTCCAGGCAATTGGCAACGGCGGCTTCCCCAAAGACCTCTTGATAGTGAGCCGCAGCGTAAACCTCTTCTGGAGTAACCCCAACATCGTCGCAAAAAGTTCGGTTAATAAAGTTCATATGCCCCGAGGTATCGGTAGTCCAAATCCAGATGGGGGCATTATCCACAATGGCTCGCAGAGTTCGTTCCTGTTCCGCCAGTTGAGCCTTCGTGATTTCTTGGTCGGTAATATCTTCAGAAATAATCGCCAGATGAGTAGGTTGATCCCCATCCCAAATCGCGAGTTTATGGGTCCGCATTAAACGATTGCTATCCCCGACTTGCACTGACTCCCTGGGAATTTCCACCACCTCGTGATGGGTTAATACGGACTCATCCACCCGTCGAAAATAATCGGCTTGTTCCTGGGGAAACAAATCATAATCTGTTTTCCCGAGTAAGTCTTCTACCTCTTGCCCTAGAAGTTGGGCACCGCTGCTATTGACCGCACAAAAGCGAAAATCTTCAGCCGCTTTCACAAAAACCGCCACCGGCAAAATTTCCATCAGGGAGGCGAAAAAGGCAGGGGTTTGGCTGGGAGTGGCATGAACGGTGGGGGCATCAACGGCAATGGCTAATCCTTGCCAATGGGTCGAACCATCCTCTTGCGGTTGAGGACGAGCCAGGATGCGGATTGACTGTTCAATGGCTGCCCCGTTAGGCTGGGGAATCAAGACACGTCCTTGCCAGGCTAAATCTGTTTCCGTCGCTTCTGAGGTGGCGATGGCCTGGTGCCAGCGAGGTGCATCCTGGGGATGGATGCGATCGACCCAAATCCCAAACTCTTGCGGCTCCAACCGTAACAGATCCCGACTGCCCGGGGAAACTTGATGCCAAGAGAGAGCTCCCGTTGGGGAACGATGCAATTCATATAAACAGGCGGGGAGTCTCTCCTCAAGTTGTTTCAGGCGTGCCTCGCGATCGCTCACAATCTGCCGTAAGTGTTTTACCTCTTCCTGCAAGGCAGCATAGGCTTCGGGATCAGGAGACATAGGAATAAAGTCAACTCAAAAAAAAATACATTCCCCAACTCTAGGATACCCGGTTCACCGTCTCTAGGAGCAGACTTAAGAAATGTTTCCTCGGGGAGATTTGCCCCAACCTTCAGCCAAAAAACAACCCAAAACAGCCTGTTACTCTTTCTACAGAAGACTAACAGGCTGTTCAGGGGGATATCATTTCAGAAATCGGAGCGGCGGGATTTGAACCCACGACCCCCACTACCCCAAAGTGGTGCGCTACCAAGCTGCGCTACGCCCCGTTCGCAGATCCAATCATAACACATCTATCCGGGAACGCAAGGGATGACCCCAAAAAACTTTTCTCCGAGCCAATCTCAACAAGACCCAGCGCCCATTCCACGGCTTTCCCAAAGCCATCTCAAGCGCCTGCAAACCTGCCCCCGCTGGTTTCAAAGCAGCCTTCTGGAACACCGCGACTCCCCCCTCAACCCAGAGCAACAGCAGCAACGGGTCCGAGGGAACCAATTTCACCAACTGATGCAACAACGAGAACTCGGTCTACCCGTCGAGAGCCTATTGAAGCAAGACGACCCATTGCGACAATGGATTGAGGACTTTCTGGAGCAGGCCCCGATGCACATCACCCCCAACCCCTTTCGCGAGGACATCGAATATCGAGAGGCCGAACATGAACGCAGCCTTTTCTGGCAGGATATCCTCTGGCTGGTGCGCTACGACCTGCTACTCCTGTCCCCAAACCAGGCCCAAATCCTAGATTGGAAAACCTATCCTCGACCCCGAAGTTCTAAACAGTTGCAAAACGACTGGCAAACACGGCTCTATCTCTTCGTTCTCGCTGAAACCAGCCCCTATCCTCCCGACGCTATCTCCATGGTCTATTGGTTTGTCGAAGGCTCCGCAGCAGCAGACTCCGACTCCTGCACCCCAGCTACGACCCAATGCTGGCAATTCAACTACTCTCGAGTTGACCATCAGAAGACGCGACGAGACCTCGAACAGTTAGCCCAACAATTTCGCCAAGACTGGCTGGCCTATCAGCAGGGGCAAGACTTCCCCCGCCGTCATCCCGGTGAGGGGCCCTGCGATTTATCCACCTGCTTCTGTCAGGCCCTAGACCCTCTAGACCAATCCACAGACCAACCTCCTCAGTCTCTCAAAGACATCCCCGAAGTTTCCCTCTGATTACCAATTAGCGGTAAGGTATGGGGCAGCCTATCAACACTGACGAACTGCATTAACCATCGGTGAAATACTTTTTTCTATCAGAAGGGTGGACTGTTGCCCGTGTTTGGGGAACCCAGGGACTCTGGAATATCAATGCTTGGCGGCGACAGCCGGATATTGAGCGACTTGATCTCTGTTTAGTCGAACAGGGAGAGCGACTTTGGCTCTATCGTGTCGAAAGCGCCGTTTTAATGGTGGAAGTCTGCCCCCAAGCCAATGAAGCCCGAGAATCGAGCATCAAACATGTCATGCTCAAACGCCTGATGGATGCTGAACAAGTTATCGCTAGACTTTGCACATCCTCGGTTATTTGTCAATTCAATTCGCCGCAAAATTAACAATTTGTTATAAAAGGGGATGGAGCATCGAAAAATGGGGGGTGTTGCTGCACCCTATCCCTAACAATTCCCTAAAAACCCTTGCGATCGCGTCTCACAATCGATACACTTCTTTAATAATCTTTAATTGATGCAGCCCTGAAAACAACTGCACTTGTACCGAACCTGAACGTCACAAGGAATCCGATCAACACGTCCTGTTTTACAACAGCCTCATGTTGAGCCTCACCCCGACGTTCAGCCCGGTCAAATCGTAAGATAGACAAGCGTTGACCATCACTCATATCACGTCATATAAGGAGGAGCGTAGTCAATGGGACTACCCTGGTACCGTGTACACACAGTCGTCCTGAACGATCCGGGTCGGCTGATTGCCGTGCATTTGATGCACACTGCCCTCGTCGCAGGCTGGGCGGGTTCGATGACCCTCTTTGAACTCGCCACCTACGACCCGAGCGATCCCGTCCTGAACCCCATGTGGCGGCAAGGAATGTTCGTCATGCCCTTCATGGCACGCCTTGGCGTAACGGGTTCTTGGGGCGGATGGAGTGTCACCGGAGAGACCGGAGTCGATCCCGGCTTCTGGTCTTTTGAAGGTGTCGCCCTCGCTCACATCGTTCTTTCAGGTTTACTATTTCTCGCCGCTTGCTGGCACTGGGTCTTCTGGGACTTAGAACTCTTCAGAGATCCCCGTACCGGCGAACCGGCTCTCGACCTGCCGAAAATGTTCGGCATTCACCTGTTCCTCTCAGGCCTACTCTGCTTCGGTTTCGGAGCCTTCCACCTCACCGGACTCTTTGGTCCTGGGATGTGGGTCTCCGATCCCTACGGCTTAACCGGGAGCATTCAACCCGTCGCACCGGCTTGGGGGCCAGAAGGCTTTAACCCCTTTAACGCCGGCGGCATCGTCTCCCACCACATCGCCGCTGGGATTGTCGGCATTATCGCCGGTCTGTTCCATCTAACTGTCCGTCCCCCAGAACGGCTCTATCGGGCCCTACGGATGGGGAATATCGAGACTGTTCTCAGCAGCAGTATCGCCGCTGTTTTCTTCGCCGCCTTTGTTGTTGCTGGGACCATGTGGTACGGCAGTGCGGCGACCCCCATCGAACTGTTTGGTCCCACCCGCTATCAATGGGATCAGGGCTATTTCCAACAGGAAATCCAACGTCGGGTTCAAACCAGCGTTGCCAGTGGTGCAAGCCTTTCCCAAGCGTGGGAACAAATTCCCGAAAAACTGGCTTTCTACGACTATGTGGGTAACAACCCCTCTAAAGGTGGTTTGTTCCGTACCGGTCCGATGAACAAAGGGGATGGACTGGCAAAAGGTTGGCTGGGTCACCCGGTTTTCACCGATGCTGAAGGACGAGAACTCTTTGTGCGTCGTCTGCCCAACTTCTTTGAAACCTTCCCCGTTGTCTTAACCGACAAAGACGGCATTGTCCGCGCTGACATTCCTTTCCGTCGGGCAGAATCTAAATATAGCTTCGAGCAAGTGGGTGTCACGGCCAGCTTCTACGGCGGTGAACTCGATGGAAGCAGCATCAGCGACCCTGCTCTCGTTAAACGCTATGCTCGTAAAGCTCAACTGGGCGAACCCTTTGAGTTTGACCGTGAAACCCTGGAATCTGACGGGGTCTTCCGCACCAGTCCTCGTGGTTGGTTCACTTACGGTCACGTCTGCTTTGCCCTGTTGTTCTTCTTCGGGCATATCTGGCATGGTTCTCGGACTCTGTTCCGCGACGTGTTTGCTGGGATTGACCCGGAACTCGACGAAGATCAAGTCGAATGGGGTGCCTTCCAGAAAGTGGGAGACAAAACCACTCGCGTCGAAAAAGAAATGGCTTAATTCAGGTCATCTGAGTTATGCCTGAGCTGTTGGGGGACTGGCGATCGCCGGTTCCCCAAGCCCTTGGATAGACTAAGACTGTCACACAGTGAGTTTTTAGAAATTATGGAAAGCGTCATTTACATCCTGTTACTCGCGGCAACCCTGACCCTGTTATTCTTCGCCATCGCCTTCCGCGAAACCCCGAAAATCGGCAAATAGCTCATTAAAATTGTGCTGCCGGTTCTCCACTCCTGTCGCGAGAACCGCTGCGATAGGAGTTAGATCATTATTCAGACGTACTGCATTCGTGTAGTGCGTCTGTTATCATTTTTGCTAATACCTGTCAATTCCTATTGGGTGTCCTACCCCAATTGTTATGCGTTGTCCCTTCTGCGAGCATACGGAAAGCCGTGTTTTAGAGTCTCGTTCCACCGAATCCGGGCAGAGTGTGCGTCGTCGCCGACAGTGTCTCAACTGTAAACGGCGTTTTACCACCTACGAACGGATCGAATTTGTCCCCATGATTGCCATTAAGCGAGATGGGAAACGAGAGTCTTTCGATCGCTCAAAACTACTACGAGGCATTGTTCGGGCCTGTGAGAAAACCGCGATCGCCCCAGAACGCCTAGAGGCGATCGTCGATGACATTGAACTGCGTCTGCATCAACGACCCAAACGAGAGATTCACACCAGCGAAATCGGGGAACTGGTCTTAGACTCCCTCAAGGATCTCAGCGAAGTCGCCTATGTGCGCTTTGCGTCAGTCTATCAGCAGTTTCAAGGGGTTCGCGACTTCGTCGAAGCCCTCGATCGCCTGCGAGAAAGTCGCCTAGAGGAGAACTTTGAACGGCAGCGCCAAGACTCTCCCGAAAGCACCCCCAATTGTGCTATCTCCTCCTAAGTCAAGTTCTGCCCAACCCCAGCCATCCCATCGGCCCAGCCAGAGGTCAGTTGTGGGTATTTTTGAAGATTCCCCAGAAAAACCCCGCCACAAAGTCGTAGGAGTGGGGTAGAATTTGCTATGCTATTAGTCAATTCGCCTTCAAATGAAGGTGATGCGGTGTTTCGTCAAAGGAGGACTTGCTTGCAATCATCGCCCTGTCCGTTCAATTCTGTAACACCCATCAGCCGGAGGCAAACCTCAGTTATGGAGACTCAGTCCTAGGAAAACACGCATGGTCAATCAGAATACAACGCAAAGAGATGTCGGTTTCACTCACGAAGATTTTGCCGCATTACTCGACAAGTACGATTATCACTTCAATCCCGGCGATACCGTAGCAGGGACGGTATTTAGTATAGAGCCAAAGGGCGCTCTGATTGACATCGGTGCTAAAACCGCTGCTTACATCCCGTTACAGGAAATGTCAATCAACCGCGTCGAGTCTCCCGACGAGGTCTTGCAAGCCAACGAGACGCGGGAATTTTTCATCCTCATGGATGAAAACGAAGACGGACAACTCACCCTTTCCATTCGTCGCATTGAGTATATGCGCGCCTGGGAGCGGGTTCGCCAACTTCAAGCCGAAGATGCAACTGTTCACTCCGGTGTCTTCGCCACAAACCGAGGTGGAGCATTAGTTCGCATCGAAGGATTACGGGGCTTCATTCCCGGATCTCACATCAGCACTCGTAAACCCAAAGAAGACTTAGTGGGTGAAGATCTACCCCTGAAATTCTTGGAAGTCGATGAAGAGCGTAACCGCCTCGTCCTCAGCCACCGTCGCGCCTTAGTTGAGCATAAGATGAACGGCTTAGAAGTCGGCGAAGTCGTCGTCGGAACCGTGCGCGGCATCAAACCCTACGGGGCCTTCATCGACATTGGTGGTGTCAGCGGCTTACTGCACATTTCCGAAATCTCCCATGACCACATCGACACTCCCAGTAGTGTCTTTGACGTCAATGACCAACTCAAGGTCATGATCATCGATCTCGATGCCGAACGGGGTCGGATTTCTCTGTCCACCAAGCAACTTGAACCCGAACCTGGGGACATGGTGAAAAACCCTCAGTTGGTGTACGAAAAGGCCGAAGAAATGGCTGAGAAATTCCGCCTGCAAATGGAAGCCAAGGCCCAGGGGATCTCTCCGGAAGAACTCGAAGCGCAAAATGCTATGGACTTGGAGGAAGACGACGAAGAGATGGTCTCTGCCGCCGACTAATCTCTCCCCGTTACATCCCAATCCCCGCTTGAGGAGAGTCTCCACCCCTCTCCCAAGCGCTCATATTTGCCAAAAAGAGGGACTCAACCCCTCTTTTTTCTTGCCCAATCTCCCCGATGGCTGAGGCAAGCGGTGCGTTCGGGCAAGTTTGAGCTGAGTGGTCTTAGCCTAACCTTGATTGGAGCCAGAACGCACCCTACCTGTGCTTAACCCCTCTATTCCCTGTTCCCTCCCCCATGAACCTCTCCTGCGGTCCCAAAACCTTCAAAAATATTCGCGCCATCATCTTTGACAAAGATGGCACACTTCTGGATACTCAAGACTTTCTGCGCCGCCTAGGGATTGACCGAGCGCGACAATTAGACGCTCAAATTCCCGGTGTGGGTGAATCCCTGCTGATGGCTTTTGGCATTGAGGGCGATCGCCTTGACCCCACTTATCTCCTAGCTGTGGGGAGTCGCCAAGAAAACCTCATCGCCGCTGCTGCCTACGTGGCCGAAACGGGACGCAGTTGGGCTGAATCCCTGCAAGCCGCGCGCACCGCCTTTGACGAGAGCGATCGCCTCTTCCAAGATGAAGACACTTCCCCCCTCTTCGTCGGCTCCCTAGAGGTCCTATCCCACCTCGCCGACGCGGGATTTAAACTGGGGATTCTCTCTGCCGACACCAATGCACGAGTTCATCAATTTGTGCAAACCTGTCAACTTGACGATATTATCCAAGTCAAACTGGGGGTTGACGACGGCCCAAGTAAACCTGACCCGAGATTATTTCAACAGGCCTGTACCGCCCTAGGGGTGCGCCCAGAGGACGCTATCATGGTAGGAGACTCCCCCTTGGATATCGAGATGGCCCAACGGGCCGGTGCCGCCGGAACCATCGGCATTTGCTGGCATAGTCAAGACCATCGTCACCTCAGCCAGGCCGATGTCACCATTGAACAACTCGATCAACTCCAAGTTGTTGCCTAAGACAACCTGCAATCATGCAACCCCCTCTGTCCCCAGATACTCTGTTACAAAACCGCTATACCTTAGTTCAAGTCCTAGGACAGGGTACCTTGGGCCGAACCTACCTCGCAAAAGATGGCGGGCGTTTTGAGTGCCCATGTGCCATTAAAGAGTTTGCCCTCCAGCTCAACGATGCTACAGAACATCAGGCTAGAGAACTCGCCAAAGCCAAAGAACTGTTCCAGCGAGAAGCCGAAGTTCTCTATCAACTGCAACATTCCCAAATTCCTCAATTTCAAGCCATTTTTGAGGAAAATCAGCGGCTATTTTTAGTTCGGGATTATGTGGAAGGGCAGACCTATCAAACCCTACTACAAGACCAAGGTCCCTTTAGTGAAGCGGATGTGCGGCAGTTCCTCCAAGATATCCTGCCGGTTTTAGACTATATCCATCGTCAGGGGATTATCCATCAGGACTTATGTCCAGAAAATATTATTCAGCGTCAGAGCGATCGCCTACCCGTTCCTATTGACTTTGGGGTGGTCAAAGAACTTGCCACGCAACTGCAATCTGTACAAACTCAGATACAGTCCCCGGAGACAAGTCTCCAGCAAGACACCAGCCTCCAACCCCCGGTCTCATTCTCTCAGGGAGATTTGAGGACCAACATCGGATATGCTCCCCCAGACCAACGTGAGAGTGGACGAGCTTATCCCCATAGTGACCTCTATGGGTTAGCTGTGACGGCGATTGTTCTCCTGACCGCTAAGCCTCCCCAAGATCTTTATGATGCGGCCGAATCTCGCTGGCTTTGGCAGGACGACTGTGCCGTGAGTGAAGAACTGGCGGCTGTTCTCAATCAAATGTTGAGCGATCGCCCCGGAGAGCGCTATCTCACCGCCCCAGACGTTCGGGCTGCTCTCTTCACCGGAACCGCTACCGCCCCCGTCCCGCCCCCCAGGGACGCCTCTCCCAATCCCCCCAACAGTCTCCCTTCCGTTTTGCCCACCGTCATGGTTAGTCGCGCCCCAGACACCGTGGCCTCAACGTCGGGGGGCGATCGCACAGACATTGCAAAACCCCAAGTCAGTCCAGCCCCTCCCCACTCTCGCCGGGCTTCCATTCCTCCAGCCAAGCCCTCCCTATGGGACAATCCCATCGTGGTGATTCTGGTCTCAGCCCTAGTCGCCCTAATTGCCGGTTGGAGCGTCTGGACCTTGATAACGGCCTTTAGTCGTCCCCGAGACGAACCCACCGCCGAACAACCCGCGACCCCAGAGGCAACCCCAGACCCCACTCCCGAACCCACCCCCGCCGTGAGCTATAGCGAGATCAATCTCGCGGTCGGTAGTCGCTTCCGATCCCAAGGCCGGTTAAGGAACAACGCCATCTATAACTACCGATTCGGCCTCGACGGTGGGACTGAACTGGTGGCGTTTCTAGAACGAGAGGGGGTGTTGATGACCCTCTTAGACCCGAGTGGAAATCCCCTAGATGGGCGATCGCAGCGAGTCTCAGGTTGGCAAGGTTTCATCCCCAACGACGGTCAATATACCATTCAACTGCAAACCGTCAGCGGCTTACCCGAAGGAGAATATATCCTCGACGTACAACTTAACGCAGCCACCCCAGAGCCTACTCCTGAGCCTACTCCTGAGCCTACTCCTGAGCCTACTCCTGAGCCTACTCCTGAGCCCACCCCAGACCCCACTCCCGAGCCCACCCCAGACCCCACTCCCGAACCCATTCCCGAACCTGAACGTCTACAAATCCCCTCAGGACAAACCGACGTTCAAACTCAAGGGACTGTCACCCCAGAGCGTCCCCAGCGCTATCTTGTCAATGTCGGGAGTCGACAAGTTTTTGCCGTAGAACTCTTCCCCATCAATGGTGATGGTCGAGATGTGGTGTTTACCGTTCGTCGTCCCGACGGTCAAAGTATTGCCGGTGCTCAGGGAGTTGTCTATTGGAACACCCGCGTTGCAGAAGGGGGAGATTATCTCATCGAAGTCTCAGCCCCCCACACCAGTCCCTATGAACTGAGCATTAACATTCGTGACTAGGCCCTTCCCTACCCCATTTAGGGCTGACCCATCCAGGTTTGCCAGAGCTTCCTGAACACTATAGAATGGAAGATCGGACTTCCAACGGGGTCGAGTCATCTGTCCCGCAGCTCAAACCTAAGAGCAGAACGACCCCACAGCTGAGTCTCAGTTCATCCACCCTACCGTTAAGCCTAGAAAATATCATGAAAAAGCGAGTCCAACTCCTTCTCCAGAAAGACGTTCGTAAACTCGGCAGAGCAGGAGATCTCGTCGATGTAGCCCCGGGCCATGCGAGAAATTATCTAATTCCCCAGAAAATTGCCATCCCAACGACTCCCGGAGTCCTAAAACAAGTTGAAATCCGCAAACAGAAAGAGCAAGAGCGCCTAGCCCAACTCAAACAAGAGGCCGAATCTCGGAAAACCGCCTTACAAACCATCGGCAAGTTCACCATTGAGAAACAAGTCGGCGAAGGGGAAGCTATTTTCGGAACAGTTACGGATCGTGATCTAGCCGCCGCCATCGAAGCCGCCACCAGTCAAGAGGTAGACCGCCACGGCATCACCCTACCCGAAATCAACAAAATTGGTGTCTACAAGGCACAGGTGAAACTCCACCCCGAAGTCACCGTTGAAGTTGACGTGCAAGTGGTTCCGTTGTAATAAGAGGGAACAGGGAACAGGGAACAGGGAACAGGGAGAGAGGAGCGTACCACACGTGTCCTCTCTCCCTGTTCTTCCTCTGTGTCCTCTGTGACTCCGTGGTTCCCCCATTCCCCCTTCTCCCCCTTGCAACAAAACTTAAAGCGCCAAACTCCCCTAGAGGCCAGAGTCAGTAGTACCCTGGAAAATAATCCTTTCACATGAGTTTGTGGGGTTAGGGCGTTCAGACGGAGTCGTCCATCTGAATCCTGACTGCTGCCTCTGATTGGATTCAATTACAATCAACAGAGAAAAAACTATGATTCAACGTGGTTCTAAGGTGCGGATTCTCCGTAAAGAATCCTATTGGTATCGGGATGTCGGAACCGTTGCTAGCATTGACCAGAGCGGAATTCGTTACCCGGCGATCGTTCGCTTCGATAAAGTGAACTATAACGGCTTCAGTGGTTCAGCTGGTGGTGTGAACACCAATAACTTCGCCCTTGAAGAACTGGAGGAGGTTGCTCCCCCCGCCAAGAAGAAGAAATAATAAATCAACTTGACCATCACGCTAAAGTTTTAGCGTTAGGATGGCAGGACAGGGGTTAGCGTTTGTCGGCAAATCGCTAACCCCTTTGTTGTTTAGGGAACAAGGCAAGAGGCAAGAGGGTTACCACAGAGGCATAGAGGACAGGTCGGAAGAGGCAAGAGGCAAGAGGCGATCGGGTATTTTTTTGTAGCTTGCGACACATAATATAAGACAGTTCATCATATTAAAACCCTGTGTTTTCAAGTGAGTTTGGGCTGTAAACTGTTTATAACAAACTGTCTAAAATAAATCTGGATTTTTGATGGTTGGTCTTTCTAGTGAGGCGACTTGTGCCAGAACTTCCTGAAGTTGAAACTGTACGTCGTGGCTTAAATGCCCATACCTGCCAGCAACGGATTTGTGGAGGGACTGTTCTCCTCAACCGCAGTCTGGCCAGTCCCGCTCATGCTAATGACTTTATCGAGGGGATGCAAGGTCAATCCATTCGAACTTGGCATCGGCGGGGGAAATATCTCATTGCTCAACTGGGTGAGGATGACTCTTGCGATCGCCTCGGTCCCACGGCGGATGGTTGGTTGGGGGTCCATCTGCGGATGACGGGACAGCTTCTGTGGTGCCATCCTGAAGACCCCTTAGAGAAACATACCCGAGTCCGCTTATTCTTTGAGGGCGATCGCGAACTGCGGTTTGTTGATATTCGCACCTTCGGCCGCCTCTGGTGGGTTCCTCCTCACACCTCCCCACATACCGTCATGACGGGCCTCCTCAGTTTAGGGCCTGAACCCTTCAGCCCTGAGTTTTCCAGCGATTACCTCATTAGCACCCTCGCCAATCGCCGTAAACCCATCAAAACTGCCCTCCTTGACCAAACTATCGTCGCCGGAGTGGGTAACATCTATGCTGACGAGAGTTTATTCCTCAGTGGGATTCCCCCCACCCGCCTCTGTAGCCAACTGACCCCGGACGAGATCGATCGCCTACGACAACAGGTGATCGACGTTCTCAGCCAAGCCATTGAAGCGGGGGGAACGACGTTACGGGATTTTCGGGATGTGACGGGTATCAATGGCAACTATGGCGGTATGGCTTGGGTGTATAACCGCAACGGACAACCCTGTCGTCAATGTGGGACCCCCATTGCCCGAATTAAACTGGGGGGGCGATCGTCCCATTTTTGTCCCTCCTGCCAGCCTGACCCCAAAACGCCCTAAAATGGTCAGACGACAGACTCTATCGACTCACAATCACCCCTTATGGCACCAGCAAAGAAACTCAAACGCGGCTCCTTTGTCCGGGTTGTCCGCGAAAAACTCCTCAACAGCGTCGAAGCCACCGCCAGTGATACCCGCTTTCCCCCTTATATTTTCGAGACGCGGGGCGAAATTCTCGAAACTGAGGGAGACTATGCCTTAATCAAGTTTGGGGTGGTTCCTACGCCCAATGTTTGGCTTCCCCTGGAACAACTCGAAGCCTTCGAGTAGAGAATCTATAGGGGAGTTGTCCCCAGGTGGCGGTTCGAGACTGTTCAGGATGGACATTCGCCCCTTCGAGACATGGCAAAATAAAGTCTGGAACCGTCCCCAAGCCTGAAATTTGTATGAATCCTGCTTCCGAACCGAGATTTTGCGCCAATGGCCAACGTCAACCCCGTGTCGCCGTCATTGGTGCTGGTAAAGTGGGCAGTACCCTGGCCCAGCGGGTGGCGGAGAAGAATCTCGCTGACGTGGTGTTGCTTGATATTGTTGAAGGCTGGCCTCAGGGAATTGCCCTGGATTTGATGCAGGCCCGAGGCTTGGAGGGACACGATCGCACCATCATCGGCACCAACGACTACGCCGATACTGCTGATTGTGATGTGGTGGTCATCACCGCTGGACGACCCCGCACCCCAGGCATGGATCGCAGTGATTTAATTAAAACCAACGCCAGTATCGTCGTCAACGCGGCGAAGGAAGCGATCGCCCAGTCTCCCAATGCCATCTTTATCGTCGTCACCAATCCCCTCGATGTGATGACCTATCTGGCCTGGGAAGCCACCGGCCTACCTCAGCAGCGAGTGATGGGGATGGCGGGGGTTCTCGACTCCTCCCGTTTACAAGCCTTCATTGCCATGGAATTAGGTGTGTCGATGCAGGATGTAGAAACCCTGGTTTTGGGCAATCACGGGAAACAGATGATTCCCCTGGCCCGCTATTGCACCGTTAAAGGGGTTCCCCTGCCGCAAATGACCGACGCAGAAACCATTGAGCGACTCATCGATCGCACTCGGCATGGGGGGAGTGAAATTGTTGGACTGATGCAGCGGGGAGGGGCCTATTTTGCCCCTGCTTCCTCCATTTATGTGATGGTGGAGAGTATTTTGTGCGATCGCAGCCGTGTGGTGAGTGCGGCGGCCTATCTGCAAGGAGAATATGGCATTGAGGGACTCTTTCTCGGCGTGCCTTGTCAATTAGGGCGCGAGGGTGTTAAAACCGTCATAGAACTCCCTCTAGAGGCAACAGAACAACAGGCTTTTATCGATTCAGCGGCGACGGTTCGCCAGAATATCGAAACCGCTCAAACCCTTCTAGCGGGGAATTCTCAAGACGGATAATGACTTGAGGAGGACTCCCCGAGACTCCGAATCATGTCAGATATCCCTGCCCCCGAGTTGGCGATCGCCACCCGTAATCTCAGCAAGCAGTTCGATCGCCTTCTGGCGGTCGATAATGTTGACTTAGAGGTAGCCGATGGGGAAGTCTACGGACTCATTGGTCCCAACGGTGCCGGGAAAACCACCCTGATGCGCATGTTGGCGGCCATTGAAGACCCCACCACCGGCGACATTTACCTGCAAGGAGAACGACTCGACCCCGATCGCCCCAACCCTCGCCTCAAACGCTACTTAGGCTATCTCCCCGATGATTTTCCCCTCTACGACGACCTCACGGTTTGGGACTATCTCGACTATTTCGCCCGCCTTTACGACCTGCGGGAACCCGGGCGATCGCGTCGTCTTCTGGAAATCCTGGATTTAGTCCAACTCATTCCCAAACGAGACAGCCTTATCGCCACCCTCTCCCGAGGCATGAAACAGCGACTGAGTTTAGGACGAACCATTCTCCACGAACCGGTTTTACTCCTCCTCGATGAACCTGTCTCCGGTCTCGATCCCATCGCCCGCCAGCAATTCCGGGAGATTATCCAAGTCGTCCGAGAAGCCGGGATGACCGTGTTGATTTCCTCCCATATTCTCAGTGACCTGGCCCAACTCTGTAGTTCCATCGGCATTATGGAACTCGGCTGTTTAGTTGAAAGTACCTCCATTCAGGAGTTGTATCAGCGGCTGAGTCAGCAACGGCTTCAAATCTCCCTCCTCGGGGATAACCTCGCCAAGAGTCTCGACCGGGCGATCGCCGAACTGCGTAACTGTCCCCAAGTTGAAAGTTGGACCGTGGGCGATCGACAACTGACCGTTCACTTTAACGGCAATGAAACCGACAGTGCTAACCTGCTACGACAACTTATCCAGGCTCAAGTCAACCTCTACCAATTCCAGATTGAAACCGATGACCTAGAAGACATTTTCCTGCAACTGGGTCATCAACAAACCTCATAACCTTACCCCCAATCTTCGCAAAACTTGTATCATGTACAACCGAATTAGTGATGCCAACCCACAATTGATGCGAGAAATCAAAGGGCGTTTCAAGAAGCCCAAAATTCTTCTCGCCCTCAGTCTTTCCCTGATGCTACAAGGAATCGTCTTACTTCTCTATTGGATACGACTTCCCCGCCCAGGGATTCAAGTTTATAATCGTTATTGCTACTCAGAGTCCGCCTCTACCCTTTCGGCACCTATTCAGTTCAATCCTTCTAGATCAGAGTGTCTTAAGGATGCCGCCGAAAATATTATCATCAACTGGGATCTTTGGTGGTTTAATGTTAGTTTAGTCTTGTCCGCAGTTGGGGTCACTGCCTTGCTCATTGTGGGACTATTTCTCTTAATCAATAACCTCATTGAAGAGCAAGATAAGGGGACCCTAAACTTCATTCGACTTACCCCTCAACCCGGCTCTAACATCGTTTTTGGGAAACTCCTCGGAGTTCCCTGTCTTCTCTATCTAGGAATTGCGGCGGCGCTTCCCCTCCATGTCTTTGCCGCCACCCATGCTGGCTATTTTCCCGGCGACATTCTCCGATTTTATAGCTTAGTCGCCGCTGGCATCTTTGCCATCTACAGCCTGACAATGCTCTACGGCATGAGTGGTGGAAAACAGCCTCTTGTCTTTTCCCTTGTCCTTGGCAGTCTTCTCTCCTATTTGAGCCTAGTCGCCCTATATTACCTATTTCCCCTCAATCAGTTTAACCGTCCAACAGACCAGGGAATTTGGTTTAATCTAAGCCTGCTAAAAACCCCCCTATATTCTCAAGTATTTTGGACTGTATCTTGTATCATTGTTTCTGGATTTATATTTAAGATGATTTCCAGGCGCTATCAGAAACCAAACTCGACCCTCATCACCAAAAAACAAAGCTATATCGTTTGTGCCGTTTACAACCTTTATGGTTTGGGCTTTCTGGTTGGGTACTTAAACCATGTGGCATCCCAGCGAAGCCTACGAGTCAGCCTAGAGGCGTTGACGATTTATAACATTGCCCTACTCCTATTTCTCCTCGGCTTAGCCCTAAGTCTCTCCCCCGACCGTCAAAACCTACAAGACTGGGCACGATATCGCCATAGCCTAGTTCAACCAGAAGGGAAGCCCCGATATTCCCTGCGACGGGATTTAATCTGGGGTGAAAAAAGTCCCTCAATCGTGGCCATGGCCATTAACCTGACCCTATCCCTCGCCACCCTGGGACTAGGAATCTTGACCTGGAATCATCAATTTTTAGAGCGAGAGGAAGGTCCATTTCTCTTCAGCATCGGCATTTTAATTCTCTTCGGTTGGTTAGCCAGCTACAGTGTGCTAGTGCAATGTCTCTCCTTCACCTCCACCGGCAGCAACCATCAATGGGTCATGAGACTTGCGTTAGTCCTGTTAATCCTTGGCCCTCCCATCTTAATGGTGTTATTCGAATCACGGCAGCCAAATACTCTTGATAGCTGGCCGTTGTTCGTCTTTGGGGCCAGTCCCTGGCTGGTGGAGTCTCCCGAGCTATGGACGAAAGCGCTTCAGTTTCTGTTGGCTCAAGCCTTGGGGATTGGACTGATGGTCAGTCTGTTCACTTATGAACTCCGACAAGCGGGCCAATCAGAATTGAAGCGATTGATGAGTGATTCTCCAGTCCAAACCGTGAAAAAAGAGCCTAAAGGGAGTTGAGTCTTGCCAAGCTTCCATAATGTATTGCTATAATTGAGTTAACTCTTTTTTTATCCCAATAACTCCCCATATGGCGCTTTCCTTTGTGCGTTCTGGGTCCCTGGCGGCCTTAGTTCTGAGCCTTGCATCCGGCTGTCGCGCAACCGTCACTTTGCCCGAATCCCTAGACTCATCTGCTGCTCCTCCCGTCTCAGAGTCCGTGAGTCAGGCTACTCCAAACTCCCCCAATCCATCCCGGGAACCCATCGCCTCAACCGTTGGACAAACCGTTGGACAAACTGTTGGACAATCCTTAACCGCTGGAACCCACTGTTTTGAAAGCCAGGTTGTCCGAGCCGGGGAGTCCTTCAGCTATGTCTTGCGGCTCAGTGTTGACGGGGATAGCTCCGTCACTGGAGAACAGTCTGTCGGAGAAGTCGCTAGCCCCGAAGACCCTGGACTCAATACCTTTTCTGGCATTATCGAGGGGGAAACCCTGTTGATTAACCTCTGGAATATCTTTAATCAGGGGGCTAACCCAATCACCTGGCAGGCTAACCGACAGCAGATTGATACGGGGTATCTCGTCTATGATGCGGTGGACTGTCAGACGGTGGCTCTACGTTTCTCTGACAGTGGCCCCACAAGCGATTCAGACTGGGGTACTCAGGAAGACTCCAATGACTGGGGTCAGGACTATCGCCCTAGCGCCTCCGATGTTCTGGGTTGGGCCGATGAGATCACCGTCAAGCTAATTGAGTTTGCCCCTGGGGCCACCGGCGTTGAGTTTGAGGACGAGGTAGGGCGTAATGAGGTGATTGTCTATGAAATCGAGGCTCGGGGCGGCCAGTATCTCTGGGCGCAACTGAGGATGCACCCAGAGTCGGTGATGCTGAGTATTCTCTCGCCATCTGGGGAGATTTTAGCCCGAGATGCGGAGCAAGCGGAGGTGCTGTTACCCAGTTCTGGAGTCTATCAGGTGGCCGTCGCTGGTAATCCAGGCTTTAATCCCACCGTCAATCGCTTTTTCTATGACCTGGTGCTAGATATTCGCTGATTGACCGGTTGAGGCATTAAGAAGCACCACAGGGGCGATCGCGCCGTTGGGGACGACCGAGCCACAGGCGACCATCGGCCGTTTGTTGAATCCCCTGGGCCTCTTGAATCGGCTGCCCCAATTGCCAAGTTTCGGGCGTTGGGGCAGTATCCGACGACGCCGGATGGGCAGAGACGGTCTCTGAGTTTTCCTCTCTCCCCACAACCCCCAGCAGAGAATAGCGCCCCGCCGATGCATCAAAGGGAGTTTCCGGTAAGCCGCCAGTTCCTGTCACTGTGAACTGTCCCGCCGCCGTCCGTCGCGTCAAACAACTATCGGCCACAAGCTGGTCAACGGGGATGAACTCACTGGCCAGCTCCACGAGAGACGAATCCAGTTGCCTATCCGGACTCGCAATTTCCACCAAACCACTAAACTCTGCCCCCCGTTCTGAACTGGCCGTAATATCACTTTCATCGGTGAGGCGATCGCGCACCCGAGTTCCAAACACCCCCTGAGCGGAAATTTGCACCTGTCCCCCCGCCCCCTCCTGAGCATTAGCGGTAATATCACTATTTTCCAACGCCAACAGGGTGGCCGTATTAATTTGGATATTCCCGCCTGTCGCGGCCCCAATCGCATTAGTCGAAATAGAACTCTGATTCGACAGCCGTAAATCTTCAGAGGTGATGGAGATATTTCCCCCCACATCCGAGGCTGTTTCTGCCACCAAACGACTCCCATTGACTAACTGCAAGCGAGGAGCCTCTAAGGTCAAATTTCCGCCCCGTTCCCCCTCTCCCACACTACTGACCACAATCTGTGCTCCATTCTCCAGGCGTAACTCCGGGGTCACCACCGTCACATCTCCCGCCGCTCCCAACACATCGGCTTCTGAGGAAGGAATGGGGGATGGGAGCCGTTCTAGGGTCGAATCTGAGCGTAACCCGCTGCGCAAGATAAGTGGTTCGCCATCTCCATTCGTGGTCGTCACTCCCCCAGAAATCAGTACTGAGTTTGAGGCTCGAACGGTCAATCGTCCAGCAGCACCGCTATCGGAGGTAGAGGTTAACAACTCCGCCCCATCTCCCAAGATAAAACGCCCCGTGGTAATTTCAATATCGCCGGCGGCCCCACCTCCTTCACTACGACTGGCGATGTTAGCCGGGTTATTCCCCACCGCACTAATACCACGCACCTCCACGCGATCGCGGGCCCGAATCACAATCGTCCCCGCTTGGGCTTCCCCGAAAGTCACCGTCCCAATCGATCCTCCATCCCGTATAACAATCTCTCCCGCCTCCAGGTTAATGGTTCCGGCACGAGTGATCGCCTGAGAAAAGGCATTCGAGCCAATTCCAGAATTAAACAAACCATTGGGAGTGGTTCCTGCAATCTCGATGGTATCCCGGGCCTGGAGATTGACGGTTCCCCCATCTCCACCCCCAAAGGTCGAGACAAAAATCCCCCCTCCATCCCCAATAAAAATAGTCCGAGCCTGGAGATTCACCCCCCCAGCATTGCCATTGCCGAGGGTTTCAGCAATCAGTTGTGAGCCATCTAACACCAAGGACTCGCTAATCTCAGCATTAATCATCCCTCCCTGCCCCTCAGCCACGGTTGTGGTGGAAATAAATGAGGCATTGGTCAATTGCAGAGAAGTTGCCCGTAAATTGATATTCCCCGCCGGGCCATCGGCAAAGGCCATGGCATATAAGCCAATCCCTACCTGTTGAGGCGTTTCAATGGCATCAAGGGAAAACAGGCGCTCCAAACTAGACTGCAAATCTCCCGCCCCGTCAACGAGAATGTGATTCGCCACTATATTCAGGTCTCCTGATCGCCCAGAGCCAAAACTTGAGGTCGAAATTAAGGAATTATCAATGACTACCAACTCCCCCAACTCCAGATGAATGCCTTGGCCATCACCGGCCCCGTAGGTATCCGCCAGAATTTGCGAGTCATTCTGAACCCGAAGGCGATCGCCCAGCAGCCAAATTCCCCCACCCACGGGGCCACTGGTATCCAGTAACGCCCCATCACTGAGCAAAATCCGCCCCTGCATCTGGCCCGACTCCAAACCCTCCTCCATTCTCAGGGACAACCGGCCATCCGCCACCGTCGCCAGCACAATCTGACCATCCACCACCCTGGCCCGTCCCCCCAGCATCTCCACCTGACCGCCACTGAGGGACAAGGTCGCCCCGGGATTGAGGCTCAGGCCAACAGATTCCCCTTGCTCATTGAGCGCCTGAGACCGGTTCACCACCGGCCCTGAATTAGAACCGAACCCCAACCCCACCGGAACCGTCACAGAGAGGACGCTAGATGAGCCATTAGCAGCACTAAAGCGACTCCCATCGGCAAATTCGATAAATTCACCACTACTCCCGTAAAATGAGCCGCCTAGGTTTAATTGAGCATTCTCACCAAAGAGAATTCCATTGGGGTTGAGGAGAAATACATCGGCCCCGCCTTGAGCGGAGAGGCGGCCGTCTAAGTTGGAGGGAAGATTTCCGGTGACTCGGCTAAAAATGCGTTGAATCTCAGGGCTGTTCTCAAAAATGGCCTCCATTCCCAGAGGAATCGAGAACTGCTCAAAACTATGGAACAGATTTCCCTCAGCAGCGGTTCCTCCCTGAAGGCGCAGTTGGTTCCCATCAGGACTGACCTGGGAGGGATTGGGAAGGGTCTGATCGGGGGTAATTTGGGCCAAACTCGCTGAAGGAGAAACAGCCAGTAGTAGTAACAGAGACAGAGACGCAACGGAGGACGACTTCATGGGACAACCTCATTAAGACAACAGGGGGAGCCGGTTGAACGCTCCCCCATCTTACTCGTTGTCCCTATTCCTGTCGGCAATTTATTTCAATTAGCTTTGACGGGCACTTCCCACAGCAACGGGTTCCTCTTGTTCCTGGGCCAGTTGTTGTTGTCGCTGGAGATAGGCCTGTAGTTGCTCCTCGATGTCCCGACGCACAATTTCTCGATACTCTACAAAATGTTCCAGCAAGGCGCAGGAGACGAGATAGTTCACCAGCAAGCGAGGTTTGTGGCGGTAGATGTTAAACAGATGGGGCCAAAATGCCCAACGAGTTGAACGGACAACCCCTTGTCGCCATAAAATCGTCATCGCGGCTTTGACAATCTTAGGTGTGGTTTTACCGCGATTGGAGGCCACATGGCGGGGTTCAGCCATGGACATGAAATGACGATAGACCCGATTGAGATATTGCAAGGGATCATAGAGTTTGTAGAAGGCGCTGACATACTCCCGTGCGATGTCTTCAATGGGCCGGGTGGGGATGAAGTTCATCAGGTTGTTCTGGTTGCCCGAGCCTCCCATATCTTCCACCAGTCGCCCTTCTTGTTTCAGGCGCGTCATTAAGGCGGTGTTGGGGAGAACTTGCAACATACTCACCATTGCCGTGGGAATGGCCGTCTGTTCGACAAATTCGACAATGCGATCGCCCGCACCGGGTTTTTCGCCGTCAAAGCCGATAATAAAGCCCGCCATCACTCGCATTCCGGTTTCATTAATGCGTTTAACCGCCCCGAGTAAGGGGTCGCGGGTATTCTGGAATTTCTTGGTTAGGGATAAACTCTCCGCGTCAGGGGTTTCAATCCCCAGGAAGACGCTGCTGAAGTTGCACTCCATCATCAACTCCATCAGCTCCTCGTCGTTGGCTAAATCCACGGAAGCTTCCGTACTAAAGTGGAAGGGGAAGCCTTTAGCCTGCATCCAGGGTTGCAACTCCCGCAAGAGTCGCTTGACATTGCGTTTATTGCCGATGAAGTTGTCATCCACCATAAAGACTGGACCGCGCCACCCCAGGTCATAGAGACGTTCAAGTTCCCCAATCAGTTGTTGTGGCTCTTTGGTACGGGGTTTACGACCATAGAGAACGATAATGTCACAAAATTCACATTGATAGGGGCAACCTCGGGAGAACTGCACGGACATATTATCGTACGCATCCAGTTCCAACAAGTCGTAACGGGGAATCGGGGTTTCGGTCACATCGGGTTTTATCTCAGACCGGAACGTTCCTGAGGTTTCGCCTCGTTCGATGGCCTCGACGAACATGGGGAGGGTGAGTTCCCCTTCATCCAAGACCAGAAAGTCGGCCCCGGCCGCGTCTAGGTCTTGGGGTAAAGACGTCGGGTAGGGACCCCCGACAGCAACGAGTTTTTGGCGGCGTTTGGCTTCAGCAATTTGGGCGTGCATATCGTCTTTTTGCACGATCATTCCCGAGATAATGACAACATCCGCCCAATCCCATTCAGCATCACGAACTTCTCGGATGTTGCAATCCACCAGCTTCAGTTGCCAGCGATCGGGTAGAATTCCGGCAACGGTAATTAACCCCAAAGGCGGTAGAACGGCTTTGCGCCCTACCAGTTCCATTGCCTTATCGAATGACCAAAAACTTTGTGGAAAGCGAGGGTATACTAATAAAACCTGCATAAAAACGGAGTTCCTTAAGGGTTTATGTCAGGCTAACATAGATAACTGATTCTCAACAATTTGCAGGGGACAGTTGCTAGTTGAGAGTGGACAGTTGGGCATCTCAAACTGAAGTCCAATAGACTCCAGCTCCCCCGGCACTGAGGCTCAGCTTTCTATTTCTCCTTAACAAGGCAGGCAACTCTCGGCAACCGATAATGAGCCGTCAATCGGCTAAAAACATCACCATTCTAAACGAAAATCTATCAACTTTAAGCAAATTTATAATTTTCTTAATCTTCTGGGGAAGCCTGAGGGGATAAGGGAGCTTTGGCTTGAGAATGTTGTCCTAGACCCCGTTCTTTAAGTGCATCGGTTAGGGTTGGATAATGGACGGGAGAGTCAAAATCTTGACCTGTTACGGCATCTGTATAGGTGAAATCTCGGTACTCCAAACAAAACCGATCCCAAGCGGCCATCTGAACGACTCCGAAACGGACCAAACATTCCACGATCAGATCGGTTAGCCAACGATTCAGGCGCACGCGAAAGTAGACTGGTTTATTGAAATAGCGGCAGAGTTCACTCACCGCGCGGTCAACGGTATAGGGTTCGGTTCCTAACACATAGTGACGACGGGCTGAGGGCGGATTTTTGAGCAGATAGTGGACGACTTCAGCGATATCCTGGGCATGAATGAAGTGAAAACTGCCCTCGACGCTGATAAAGCGAGCAAGATTGAGCCATTTACTGACCTCCGGGAGACCTGCTGAGACATGAGAATAGGGTTTGTTCTCATCCCCCCCTAGGACAATCGTGGGGAACAGAACCGTCAGGCGATCGGCGATGGGCATCCGGTGCAGTTGATTGAGACAATCATACTTCGAGCGGATATAGTCGGTCCCCATGTGGGCCGCTGCCCGCAGAATCTCCCCGTCGCGGTTGAGGATACTGGCCGTGGAGAAGTAAATCACCTGTTCACACTGCTGTGGGTTGAGCAGATGCATGACCATACAGGTTTTTGTGACATTGATGTCAAAGGTTTCTTTGGGGCCTCCCCAGGCAGCGGCGGTGAGAATGGCACAGTTAATGGTTTCCAGAACCTCTTTAAAGTGATGAATCTCCCGTAAGTCGCCGTCTATAACATGAATCCCCGATCGTCTCTCAAGGTCTAGGTTAAGCTTTTGGCGATCGCGAACGAACAGATACAGTTCACAATCACTGTGAGCAATTAGAGTTTCAGCGATATAGTGACCAACACAGCCACTCGCTCCAGTAAGGAGGACTCGTTTCATCAGCAAGCATTTAGGGTGGAGAAACGACAGGGGGAATTAGCGTGATGCTCTTGAGATGGTCGCTGCACCGGACTGAGAGAGTCCGGTGCAGCGACCATCAACCCAGTTAAGCCATCGCGAGTAGCTGATCCGCTTGTTTAGCAGTTTCAAAGAAGAACGCCACATTCTCCTCTGGGGTATTGGGCAGAACCCCGTGACCTAAGTTTAGGATATGACCCCGATTGCCCGCCTTGCGAATCGTATCGAGAATGCGATCGCGGATAAAGTCCTTAGAACCATACAAGACTCCCGGATCAAGATTTCCCTGGACATGAATCTCCGGCCCCAACCGTCGGCGAGCGTCAGCCATATCCACGGTCCAATCCACACTGACGATATTCGCCCCCGATTGGCCCATCCGTTCTAACAAACCACCACTCCCTGTCACCAGGAGAATTAAAGGCGTATCGGGGTGAGTTTGCCGCACCTGCTCAAACACCCGTTTCTGATAGGGAAGGGCAAAGGTATCGTAATCTTGAGGACTCAGTTGTCCGGCCCAGGAGTCAAACATCTGCACTACCTGAGCGCCGCAATCAATCTGATAGCGGACATAGGTGGCGATCGCATCAGAGAGTTTCTCCAGTAACCGATGCAGCATTGTCGGTTCCGAAAAGGCCATATTCTTAATCACAGAATAAGTTTTCGAGCCTTTTCCTTCCACGGCATAAGCCGCCAGAGTCCAGGGAGCGCCCACAAAGCCCAACACCGTCGCTTCATTCTTCACTTCCTGCCGCAGCGTGGTGAGAATCGGTTTAATAAAGGGTAACGACTCCTCCGGATCGAGGGGATGTAACTGATTAACCTGTTCCAAAGAGCGAATGGGGGGGTCAATAATCGGCCCTTTACCCTCGGCGATATCCATCTCAATCCCGATTCCCGGTAAAGGGGTCACAATATCCGAAAAGAGAATCACCCCATCGGGTTTAAAGGCTCGCCAGGGTTGCAGAGACACCTCGATCGCCACCTCTGGAATCTCAGAACGTTCCCGGAAACTAGGATATTTCTCACGCAAATCGCGATAGGCTTTCATGTAACGTCCTGCCTGCCGCATCATCCAGACTGGGGGACGCTCCAGGGCTTCACCCCGCGCCGCTCTCAAGAGGTAGGGAATCTCCGCTGAACCCGTCATTATTAACGCTTCCTTCTAAAAACAGTGTTGAATTATCAAGGCTTAGCTTATCACAAAGGGGGAAGGGGCAAGGGGCAAGAGGAGGAGGAGAACCACAGAGTCACAGAGGACACCGAGGACCCGGAGGAGGGTAGGGTGTGTTCCGGCTGGCAATCGTTGTCAGCTTTGAGCATTGAATGGGAACTTGCCGGAACGCACCGTTCGCTAGGAAGCAAGCTAGGAAGCAAGCGTTTCATGATTTGAAGTCTAGTAAATCGACCAGTTTTTGGGCTGAACCGCCGCGACCAGAAACCTCACGTAGCTTTTGTCGCATTTGTTCGAGTTTTTCGGGATGATCTAGGAAATCCAGCACCGTGTCACCGATCGCACTGGGGGGAAATTGTCCGAGAAATTCGGGCACAATCTGTTCTCCGGCCCAGATGTTGGCCCAGGCGAGACGGGTTCCGCCGGATTGCCGTTTTAGCCATTGCCAGGCCAGCCAACTAAACAGTTGGGTAAACCCTGACCCCAGTCCGGGAAGGTTCGCCAAAAGTCCGGGAAGGCCATCCCAGGCTCGCATTACATCGAGGCGATGGGTGGGGAGGAGAACCACCATGGGAATCCCTAAAGCTGCTAGTTCGGCGGTGTTGGCCCCGACGGTGGTGATGCAGAGATGACAGTCTTTGAGACAAGGATGGGCCGGAACCTCTTGATGTAATCTTAGGCGGGTTCCTTGGCGGGTTTCTAGGTAAAACTGAGCCTCATCCTGGATGAGTTGGGCTGAGGTCCAGTTGAGGGCCGCTAGGGCGGGATTGGAGTCTGGGTTGGCATAGGCGGCCAGTTGCTCCAGCTCTAAACTGGGGGCAACGGGAATGACAAACTCTAGTTGCGGCCGCTGTTGCTGGAGATAATCGGCAATTTCTAGGGTGAGGGGAACCCCGAGACTCAGTTTAAGGGCTTTGGAACCGGGGAGAAAGCCGATGCGGCCGGGATGTTGGCTGTCTAGGGGGGGGAGGGGCGATCGCGCAACGGCGGCGTCCGCCATGAGATTGCCCACGGGATAGAGTTTGTGATGGTAGCGACGGGGGGCCTGGGCGATCGCCTCCGGGGTGGCCATGGCAAATCGATCCACCCAGGGATACCATTGGCCCTGCCATTCGGCATAGACGACGATACGATACCCCAGTCGTCGTCCAATTAAGACGGGAAAGAGGCGATCGCCCCCCAGGAATAACACCACACCCTCCTGGCCCCACTGCCAATTCTCAGCGGTTTTTCCCCAGAGTAAGAAGGGCCAAAAGGCCTCAGGCCCTTGTACGCGATCAACCTCAGGATAACTCCGGGCGATCGCCGCCTCTCGGCCGCTGGCGTGGGGACAGGGGGACAACACCAGTGAAATTCTCGCCTGGGGAAACTGTCGCCGGATTTCTGGCACAACGGGACGCACCCAGGTGGTGACTTCTCCTGGGCCGTTGGAAAGAATTAAGATATCAGTTACCAACTATCGACACATTCCTAAATTACTGACACCATCCCCAAAGCCATTCGAGACATAGCCATTGAAGGGAGCGGTAATCTCCACCCACTCACGACCATCGGCAGCGACAATGGTACGCAAGGGTAAACGAATCTGGAAGGTTTCTTCCACATCCAGACCCCCTAAAACTGAGCCATTTAATGAGGGGGACTGACGAACCGTTAAGCCTTCCGGCTGAATCACACGGCGACAGGAGCTACCCGTATCATTTTGGGGAGTAGCACTGGCCCGCTGGGACACCCTTGCTCCCGAACTTGAGGGCAGTTGAGCCCCCCAAACAAAGGCTTCACAGGCTTGAAGATGGTTCCGTCCCGAGGGGCCGTTGTCCACATAGCCCTCAGCGGGAAAACTGACCGCTAACCAAGTATTGCCTTCCGGACCGCGAATGCCATCGCTGTTAGGGGCCAGACGCAGACGTTCGTTAGGAGCTACATTGGCAATGGAACGGGAGTCAGGACGCGGATCGAGTCGGATCGCTAGTCCCTGATCTAAGTCCGGCGAGACTTGCCGACAGAGGGGATCAATTCCCTGAGCCACCAACCTAAGGGAAGATTCCGTCCGTGGACTTGCCAGGCTACTGGCACTCAAGGGAGCCAGCGTTAGGAGCAGGACTGATAAATAACCAGTGAGTTTCACCATAGAGAAGGCTCAACGAGGGGTTCGGCAATCCAGTATCCCCCAATTCTAGGCGCAATTGAGCCAGTTTCCAAGTCTGACTAGCTCTCGTCTTGGGCTAATGTCCTTGCCCCTATCTCCAAGCCCATAACCGGGGGCGATCGCCCTTAGCACCCGTTAAAAATTCTTAATAAAAATTCTCATCAAATCGATCTACGCTGAATCATAGCAGGTTAGGCGTTTTGTCTCAATTGTGCGCGACTTCTGTTGTCCGTGTGGTTCGTGACGGAACCTCATCATCGATACGCTGAGCAGAGAATTATAGCATTTTTATTTAGTATGACCAGTAATCTCGCGACAAAACTCCGGGAAGGCACGAAAAAGTCTCACACCATGGCTGAAAACGTGGGCTTTATCAAATGTTTCCTGAAAGGGACCGTGGAGAAAAACTCCTATCGGAACCTAGCGGCAAACTTCTACTTTGTCTACTCTGCCATGGAAGAAGAGATGGAACGCCACCGGGACCATCCCGTGTTGTCCCAACTCTACTATCCTCAACTAAACCGCAAGGAGAGTTTAGAACAGGATTTGCACTACTACTTCGGGCCCAACTGGCGTGAGGTGGTGAAACCCTCTGAGGGTGGACAAGGCTATGTCAACCGCATTCGGGAGGTTTCCAACAGTGAGCCGGAACTGTTGGTGGCTCATTGCTACACCCGCTATTTAGGAGATCTCTCCGGCGGACAGATTCTCAAAAACATTGCCCAGAAAGCCATGGGGTTACAGGATGGCGAAGGAACGGCGTTTTATGAATTCGCCGACATTCCTGACGAGAAAGCCTTTAAGAACGAGTATCGTCAAGCCATGGACAGTCTCCCCATTGACGAGACTCAAGCCGATCGCATTGTCGATGAGGCTAATGATGCCTTCCGACTGAACATGGTCATGTTTGAGGAACTCGAAGGGAATCTCATCAAAGCCATCGGCCAGATGTTGTTTAATTCCCTCACCCGCCGTCGTTCCCGCAACGCCAATGAGCCAGCGGCGGTGAATGGCTAAGTCTTAGAGGGATTAACCCACTCCCCCTTGTGCCAACCTCGTCCTTAATCGGGCGAGGCTTTGGCCTGTTGGCTATTACGTCGCCACATCGCTGGTTTAATGCGTCGCAAGGCTGAGGCCCGGAACCGTTGATCCCAGTCCTCCTCAGTCAGATGAGCTAATTCCGAGAGGCTGGGGTTTTGGTTTTGGGGATAGGGATAAAACTCCTCCACATCCGTGGCTTGAGCAAATCGCTGATTCCAAGGACAAACCTCCTGACAAATATCACACCCCGCCACCCAGCCGTTGAGGTTCTTGGCGATGTCATCCGGGAGGCGATCGCCCCGGTTTTCAATGGTGTGATAGGCCAAACAGCGATTCGCATCCACCACCCCAGGACGAACAATCGCCGCCGTTGGACAAGCCTCAATACAGCGGGTACAAGTGCCACAATGGTCTGTATGGGGGCGATCGCCCTCCAAGGGAAGATTCGTCAGCACTTCCCCCAGGAACACCCAAGAGCCATAATCTCGGGTAATCACATTGCCATTTTTCGCAATCCAACCAATCCCCGCTCGTTGGGCCCAGACTTTATCCTGAACCGGGCCCGTGTCGGCATAGTATTTCGCCTGAATCTCGGGATCAAACCCCTCCAACCAACGACAGAGGTGTTTAAGGCGGCGATGGAGAACCTTATGATAGTCCCGGCCCCAGGCATAGCGAGAGATTTTCGCCCCATCCTCATGCTCGGGCTGGGGGGAGTCGGTGTAATAGTTCAAGGCCACCGCAATCACCGATCGCACATTCGGCAGAACTTGGCGAATATCCTGGCGTTTCGGATTGGCCATCCAGGCCATATCCGCCTGATACCCTTGTTCCAACCAGCGTTGCAAATGATTCACCGCCTCCACTTCCCCCTCATCTGGTTCAGGGGAAACCACCGCGATTCCCACGCGATGAAACCCCAGATTCAACACTTCCTGGAGAATTTGGTGACGATTGGGGGTCTGAGAAAACTGACTCATTCGGACTTGATCAACGACTTGCGGCTTGGACTTCTCGGGAAGGGGGAGTGAGATCAGGTTGCATGGGGATCTCAATGATAAAGCCAACGCGATCGCCCTCCACCTCACAGGTTAAACGACCGCCATGGGTTTGGGTAATGATGTCATGGCTAATAGGTAACCCCATCCCCGTTCCGAGTCCTTGGGGTTTGCGAATGACACAGGAATCAAATAGATGTTCCCGAATCTCTGGGGGAATCGCTCCCCCATTATTGCGAATCTCGATGACAGCCATCTCTCCCATAACGGAAGTCTCAATCTCGATATAAGGCTGCCAATCTTCCCCTCGGTCTACTGCACAATTATCCAAAGCGTCAAGGGCATTACTAAGGATAGTCGTAAACACCTGATTGAGCTGTCCCCCACAACAGTCAATTAAGGGCAATTCCCCATAATACTTCCTCACCTGAACCTGAGGACGACAAGACTTCGCCTTGAGACGATTACTCAAGATTAAGAGGGTACTGTCTAGGCCCGCGTGAAGGTTCACGTCACTAAATTGATCATCCCCGGAGCTAGAAAACGTTTTGAGCGATTGAATAATGCCGTGAATCCGATTGGCTCCAACTGCCATAGAGTCCACCAGTTTCGGCAAATCCTCTCTTAGAAACTCAATGTCAATGTCCTCGGCAAAGGTCTTCACCTGGGGGTTCACATCTGGCATACAATTCTCATAGAGAGTTAAGAGAGCCAGTAAGTCCGTAATGTAGCCTCTAGCGTGAATCAGATTCCCATGAATAAAGTTGACTGGATTTTTGATTTCATGGGCTACCCCAGCTACGACCTGTCCTAAGGAGGACATCTTTTCGTTTTGAATCAGTTGAAGTTGAGCCTCCCGCAAACTCTCTAGTGCCTCAGAAAGTTGTGCGGTTCGCTCGTTAACCTGAGCTTCTAACTTGTGATTGAGATGATACAGCTGAAGATGAACATTGACCCGAGCCAACACTTCTTCTTGTTGAAAAGGTTTAGTGATATAGTCAACTGCTCCTAAATTGAGTCCCTTCACTTTATCGACCGTATCAGAGAGAGCCGTCATAAAGATAATGGGAATATCCGCCGTGTCTGGATTGGCTTTGAGCTGACGACAGGTTTCAAACCCATCAATCCCCGGCATCATTACATCTAATAAAATAAGATGGGGCGGCTTGTAACTGACCTGTTCTAAGGCAGTTTCACCATCGAGAGCAACGGCAACTTGATAATTAGCCGCTGTGAGTGCTTCAGACAACACCGCTAAATTTGTTGGGGTATCATCAACAACTAGAATTGTATCAAACTCAGAATTGGACATTAATTAAAATCAAAAAGATGACGACTAAAATCTGGGCTAACTCGATTAAATTTAGAGATACAGGAGAGCTTGTGCTTAGACAAAACCGAAAACAGGGTCTATCTGCTAGTCAGGTTACATCAATCATGGTACTGTTCCCTGGCTTATTATCCTTTTTATCATACAAACCATTCCTTTGAGTAAAAAACAGCTATTTTTCTGATAACGTTCTAAAAAATCGTAATTTGAGAGATTAGTCGGCATAGAAAAAATAAAACGACTCAACGAAGGGGAGCTAACCCCTGAGCTATGACTCGGGAGTTGCCTCTAGGAAATCACGAATTTGCTTTATCTTAAACTCTTGGGCTAACTCTTCAATGTGCTCGGCAAATTGTTGATACCTGGGAGTTTGTTCTGACAATTGTTTAACTTCCTCCACCAGTCGATTTAAGAGTCCTTGTCGAGCCAAATCCAAAAATCGCTCAATGTTCTCAAGGGGGGGATAGTAAAGGCCTCCCTCCGGGCTATCTGGGGGAGTGAGAGAAGTTGTCATGTGAGAAGATTCTTGCTGCTCATAGATCCAAGAGATGGCAATAGTATCGGATATTTTTTGCAGAAGTTCATCAGCTTGTACTGGTTTGGGTAGAAAATCATCTCCACCGGCTGCTAAGCTTTTATGTTGATCAATGGCCAGAACACTGGCCGATGACACGATAGTGGGGGTTGCGTTAATCTCTGGATGTTGTCGCAAGGCTTTCAGGAAGGTAAAACCATCCATTCCTGGCATCGCCAAATCAGTAATCACAAGATCGGGCCGCTGTTCAAGGATCATCTTTAGCCCCTGTTCTCCCTCCTCAGCTTCGATTACCGTAAAGCCGAGGGGGGTTAAAAGATTGAGAATCACCGAGCGATTTTCCCATCGATCATCAATAATTAGAAGTGTTCGGCGATCGCCCTCATAGCCAACAATTTTACCCAAATCTGACTGGGTAAGAGAGTTTACCCAGTCTTCAGCCGGTTCCAGGGTCGCCACAAAGCTAAAACGACTTCCTTGGTTGGGCGTACTCCTCACCTCAATTGGACTCTCCATTAACTCTAAAATTTGCCGAGTGATGGCTAAGCCTAAGCCAGTTCCTTCCGCTTGTCGTTTTCCCTCCCCCACTTGTTCAAAGGGAAGAAAAATTTTGTCTAGTTGTTCCGGTGTCATCCCCACCCCAGTATCGGTAATCTCAAACTCAACCCGGTACGGTGACGCTTCCTGAGACGCACTGTTTCCCGCCTCAGCCTCTGGAGACTCCAGAACGGATACCTTAAAACAGACATTTCCTTTTGGAGTAAACTTAATGGCATTACCCAGGAGATTAATTAAGACTTGCCGCAAGCGTTTCTCATCCGCTTTGACTCCTATGGGGAGATGGGGATCTGCCAGATAGAAAAATTCAATTTGCTTGGCTTGCGATCGCACCCGACAAATTTCAACGACCCCCTGCAAAAACGCCGGAAAATGAAACTCACTGGGGTGAAGTTCCATCTTCCCAGCTTCAATTTTAGACAAGTCCAAAATATCGTTAATCAAGGTCAGCAGGTGGCCCCCACATTGCTGGATAATCTCAACCCCATGTAAATCCTGTCCTGTGAGTCTTGCCGATCGCTGTAAAATCTGGGCATAACCCAAAATTCCATTGAGGGGTGTTCGTAACTCATGACTCATGCTCGCCAGAAAATCGCTCTTAGCATGATTCGCCGCATCCGCCAGTTCCATGGCCTCTTGCAATTCCGCCGTTCGCTCCTGAACTCGCTGTTCCAGTTCCGTGGCCCAACGCCGCAATTGTTCTTCCGATTGGCGTAGAGCCTCTTTCGCCTGTTTTTGCTCCGTGACATCCCGCAAAATCGCCAGATATTCCCGAGAGGCCTCCGTTTCCAACAGGGATAATCCTACTTCCACCGTCCCTGAATCCGTCCCTCGCTTAAAATCCTGTTCACTGATGCGGGGAGCCGTCTCAATATCCCTGGGAAAATGGGGGAGATACTCCCAGAGCGGTCGTGTCAGCAGTTCAAAGCCCGGTAAATTAAAGAGGGAACTGGCAGCGGGGTTCACTTCCTGAATGACCCCCTGACTGTCGAGAACCATAATGGCATCATCGGCAACGCGGAAGAGCAATTGAGCGCGATCGCGGGTCTCTACAATGGCCTCAGCCTGGGGTAAACTTGTCCAGCAGGCGATCGCCACTCCAACAAACCCCACCGTAAGCAAGAGCAATACCAGCAAATTGGCTGAGACATCAGCTAACGCTGCCGGATTCGTCGTTGAGATCATCCACACATGAGATTGCCAACTCAAAAACGTCGCCCCACATAGCAGAAGCAACAACATACCCACCTGAACCGCCACAAAGTTCTGAAAATTATCTCCCAGTTTCCGACGGTAGAGACGAATCCACCAATCGGTTTGAAAGAGGAAAAAGCGATTTTGGGCAATCGCCGCATCAAACAGCAGAACCACAATAGGAAACGCTAACCCCAGTAGTAAATCCCAACCACGCCACATCAGCCCCCCCACAACCAACACCGTGGCTTCCAAGAGGAAAAAGGCCAGGGAGCAGCGAGGTAGCCAGGAGCTATTGGTTCCCCGTTTGAGCCACATTCCCAAATGCAGTAGCATGGCACTCGAAAGATAGCCCGTTCCCGTCACCATCACCACCCGTTCCACATCTCCCCATAACAGACAGAGAAGACTCAGGGCAAAGGTAAAGCTTAGGCCAGGCCCAAAGGCCCCCCGTCGAGACACCACAGCAAACACGGGTGATAGATAGCGATCGCGGGATAATTGATAAAGAACCCGAGGACTCAGGGCCACCGCCGTGGCCGAACTCAGGAGACAGCCTGAGGCAATCAGAAACGTCACCAAAACTGGGGCCGCATTCCCCCAAAAGGGACGGGAGACAGCCACTAACTGCACGAAAGTATTGCTGCCCAATTCCGGATCACTCGCCAACCGCATCAGTAACCAAGAGCCTCCCGTGTAGATAATCGGCAGGAGAATGGCAGCAAATGTTAGACTGCGAAGAGTTTTATAGGGTTTTTGATTATCAGCCACAAATACGGAAGCCGTCTCACAGCCATAGGCCGCATATACGGCCAAGAAATACCATTTAGCCCAATCTCCCACCGCAAAAGGGTCCCACTGACTGGGAAAAAAGCCTGGACTATTGGGGGAGAGAGCTAACCAACCTAGGCCCTGGGTACAAAAAACCAGGAAAAACCCCACGGCCGGCAGAATAAAGAATAGATGTAAGATACTAATGGCCCGAGTGCCGCTGTAGGCTACAATAAACGGCACCGAGGTAAAGATGATTCTTAATAAGCCTTCCGGAGCATCAATTCCCAGGGTTTCTAGGTTGGCAGCAATCAAGCCCGCCAAAACAATGCCATTCATCGAAGGAACCGAAACCCAGCCCAAAAAGTAACCAATCGCCCCATACCGAGCTAAAAAGGGGTGATTATCCAGGAGCCGGGTGATATAGTTGGGCGTTCCTCCCGAGACGTTGGGATATTGGCTGCCCAGATGTTTCACCTGGAGATTGTAGAGAACCCCGATTATCGTGGCGACGAGCCAAACCCAAATCAGCGGTTGCCCAATATCTGCATTAGAGGCGGGGCCGGGGCCGAGCCAGAGTAACAAACCACTCAAACCGAAGCCCCAAACCTCTAAAACACTAAGGAGTCGGGGCAGCTTAAGCCGGGGAAGGGATTCTACAGAACCGGAGTTAGTGGGAGGAGCAAGCCAGCTAAACATTGAGCGTTCAAGACTGGGAATGCACGCCGCAAAGGTTAAACAATGATCCCCTCTGAACGTGACAAGAGCAAGGTTAAGCTAGTTGATTTCGTATTAGTTATCCATGTTAACTAAAAAACCTCGTTCTGCAAACGTCAGTTAGCCAGATATTCCACTTACTCCTGAGTCTCCGGCAGCTAAACGTCGTAAACCCTCGCAATCACGGATTTTAACCTGTCTTGCTTCAACCTCAATCAGTTGAGCTTGAGTCAGTTTTGCGAAGGTCCGAGATAGGGTTTCGGGAATTGTCCCCAAAAAAGCGGCTAACTGTCCCTTAGCCAGATCCAGCTCGACTGGGTTAGCATTTTGGCGATCGCTCAACTCCAGCAAGTACCCTGCCAAGCGACTCGATACGTCTTTCAGGGAGAGCGTATCAATGAGATTAGCAAAGCGTCGTAAATTTCGGGATAAACCCGCCAGCAAATTAAAGGCCAAGCTCGGGTATTGTTCCACCAAGGCCAGAAGCGCTTGACTAGGAATCAAGATGACCGACGTTTGTTCCAACGCCGCCGCCGAGGCCGGATAACAGCCTCCATCAAAGGCGGGGACTTCGGCAAAGCGATCGCCCCTTTCAAACCAATGTAAAATCTGTTCTTTCCCATCTGGGGAAGTTTTATAGACTTTCACCCGTCCCGACTGCACCAGAAAGAAGCCCAAACAGCGATCGCCCTCAAAAAAAATCGGCTCCCCCTTCTCATAGTGCAGAGGTTTAGCAATCGCCGACATAGCATCAATTTGCGATTCTGGCAACCGCTCAAACAAATCAACCTGACCTAAAAACTCTCGAATCTCTTCCATCGTTCCCAAAAACTCTCCCAACCCTTCACAAGACCACTATACCCCCCCAAAACAAGCCCCCACCTCGACTATCCCCCCTTGCCCCTTGCCCCTTGCCTCTTCCCCCCTCCTCTTCCTCTGTGTCCTCTGTGCCTCTGTGGTAACCCTCTTGCCTCTTGCCTCTTGCCTCTTGCCTTCTTGATCTAAGTCAAAGACATCCCCCCAGCTCCCAGCCTAAGCTGAAACCAAGCAATCAACGAGGGATGTCAATCATGTTTTGTAGCCAATGCGAACAAACCACCCGAGGCGAAGGCTGTTTCAACTGGGGAGCCTGCGGTAAAAGCCCCGACGTTGATGCCTTACAAGACCTTCTCACCCATGCCCTGCGGGGACTCGCCGAAGTCGTCATCGAGGCTCGTTCCGCCAATCTAAATCTGCCCACCGCCAATCGTTTCGCCTGTGAAGCCCTCTTCGCCACCCTCACCAACGTCAACTTCGACGGCGATCGCTTTGCGGCTTATATTCAAGAAACCGTGGAACGGCGAGAGTTCCTACAACGGCAATTCCCCAAAACCCATCCTTGGTCAGACTTAGCCCAATTCCAACCCGCCGGCGATCGCGATCGCCTCATTCAACAGGGCAAAGAAGCTGAATATCAATTCATTAGCCAAGGCTCGGGGGATGTGGACATCTTCTCCCTCAAACTCACCGTTCTCTATGGCTTAAAAGGAATCGCCGCCTACGCCCATCATGCCGCTGAACTGGGGCAAGAGAGCGATCGCGTCTATGACTACTTCTACGATGCCCTAGCCGCCCTGGGACGAGGAGATCTCGACCTCAACGACTGGGTCAGCCTCGCCCTAAAACTAGGAGAAATCAACCTCCTCGCCATGGAACTCCTCGATGCGGCTAACACCGGGGCCTACGGTCATCCTGTCCCCACCGCCGTTCCCATCACCCCACGGCCCGGCAAAGCCATTCTCATCTCCGGCCATGACCTCAAAGATGTGGAAGCCCTCCTGCAACAAACAGCCGGCAAAGGCATTGATGTCTACACCCACGGCGAACTCCTCCCGGCCCATGGCTATCCTCGCCTCAAACAAACCTACCCCCATCTCTACGGTCACTATGGAACCGCATGGCAAAACCAACCCCAGGAGTTTTCCGCCTTCCCCGGTCCCATTCTCATGACCACCAACTGTCTGATGCCCCCCAACACCAAGTACGAAGACCGCGTCTTCACCCTCGGGGCCGTTGGCTATCCCCATCTCCCCCATCTAAGCCGCGAGGACCTCTCCCCTGTTATTGAACAGGCCCTGGCCCTACCGGGTTTTACAGAAACCCCAGAGCGGCGAACCGTTACCACCGGCTTTGCCCGTAATGCGGTCCTAGGAGTTGCCGATACAGTGGTTGAAGCAGTCAAAGGGGGTCAGATTCGTCACTTCTTCCTCGTGGGCGGTTGTGACGGGGCGAAATCGGGACGGAATTACTACACCGAGTTCGTCGAAAACGTCCCCGACGACTGTGTTGTCTTGACCCTGGCCTGTGGCAAATTCCGCTTCTTTGACAAAGACTTAGGGGAGATTGGCGGCCTACCACGACTGATGGACGTGGGGCAATGCAATGATGCTTACTCCGCCATCCAAATCGCCTTAGCCTTAGCCGACGCCTTTGATACGGATGTGAATCAACTGCCCCTATCCATGGTTCTGTCCTGGTACGAGCAGAAAGCCGTCTCCATCTTGCTCACCCTTCTCCATCTCGGGATTCGCAATATCCGCCTCGGCCCAACTTTGCCCGCATTCATCTCACCCCGTGTCTTTGAGTTGCTCTCACAAACCTACAACCTCCAGGGAATTTCTACCGCTGAAGCCGATTTAGCCGCTTGTCTAGCGGGACGGTAACTCTCTAGTGAGGAGAGGCATCACGCATTAGAGGACGGCCCTCTCCATTGGGGAGGGCTTGGGGATTTGGGGTCAGGTCTGAATCTCCGCCAATTTGACTCATTAAACTCGCCATTTCCAGGGCATCCATGGCGTAGTTCCAGCCCAGATTACTCTTAATTCCGGCTCGTTCGAGGGCCTGCTGCATGGTATCCGTCGTCAGAACCCCGAAGATGATAGGGACTCCGGTTTGGAAGCCGGCCGCTGCGACTCCCTTGGAGACCTCCGCCGCTACGTAGTCAAAATGAGGGGTATGACCGCGAATCACGGCTCCGAGGCAGATAATGGCGTTGTAATTGCCTTTGAGGGCCAGTTGCCGAGCGACGAGGGGAATTTCAAAGCTTCCAGGAACCCAAACATAATCCACTTGGGTTCCTTCTGGGTTGACGTCGATGCCATGACGTTTGAGGCAGTCCTGACAGCCACCGAGGAGCTTTTCGGTGACGAGATCATTAAAACGGGCGATAACAATAGCGAAGCGGTAAGGAGCGACGCTGGCAAATGTTCCTTCAAAAACTGCCATAAGTCTTAAGGGTGAGGACGAAGTGATAGTCAATAGAGATAAGACAACGAAAAACTGTAAAAAGCTTGACCTGGAAGCAGTTTTAGTCTCGTTATTGTCTTATCTAATGTGACTTATTCAAGAATAAACTTAACGAACCCTAGGAGGGATCCCAGGTGAGATTCCTCCTGATTTCGTTTGGGGATTGTTTTAAACGACGAGGTAGTTCAAAACACCCACGGCGAGAACTAGGGCCACCCAGATTCCTGAACCAATCCAGATCAGTCCTTTGGACTGATCCCAGTTTTGGGGAGAGGCGTAAGCTACGGGAACCCCAATCACCATAATGAAAGACCAGAAGACTAGGGCAGCTAAGCAGAGTTGAAAAATAATTGAAAACATTGTTTTGTTTAACGTCGCTGAATGTAAGGACTTTCACCCTATACTTATCACATTTCGGTCGCCAATTTCGGAGAATCTTGCCTCAGGCGGGATCGGGGAAGAAGAGAACGGGATGCCAACTGCGGCGTAAGAGGAGGTTGGCGAAGTTGGGCCGCGACCACTCCAGGAGGCGGGGAATGCTCGGGGAGTTGACGGCGATCGCACTGATGTCATACTCCATCGCCAGGCTCATCATAGCCTGCAACCGCTCTTGCTGTCGGACTTCGGTGGCGACGGTTAGATTCAACTGTTCTAGGTCTTGTTTGACGGCGGCGAGGACTGTCTGAGCATCCTCTAGGGTTTGCGATTGGGGAATCTCGCGGCGATGTTTGGACTCAATGGCCCAAGCTAGGAGACAGGATTCTAAGGAGTTCTCAGGGCGATCGCGGGCTACCTGAGTAATCTGTTGCACGAGACTTCTCGCCGTTTTGCTGTCATCATAGGCAATGAGGAGATAGCGCAACAGATGACGGCAGCGTAGATCGAGTTCTTCTTCGGTGTAGGTGGACATCAAGGCCGGACGGATGACCAAAAGAGGAATCTTAATTCGTTCTACCAGCTCAGCGGTGGTACTGCCAAAGAGTGTTTCATTCAGGAGAGTTTTGTTGTTGGCCCCCAGCAGCACGAGGTCACAGTGATGGGTTTTAATGGTGTTGAGGATGTTCTCGACAATGCGATCGGATTCAACCACCACCTCTACCTTGACGCCATCGGGGACGTTCTCCTGGGCAGTAGAAAGGTATTGACGAGCGGCTTCCATCGCGGGTTTATCCACTTTGGCAACGCCGCGATCGTCATCGAGTCGAACGGAGTGGAAGAAAACGAGTTTACGGATTCCTGATGCGGCAAGGCTAGGAACGAAGCGAACCAGGCGATGTAGACCGTCGTGTAGGTCAGTGCAGATGAGAAGGTTTTGAAACATATAAGGCTTGCGTCCCAAAGACATGATTCATTCCTAGGGTAGTCGAATTTGTTGTTACCTAGGTAGTCAGTGAGAACTAGCCAGCCGGGTGAGGGAGTCTTCAGTAACGCCCCAGCATCCCCAGATCGTTTCCCACAAGTGGGGAACTGAGCCAGAGACGGAGGTCGTTCTGAGACAGTCTTAGGACATGGCTCTACGACATTCCGTTGGGTTCAATGCCCCATTGGTGTTTGAGCAGATTTTTGTAGGTTACCTCGCGCAACATCATTTGTTCGTACAGTTTCAGAAGGAACTGTTGGGCTTGCTCATGGCTCATTTGAGCCACTTGGGTTTCAAAGGAACGCAGACTAAACTGCTGTTCGAGACTGAGTTGGATCGGTTGGTCCATGGAATGTACCTCTCAAGCGAATCGTCTCGTCAATACAGGAACTGGGTCAGCGCCTCTCAAGACGGGCTTAACCCTAAGGTTATGACCTCCTTGAGAGTGCCTTATCCTGTCTTGTTACAAAATATAACAAATGTTTGACATAAACTGCAACATCTGCACCCAGATATTTTTTAGGACGGGACTACCTCGATTGAGGTTCCCGATCCTCTGACCCATGTTTTAGCAATTTGTCAACGGTAAAAATGCTCATTATGAACCCCCTGTTCCCGATTCCCTAAAACTTCACCAACACAACGGTGATGTTGTCTCGTCCTCCCTCCGCCTTCGCTATTTCAATGAGGCGGGTCGTGGCTTCGTCACAATCTTTGCTAGCGGCGAGTTCGGCGGCGATGCGATCGTCGGTGAGTTCTTCGCTGAGTCCATCGCTACAGAGAAGGAACTGATCTCCGGGGAGAACATCAAGACCGCGAATTTCGAGTTCACCCATATCTTCCCGGCCGAGACATTGGGATAACACATGACGCCAGGGATGTTCTCGGGCTTCCTCCGCCGGGAGAACTCCGGCTTTGATGGCTTGGGCAACCCAGGTATCATCTTCCGTGACTTGCTCTAGGGTTCCATCACGGAAACGATAAATGCGAGAGTCTCCTAAGTTGGCACACCAAACCTGACGAATGTCACCATCAGAACCCGGTTGCAGCAAGATTGCCACAGCGGTTGTCCCCATATCGGCATTCTCAGGATGAACCAGTTGATCCTCCATGATGGCCTTGTTCGCCCCCAGAAACGCTTTTTTCAGAAGGGTAGCGGGTTGATCGTCACAGTTGTAGCCAAGATCGAGGTAATGACAGATGGCATCCTTGGCAATGCGACTGGCATCTTGTCCGGCAGCATGGCCTCCCATTCCGTCGGCCACAATGAAGAAGCGCCCGGCGTCGTCGATGTGGTAAGCGTCCTGGTTGACGGCTCGGATTAGACCTTTATCGGTCTGGCCGGCAAAGGCTGGTTTCATACCTGAAAGTTATAAAATTGCGGGTGATAGAGAAAATCAGAAGCGATCCGCTCGGTTAATGCGCGCCATGAGTCGAAGCAGGGCGATGACTAGGACGATCGCCACGACGGCGACACCTCCGGCTAACCAAACTTCGCCACTGACTACTAAGATCGTAGCGGACAACGTCAACGCACTCACAAGGAGGGTGTAATTTGTTGTCATTTGCATGTTACTCATGCGTCGCAGTAGGCGATCGGTTTCTGTCGCCCGCACTCGCACTCGTACATCGCCTCGTTCTAGTTTATCGAGACTATCTTCGATACGCCGAGGTAGGCCTAGGGCTGTTGAACTCACCTCACTGGCTTGACGGCTGAGTTCCGAGAGAATGCCATTGCTGTAGTCTTCTCGTCCTTGGTTCATAAGATCAAACGCGAACGGTTTCGCCACCTCCATAAAATTAAAGTCGGGATCAAGCCCTTTGCCAACCCCCTCCAAGGTCGAAAAGGCACGCATGACAAAGGTAAAGGTTGCTGGAAAGCGGAAAGGCTGGTCATAGGCAATTTCATAGAGGTCATCGGTGATGGCTTCCACGGACTGCTCCTCAAAGGGTTTATCCATGAGGTTATCCAGAATGTATTGAATCGATCGCCGGACTGGACCGAGGTCTTGCATGGGGGCTAAGGCTTCCACCGCAATCAGGGCTTGAACGACGCGATCGCTGTCCCGTTGGGCAATGCCAAAAAACAACTCCATTAACTTCTGTCGTAAGTTGGAGGTAATCTGCCCCATCATGCCGAAGTCATAGAAAATCAAGGCACCATCAGGACTCACGGCCAAATTCCCGGGGTGAGGATCGGCATGGAAGAAGCCATGATCTAAGAGTTGATTGAGGTAGGCGATCGCCCCCAAACTGGCTAAATGCTTACGATCCAACCCAGCGGCTTCTAAGGCTTCATAATGGCTGATTTTGATACCCGGGCGATATTCCAGGGTTAAGACCCGGGAGGAGGTATATCGCCAATAGACACGAGGAACCCGCACCCAGTCGACGCCACGAAAGTTGCGGCGGAAGGTATCGGCATTGCGGCCCTCGTTGAGGTAGTCAATTTCCAGATAGAGAATGCGGCAACATTCATCATAAATGCCCATCCAATCGCGACCCTTGCCCCATTTGGAGTGATTTTGCAGGTAGAGGGCCACACCCCGGGCGATACCCAAGTCAATATCAAAGAGTCGCTTTAACCCAGGTCGTTGGACCTTAACGACGATTTCCTCACCACGTTTGAGCTGGGCCTTGTGGACTTGGCCTAAACTGGCGGCGGCAAGGGGAACCGGGTCAAAATAGCGATAGAGTTCTTGAGCGGGTTTGCCGAAGTCTTCCTGAATAATCTCGTAGGCCAGTTGAGAACTAAAGGCGGGAACCCGATCCTGGAGTTTGGACAATTCCTCCACATACTCCGCCGGAAAGATATCAGAACGGGTCGAGAACAGTTGTCCGAGTTTGATGAAGGTGGGGCCGAGTTGTAGGAAGGTCTCCCGAATCCAGATGGCCATGCGACGACGGCGTGCCGCTAATTTGGCATCACTGTAGCCGCCCCAATAACTCCACTTGCGTTCATTCAGCCACAAGTCAAAGAGAAATCGGCCCACAAAAGACCAAATCTCAATGCGGCGGCGGTTGCGGGAGTAGTTGGGACGGTTCCAACGGTAGGAGGAAGCGGTCGGAAGGAGGGAGCGATCGCCGGGTGGCTGGCGCTGATGATCACTCGAGGGGCGATCGAGGGGCGATCGCTCAGGGCGGGTCGATTGGGGCAAGGAATCCTCAGACAGGGCAGACACTCGACGTTCTCGATGAAGTTGGCGGGTAGATGGAGGAAATCGTTGTGGCGTTAGTCGTGATCACCACGATTACGGTAGCGTTGCAGTTCAGAGCGTAATTCAGCAATTTCTGCCCGCAATCCGTCAATGAGAGCCTGTAAATCCTGATCTGTAGACACAGGACGACTCCCCGACGAGGGGCCGGCAGCGTTGCGATCGGACTCAACCCGCTCCGCTCGTTCCACAACTCGTTCAGAGAACTGACGTAGGTTCTCCCGTTGTTCAGCGTCAAACTGACCAAAGGCACTGAGGGAGTTTGAGACGGTCCGTTCTAGGACTGCGCCGATTTCTTCTGCGAGGATACGACCAACAAAGAAGGCGTGAACCGGGGACTTACTCATGTGTGGATTTGATTATTAAGCTTCCTTAACAAAATTATAGCAGTTCTAACTCGGGGTGACGCCGCGATATCACCCGCAAACCGCCGCCGTTCCCAGATCACTGAGGAACGGGAGCGTGGTGCAGACCCCTAGGGGCAGTCAGGGGTGAGTTCTTTGAGGATTGACTTAACTTTGAGTGGAACTGCCAGGGGGAACTTGCTTATCATAGCCTCGCTCCCAGGGGATGTCCTGAACGCCATCGGGCACTTTGGCTTCAGGATTTGCACCCCAGTCCGGCTCGCTCCCCCAAGGCCGTTCTAAGGACTCGGGAACCGGCTCAGACCAATTCGGCACATCCAGGGGGTCATCCCCGGTAAAGGGCTGCTCTGTTTGGGGGGGAGCATCGTAACGGTCGAGGTGATCCAGGTAGGGGGCTGGCTCAGGAACTGGGTCAGGGAGGTACTCAGGGGGAGCCGTCTCAGCATAGGGGGCTGGGTTAGTTTGGGGTCGGCGTTCAGGAAGGGAACTGGGTTCCGACCAAGAGGAGGAGCGATCGCGGCTCTCGGGTTCTGGTGCTTGCCAACGGTTCCGGGTATATTCGGCATCCGGGTTGGGTTCACCCGGGGTCCAGGCATCAATCTCTAGGAGGGGATTCTCCCCGTTACCGGAGCGGCCGGAGTTCGGGGACTGTGAACTGGGTTCACTGCGTAACAGTTGAGAGGGGTCAGATTCTGGAACACGACTCATTGCTGACCGCAGGCTCATCATGGCTGCCGCTCCGCCAATGGCGGCCACCACAGAGGTTGTGGCGAACAGAGCCGGAACCCAAGGACGCTGAAAGATTGACCGGGCTGGGGTCAGCTCAGCCGTGATGGGGGCCGACGGTTGAGGGGCCGCTGGACGGGAACGGTGAGTCCTGGGGCTCGGGTCTGTGGCGTCTGGGAGTTGGGCTAACCAGTCGCGAATGCTTCCAGGACGGGTCTGGGGGTTGAGATCGAGACCGATGAGAATCGCCTCTTCCAAGGCGGGGGCTAGGGGAGTGCCATCATCTAAGGACTTGAGGGGGACGCGATCGCGCAAGGGGGCACTAGCGGGGGGCTGTCCGCTCAGGAGGTAGTAGGCCGTAGCGGCCAGGGCATAAACATCAGTGGCTGGGCTAGAGGGAGCGCCATTGTACTGTTCTGGGGCGGCATAGCCGGGAGAGAGTAGACCACTGTAGGTTTGACCCGCTCCTGCGGTTAGGTCTCGGGTTAAGCCGACCTCAACTAGGACCAGCTGATCGCTCCCTGGCACTTGCAGAATATGGTCAGGTTTAATATCTCGGTGCAAGAGTCCCTGCTGGTGAAGGGCCTCGACCCCTTGGGACAATTGCTGAATGACGGTTAGGGCCTCCGGGGCTGAGAGCGGACCTTGATGGTTGATGCGGTCCACCAGGCGATCGCCAGGGACATACTCTAAAACCAAAAAGGCCTGTCCTTGCTCATCAAATAAATCCAAGACCCGAGCTAGGTTGGGATGCTGACAACGGGCCAGCAGCCGTGCCTGCTCAACGAACTGGCGGGCAAACTCGTTGCGATTAGGATGACTTAGTAAGGTATCACCTAAGGTTTTGAGAATGACGGGCTGCCAGAGCTGCCCGTGGGTTCCTCGGTAGGTCGCGCCAAAATAGCCCTGACCTAGCGGGGCTTCGATCGCATATTTCCCGTGATTGAGGAGGGTTCCTGCCCGAACATTCATAAACTGAAATGTAAAGTTTTTCCCATGCTAATGTCTTTTGACCATTTATCCCAGGGGTTAGACCCATCCCATTCGAGGGTTACTCCGGATAAATATCAAGGTGTCATGACATTTTCCTGAACTGGGGAATGGCGATCGCCCCCTGACTGTCCCGATGAGGCCGCCTGGGAACCCATCCCCGCTGCCATGTCTAAACCCACAGACCCTCATGGAATCCGGAAAGAATGGGGACGAACCTGAATTTGACCCTGTTCATTAAGGGAAAACTCCGGCAAGTTAACGGTGTACAGATGAAGACAGCCCTGGGCTTTCAACTCAATCAACTGTTGTTTCACCTCATCAATAGACTGATTAAGCTGACTTACCCCTTGGCGAGCCCGAGCAGTTTGCTCACTGCGGCGCTCCAAGTCCGCCAGAGCGGCTTCGAGATCATCGAGTTCATCCGCCTTTTGCTGAATTTTTTCTTGTGTCCAAGCGATGGCTACCTCGAGTCCCTCCACTTTAGCCTTCCACTCATAGCGAGCTAAAGCCGCCTGGGTTGCTGAGGCTAACAGGGTTTCAGGAGAGGTACCCTGGGGTTTTTCCGCTGGCTTCTGAGCCTGGGTCTGGGCCTCTTCCAGTTGAGGCACGAGACGGTTAAGATGGTCTTGCAGCGATTGGAGTTCAATTGTCAACGCCTGTTGACGGCTGAGAAAATCGCTGATGGAGGCTTCGTTATCTAGAGACATGGTCGGTTCTAAATCAGGCTGAGCAGAAAATTTACGGGAGAATGGCGTTTGTGGTGTCAAATCCATTGAAATCAATCCTGAACAATTTCGGCAACCGGTCGGGCTTCAGGTTATGCTGGCAGAGGATAGGTGCATCGACAGTTTAGGTCGTCTGCCACCGTATGCACGGGAATCAGGGAAACAATCACGAGGGATTGATGGAGCTAGAAGTTGCTTACCAACGCTGCCTGGACAGCCTAGTCGGCTCAATTTCGGAACTGGCAGCCCCCCCACCGATGGAGGAAATCGAACCAATTGCGTCATTGATCGTACAGGCGATGACGGGACAGTGGCGGTATTTCCATACGCCGTCTCACATTTTTGAAGTGGGCGGCTCGGATGACCCCATTGAGGTTCTCTCGGCACTCTTCCATGATTTAGTCTACGTTCAGGTCGACTCAGGCATTAATCTCAACGTTAGTCGTTACATCTGCTCCTACATTGAGGAACTCAACGGCAAACTGTCCATTCTTCCCTCGGAGCGGTTTCCTGAGGATGCCAACGTCTTGATGGTTTTGTCGGTTTTCGGCTTCACTCCTGAACAAGTCCTAGACCCGTTTCGGGGGCAAAATGAGTTCCTCAGTGCCATCATCGCGATTAAGGCCTTAGAGCCCTTTTTATCTCTGGGAGACCTAGTACGGATTGCCGCCTGCATTGAAGCCACAATCCCCTTCCGAGGGGTATCTGCTGAAGGCTGGACAGCGAGCGATCGCTTAGAACAGCACCTGACTCGCACCCGAGATCAGTTCCAGCTCGACTGGCAGGATGACGACATTTATAAGGCCGTCAAGCAGGCCGTGCGTCTGGCCAATCGGGATGTGGAAAACTTTGCCCTCCCTAATTCGGCTGAATTCCTAGATAATACCTGGAATCTCCTGCCAGAAACCAATCACGAGCTCATTAGTGCCAACTCCTATACCGTTCGCGGTTATCGCCGTTCGATTCAGAAGATGGAAGGCTTTATTAACTTCCTAAAGCCGGAAGTGGTTTTCAGTCAATATCGCGGTGAGCCGGATGATGAAACTTACGCTGGACTGGTGGAACGCACCCGCAAGAACCTGGAAACGGCCCAGTTATACCTAGGGGTGAAACTGATTACCATTGCCGTTCTCGAAGCCCTTTCCTATCGCCTCGGGCGCAATGTTCACATCTCCACCATGATGGGCGAGTTTCCTGAAGCAGGGGTGAAAACTCCCGCCTTAGCCGAGTTTTTGCCCCATCTCTCCAATGATTGTCCTCCCTCAACCCAACGAGAGGCGGAAGTGCTGCAACTGCTAAGCCAGGGGCGCACTCGGGAGTCGGCCTATGATTTAAAAAATTCTCCCTTAGCCACGTTCATTATCGAATCGGTTGGCTTTGATTGCGTTAGTGAACTCCTAGCCGCCTCTAAGGAGTTCCTCAAGGGAGACCTCCCCGCTGAAACCTTCCTACAACATCGCTTTTTGCGCCAAGGGCGAGTGGATGTGGTCGACGTCGTTACCCAAGGGGTATTGGAGTTGGCCAAACATCGGGCCGACCTGATCCAGGGTCATCAAGCGGTTCAAGTTTAGGCGATCGCCCCGTTAGCCCCCCAAGCCTGAGATGGCCCCGCTCTAGGATAGAATTTTCTCAGCGGGCGATCGCAGGCTCGGACACGGGGCGATCGTCACGCTCCTGTCCGCCAACTCCCTGTTATCCACCTGAATGCTTCATCCGTTTACTGTCACCGTCCCGGCTACCACGGCAAACCTCGGACCCGGTTTCGACTGTTTAGGGGCAGCACTGTCGTTACATAACCGATTTTCCTTTTTGCCTGCCCAGAAGAGCAAAACTGAGGGGCCCTCAGGGTCTGGGGTGACGATTCAGGTGCGAGGCGAGGAAGCGGCACGGGTAGCGACGGGGGCTGAGAATTTGGTCTATCAAGTCTTTTGTCAGTTCTTTGAAGCGTTGGGCCAAACACCTCCGAGTTTACGGTTAGAGATTGAGTTGGGAGTGCCCCTAGCCCGAGGGTTGGGGAGTTCTGCTACAGCCATAGTTGGCGGCCTACTCGGGGCCAACTATTGGGCCGGGAATCCCCTGAGTCTCCAGGCCTTGATGCGCATGGCAATTGACTTAGAAGGCCACCCGGATAACGTGGTTCCAGCCCTGTTAGGAGGCTGCCAGTTGGCCGCTAGTGATAACCAGGACTGGTTCCATTGCACAGTGGCGTGGCATCCTGAAATTGTGCCCGTAGTGGCCATCCCCCACTTTGAACTCTCCACTGCCGCCGCTCGGCAAGTCCTGCCTCAAGACTACTGTCGGGCTGATGTGGTCTTTAATACCGCCCATTTAGCCCTACTGGTCAAAGGTCTGGAAACTGGAGATGGGGAACAGTTACGGGTGGGAATGCAGGATCGGGTTCATCAACCCTACCGTCAGAAATTGATTCCTGGCTATGGAGCGGTGCATGAGGCGGCAGTACAGGCAGGGGCCTATGGTTTGGCGATTAGTGGTGCGGGCCCGACTCTCTTAGCCCTGACATCAACGGCAGATGCTCCGAGAGTGGTGGCCGCCATGGAACAGGCCTGGCAGAGGCAGAAAACTACGGTTACAGTGCGATCGCTGAGCCTCGATCGCCAGGGAGCGAATATTTCTAAGTCTGTAGGCTAGCCTAGAAGGGGGGGATGTGGATGATCGCAACTATCAGGAGAGATCCCCATGCAAATCTACTTAGACCATAGTGCCACCACACCGACCCGCTCAGAGGTGATTGAGGCCATGGGGCAAGCACTGACTCAGACCTGGGGCAATCCCTCAAGTCTGCATCACTGGGGAGAAGCCGCCGCCACAGCAGTGGAAATAGCCCGTCTTCAGGTAGCTGAGCTGATTCAGGCCCCAGCGGAGTCGATTGTCTTCACCAGTGGCGGCACGGAAGCCAATAATTTAGCCTTGCTAGGAGTTCTGCCACGGCAGCCGGGCCATCTCATTATCTCGGATGTTGAACATGCCGCGATCTCTGAACCGGCGAGGCGTTTGCAGGACCAAGGCTGGCAGGTGACTCGTCTTCCGGTAACACCCCAGGGCCGGGTCCAGCCTGACGATCTCTTGGGGGCCCTGCGTCCTGATACCGCCCTCGTATCCGTGATTTATGGTCAAAGTGAGGTGGGTACGGTTCAACCCATTGCCGAGTTGGCGGCGATCGCCCGGCAGCATGAGGTGTTATTTCATACGGATGCGGTTCAGGTGGCGGGACGATTGCCCCTGAATGTGGAGGAGTTAGGGGTGGATTTGCTCTCCCTCTCTAGTCATAAGCTCTATGGCCCCAAAGGGGTGGGTGCTCTCTATGTTCGCCCAGGACTGTCTCTACAGCCCCTGTTGGCTGGAGGCGGCCAGGAGAGGGGCCGACGTTCAGGAACCGAAGCGGTGCCGAATATTGTAGGTTTTGGGGTGGCAGCTGCTCTGGCGGCTGAGGAACTCGCGGCAGAACAGCAACGGCTGCAAGGGTTGCGCGATCGCTTCTTTGAGCATCTAGCTGGGGTTTGGAGTCTTCAGGTGACGGGCGATCGCCAGCATCGTCTGCCCCATCATGTTAGCTTTTTGGTAGATGCAGATGATAGCCAGGGGAAACCCATTACCGGTAAAGCTCTAGTTCGACAATTGAACTTAGCGGGAATTGCCATTAGTTCCGGCTCCGCCTGTCATAGCGGGAAACTCGCCCCCAGCCCGGTTCTTTTAGCCATGGGCTATCCTGAACGCCTCGCTCGGGCAGGAATCCGTCTGACTCTTGGGCGAGAGACGACGGAAGCTGATATTGATTGGACAGCGAGAGTTCTAAAGCCTTTGGTCACGGGACAGCGACCGGTTTAACGCCATGTCCCAATGAGAATAAAGGGAGACCAGACTCCGGGGTGACTGTAGAACTGACTCTGAATTGCCTCTTTTTGGGCCGTTTGTAGGGCTTGGGCTTTGGTGATGTTGGGGTTTTGCAGTTGCTGATAAAAGGTGGTGATGAGTGTTACGGTGGCTTCGTCGTTGATGAACCAAAGGCTAGCTAGGGCTGTTTTCGCCCCCGCCCGCACCGCAACCCCAGCAATTCCCAGAGCAGAGCGGTTGTCCCCGGCAGCCGTTTGACAGGCACTCAGAACCAATAACTCAAGGGGTTGGCGACTGCTGCCGGCATAGCGACGCGATCGCAATAGCTGATCCATCCCGTCGATGGTGATGTGATCGTCAAAGGCCAGCAAAAAGGTACTCTCCGCATCGACTCCAAACTTGCCATGGGTGGCTAAATGCACAATTGAATAGGGATTCTGAAGCAATTCTTGCTCTAGATTGCCCACAGTAAACTCTTGGTCGAGTAACGATAATCCCCCAGTTAGGTTCTGAATCTCCCTTACTTCCCGCCTGACGTTATTGAGGGCGGCAAAGGGGGGAATTTCGACGGTTAACCCCGCAATCAGAGTTCGTCCTAGTCGAGAGGTGCGGCGGCTCGTGGTGGTTAAGCCTAAACTTGGGGTAGTGGCTAGGGCATAGGACTCCACTAAAAACCGCTCACCATCATGGAGGGCCGCTACAGGGGTTTTACGGAGTACCCCATCTTGGATAAAAACCAGGGTTTCTGGGGCGATCGCCTCTAAGTCAGGTTCCAAAGGACGCACCAGCCAATCATAGAGGCGCTGGGCGGGAATTAAATATTCATTGGTTCCCCGTTTTTCTAATAAGCTACGAAAGTCATTGACCTCACGTTGAATATCATTTTTCGCATGAGGGACTCTGTAGCTGCTGAGGGTTCCATCAGCTTTCTGTAACACTAAAAAGGTCGCTTCATCTAGGATAATACTATAGATAATGACCGCTTTTGTATCGGATAGCTGCCCATTTTCAAGGACTACAGATTGAGCTACGTCAACACAATCATCCCCAAAGAAATTACGAAGTTCAGCTAACTTAAGGCGCTCTAAAATATCTAGAGTTTCCTCAAGTTTAGTTTGGGACGTTCCCGGGGTTTCCCCTTTCAGAAGCAAAGCAATGAGTTCACGATAAACTGGCTCAACGGCATCCCGAAATTCAAACTGGAGATCGCGGCTAGTCGCAATTAAATCACCGCGTAACTGATCTAAACTATTGGTGGCCGCTCGATAGTGATGTAGGGCTAAGGTTAGCTCTCCCCTTGCGTGATAGATGCGGCCCGCTTGCCATTGCCAACGGTAGAGACTATCAAAGGCGGAAATTTCCTGAGCGGTAAACTGAGCTTGTTGGGTTAAACCCAAAGCAATGTCATACTGCTGATCCTGTTCATAGAGTGCTCCTAAGCTGCCTAGGGCAAAGGATTCAGCCCGAGAATCGGCAATGGAGCGAGAGAGGTGGATCGCAGTTTCGAGCAGCTGATGGGCTCGGCTAGGTTGCGCTGGGGACTGCTGTTGAGCTAGGTAAATCAGGGCAAAGACTTTATCTCGTGATGGAGGTAAGGGCGCGAGGAGCGGTTCAATCTGCCCACGAATATGTTCTTGTTCCTCCTGACGATCCGGGAAAAATTCCTTGAGGAAACGGTGAGCATTAAGGAGACTACGAACTTGGGTTAACCCTCCCACCTGCTCCCCTAAGGTGAGGCTTTGCTTGAGTCGCACCTCAATGGCTTGGCGATCGCCCTCGAATTGAGCTTGGGCCCGCTGGGCTTCTACGTCTTCTCCCTCATTAATGGCCACTTCTTGTTGATATTTAGCGCGACGGGCCCGGAAGCTGTGGGCGTTGGCTAGGTTACTCAGGGCTGTGGCCATGGCCGGGGGGTCATCAAGGGCTTGAGCTAGGGCTAGGCTGGCTTCATGGGCTGTGATCGCCTTATCATAACGGCCGAGGGCTGAGTAGGCATTACCTAAGGCTCCCTGACGGGCCAGTTCACTGGGGCGATCGCCCTCCACGTCGTCACGAGCAGTCAACAACAGCTCTAGGGCCCGCTGATGTTGCCCCATACTGTCATAGAGCTGGGCCTGTTCAATGCGGATTTGCCCTTGAGTCAAGGAAGATACATAGGACTCTGCCCGAGGATCAGTGTCTGCTAATTCTAAGACGTGTTGCCAATGAAAAATGGCGTCATTGGGGGCATGACCCAGACGTTGGTAGGCATTGGCGAGATTCCGATGCAACGCGATCTCTCTGGCGGGGGTTAAGGTTTGGCTGAGGGCCTGTTGCCACTGGGCGATCGCCTGTAAATAGTCTCCTTGTTCATAGTAATCTAGTCCTAAATTCAGGGAGTCATCGCGGGAAATATTTTGGGGGACAGAGGCAGGGGAGATTGGCGCAGAACTCTGTGAGAGAGCCGGATAGGTCAAACTTAACCAAAAACTCCCTAAACAGAGCATGAGCCACAGTAGCCATGCTTTAAGGGCAGGTGTCATGGGTGATCGGTAATGACGGCCGGGACATCAATCATCAGGGGCATTGGGGAGAGCTTCCCTCATCGTGCCCTCATTCTAACCGGGCAGAAGCATCAACTGTTTGGGGATGACCCTGAATCCATATTTTACGACTCAAGTATCACTATTGTCCGTAAATTGTCCCGAACCCGGCCAAGCGATTCAATCTAAGCCCAGATAGGTGAACGATCTTGAACCCAATTTTTTAGAAATAGGGCCAAAGTTCCGTAACACTTCCGTATTCTAGAGTGTTAAGCTCTCCTTACACTTGATAGGCTAGGGATAATGCTACAATCAACTAGCATCAATTTCGGTGACGAACGCTTTTTTTTGAGTTCAGCGGCAGTATACCTTGCTACCATTCCCTAGATATCCTTAAATCGTTATGGCTGCTTTTTTCGGCTGGAAACATCGGGGCCAGATGCTCCTCCCCAATCTGGCTCTTGCCGTAGGGATGTATGTGGTGTTAACTGTCAACTTGAGTTTTTTGACCCTATCCCCAGGAGTTGGGGCACCGGTTTGGATTGCGGCGGGGATGGCCATCGCCATCTTAGGGGTTTGGGGTAATAGCACCCTCATCGGTTTAACGATGGGGGTGTTTCTGTTTAACCTCAATCGCTATCTAGAGACTCCAGAGGACTCATTACTCTGGACAGTGCTGATTTTTAATCAAATCCTAGAATATTGGCTCGGAGCGAGACTGTTACGGCGTTATACCCACTGTTCTCCCGGCTTTGAGTCCTTGCGAGACGTTTTCATTTTTGCTGGCTTAGTGGTCACGATTCCGGCATTGGTGAGTGCCATCTTCGCAACCCTTGCTTTGAGTAATATTCGAAACCTCTCCGGGGCCGAGACGCTCACCCTATGGCAAACCTGGTTCACCAGCAATGCTACGGGAATTTTAGTGATTACACCTCTGGTTCTGTCCTGGAGCGATCGCCGTTGTTCCCAGGTCTATCGACAACGGGATTGGCTCCATATTAGCCTGATCACTGCCTTGGGGGTGGCGATCGCCTATAGTGCTTTTTTCCGAGATTATCCTATTGAATATAGTCTCCTCCCCCTCTTGGGCTGGGCAACGTTTTATTTCGGCTGGCGAGAGGTGACCAGTCTCGTGACGCTGATAACAACCCTGGCCATTATCGGGACGGCTAATGGGGTAGGAACCTTTGCTCGTCCGTCAGTGGCAGCGTCTTTGGTTCTTTTGCAATCGTTTATCAGTGTCATTGCCCTCAGTGCTCTCGTGTTATGTGCCTTAGTCCAAGAGCGTCGCGCCGCTGAGAAACAACTAGAGCAGTATAACCAGGAATTAGAACGGCGAGTCGCCCGGCGAACCGCCTCCCTTCACCAAAGTCAACAGGATTTATCCCGTGAACAAACCTTTTTGCGCAATGTCATTGATACCAACCCCAGTCTGATTGAGGTTCGTGATGCGAGCGATCGCTTTGTCTTAGCGAATCAAAGCCTGGCTGAGTTTTATGGAACCTCCGTCGAGGCCCTGATTGGCCGTAAGAAGGACGAGCTAACGGACTCGACGGGAGAGTCTATCCCCTGTGACCGTTCAACTCAACCCAAGGATATCCGCGCCTACGAAACCACCATCGTCAATGGTAGGGGTGAAAGACGATGTTTGTATTGTCTAGAAAAACCCCTAATCGTTAAACTTTCACAGACTGAAACCGCTCATTACTGGTTAAAGGTTGCCACAGATATCAGCGATCATAAAGCTGCTGAACAGGCCCTCAAACAGGCCCGAGAAGCCGCAGACTTGGCTAATCGAGCTAAGAGTGAGTTCCTGGCTAATATGAGTCATGAACTGCGAACTCCCCTCAACGGTATTCTCGGCTATGCCCAAATTCTCAAGCGTCACCCTCACAGTGCGTCGCAGCGTCAAGGAATTGATGTAATTTATCAATGTGGCTCTCATTTACTCACCTTAATCAATGACATTCTCGACCTCTCGAAAATTGAAGCCCGGAAAATGGAACTTCATCCGTCCGATGTCCACTTTCCGAGCTTTCTAAGAGGGGTCTCGCAACTCTGTCAGATTAAGGCTGAACCTAAAGGACTCGCCTGGATTTATCAGGTGATGACACCAATTCCTGATGCGGTTTGCCTGGATGAAAAGCGTTTACGGCAGGTTCTGATCAATCTCTTGGGTAATGCTGTTAAATATACAGAAATGGGTCAAGTTACCTTTCAAGTGGCAGTCATTGAGCATTTAGAGCAAGGAGTTCGCATCCGGTTTGAGGTTGAGGATACCGGGGTGGGGATGAGTCCGGAACAGCTAGAGCGAATTTTTCAGCCGTTTGAACAGGTGGGTAAAGCTGCCCAAATGGCTGAAGGAACGGGATTGGGGCTAGCCATTTCCCAAAAGATTGTTCGCTTGATGGGAAGTGAAATTCAGGTCAGAAGTGAGATTAATCAAGGAAGTTGCTTTAGCTTTGATCTAGTTTTGCCGGTAGCTCAGGGGTGGTCTGCTGTCACCAGTCCTCCCTGTGATCAAATTGTGGGCTACCGTGGCCCACGACGGAAGATTTTGCTGGTGGATGACAAGGCCGAGAATCGTGGAGTTCTCCACAGTTTGCTCGAACCCTTAGGCTTTGATATTTTGGAGGCGGTGAGTGGTCAACAAGGGTATGATTACACCCTAGACCAACGGCCTGATTTGATTGTGACGGATTTGGTCATGCCGGGGTCAGATGGGTTTGATCTGATTCAGTGGCTACGGAAGATTCCTGAGTGTGCTAGGCTCCCGATTATCGTGTCTTCGGCTAGTGTGTTTGAGGAGGATCGCGATCGCAGTTTGAACGTGGGCGGTAATGCCTTTCTGCCGAAACCGATTCAGGCGGAGGAATTGTTACATCTCTTGCAACAGCTTTTAAACCTGGATTGGGAGTATGGGGCAATGGAGAGCTCAGTTGAGGTGAGGGATGATTCGGGTCAAGGGATAGGTGACGTGGATGGCTCCGCTGACCTGGTGCTACCGGAACCAGAGGTGTTAGCGCAACTGCTAGATTGGGCCAAACGGGGGAATCTTAACCGGATTCGCGGCTGGTCCCAAGGGGTGATTGAGCAGGGGGGAGATTCTCAGGGGTTTGCCCAGGAACTGGGACATCTGGCTCGACAATTTCAGGAGCGGGAGATCCTCTCGATGTTGCAGGCGGCGTTGCGATCGCCTACAGTCTAAGCGCAAGGTTTGAGCGCATTCTGAGCGAGTCCTGATTATGGTTCAAGTCCGTCCCGGCTTAGAGATCCAGTTTGCAGAGGAGTTGGCGGCGTTACAGGAGATTGATCGGCGGCCCCGTCCGCCTCAATGGCAATTATCCCCCTGGGCGGTACGAACCTATCTGATGGGGGGAACCCTAGAGACGGGGGTGGAGATTACCCCGAAGTACATTGGTTCAGCTCGGACCATTGAGGTGGCGATCGCCACATTAGTGACGGATCAGGCATTGTTGTTGTTGGGGGTTCCGGGAACGGGGAAGTCTTGGCTTTCGGAACACTTGAGTCTGGCGATTTCGGGCCATTCCCGCTTTTTGGTTCAGGGGACGGCGGGAACCCCGGAGGAGGCCCTTCGCTATAGCTGGAATTATGCCAAACTTTTGGCTCAAGGGTTTTCGGGAGAGGCGTTGGTGGCCAGTCCGGTGTTGCGGGCCATGGAAGAGGGGGCGATCGTTCGCATTGAGGAACTGACGAGACTCCCAACGGATGTTCAAGATTCTCTGTTAACGATTCTCTCGGAGAAACGCTTACCCATTCCAGAGTTGAAGGAGGATAGTTTCGCGGTGCAAGGGTTTAATCTGATTGCAACAGCGAATCAGAAGGATCGGGGGGTGAATGACCTCTCGATGGCCCTGAAACGTCGTTTTAATACGGTGGTTTTACCGCTTCCGGCAACCTTAGAGATGGAGGTGGAGATTGTTCGCCGTCGGGTGGAGGCGTTGGGGATCCCCTTAGGATTACAACCACAAACGCCGATTGTCGAGGAAATTCGCCGGGTGGTGACGGTGTTTCGGGAGTTGCGTCAGGGGAGAACGGAGGATGAACATCGGCCGTTAAAGTCCTCTCAGGAGCTGTTGAGTCCGGCGGATGCCATTTCGGTGGTGAATCAGGGATTGGCTCTGGCGGCTCATTTTGGGGAGGGCCAGCTACAGCCGAGGGATTTACTGGTGGGAATTCGGGAACTGGTAGTTCAGGAGTCCCCCCAGAATGCGATCGCCTGGGAAGAGTATTTAGACACGGTGATTCGAACTCGTCCGGGTTGGGACAGGTTTTATGAGGCGGGGAAGTCGTTGAGCGTTCACTGAGATTTCTCAATGAGATACCCATGGAGCGGTCACTCATGGTCAGGGGATGATCACGAATTCGGCTCGGTTGCGTCCGTTGCGTTTGGCTTGATAGAGAGCTATATCTGCCCGTTTAAGCAGTTCGTCTAAGTCAACTTGATGTCGTGGAGCTGTGACAACCCCTAAACTGAGGGTACAGCTTAGGGGTTGGAGGACATAATACACGTTTTGGGTTTCCACATTATATCGAAATAGCTCGGCGCGATCGCGAGCTTCACGGGCAGAACAATTAGGTAGAAAAATTATAAATTCTTCTCCTCCCCAGCGTCCTAATAGTTCTGGGAAGGTCAGTGCAGATTCGAGAACTCGTGCCACGTCTCGCAGCACCTGATCACCGGCATCGTGGCCATAGGTATCGTTGATTTTCTTAAAGTAATCAATATCGAGAAGAATTAGGGTTACGTCCGTTTGAGTTTTTCCGCCCAGGTATTTGTTGATACGGCGAGCTGTCGCACCTCGATTAAAGACCTGGGTTAAAAAATCCATTTCAGCAACTTCATGAAGTTCTGAATACATTCGTTGGCTGACCATCAGCACAAAAAATCCATTTCGCAGAAAATCAATGATAAACATCGATAGAAAAGTAAACGAATTGGCAAACGTTTGAGTAAAAATAGAGTGTGTTTGTCCATCTAAGAGTAAAATAAGACGCATTATTACAATCAAGGGAGTTGCTGCTAAAATGAAAGCAAGACTCAGAGATGTTACTCGGTAGTTAATAATTTTAGTGTCAAGAATATATTTGCAGCCAATCCCATACGCAAGGGCAATTGTTATTAAGATTGAAAAATTACGCCAAAAATAATCATCAAAATAATACACCAAATAAACTTGAGAAAACAGAAATAGCAAAAAACACCAAAGCCAGGCCCTATAATTTATTTTACGGCTCAAAAATTGCCCAATACCAATACTATGTAAAAGTATAGCGCTAACGAAGATTAAATTATTGACGAGACGGACTTCTAAGGGGAGAGAAAATATATTTCTTAACAAAAATCCCACAAAAGATAAGCAGGAAAATATATTCCCTAGAACGTAAATTGAAATTCCTTTATATTGATTGGCTGAATACCAAAGACTGACTAAAACAATGGATTGCAATAATGATGAGACGGAAGTCATCATTATCATTGTATCAATATTCAAGAAATTCATTGATACTTAGTAGTGCATATAGATATTTTGTTGAATTTAGTCAAGGCTAAGTTGGGTCTCTAGAACTTCTTCAGAGTTAAGAAACAACACTGTACTCAACACGGTTTCGTCCATTCTCCTTAGCTTGATAGAGGGCTAAATCAGCCTGTTTAATCAATTTATCAAGATTCATTGACCTTGAGTTGGCAGTGACCACTCCCAGGCTCACCCTACAGTGTAACTGATGATCGGGTGTTGTCCCATAGAGAATTTCCGTTTTTTCCACGATACGGCGCATGGATTCAGCGCGATCGCCCACCTCAGAGGCGGAACAGCGAGATAAAACAATCAAAAACTCTTCTCCTCCCCAGCGACCGATCAAGTCCCAAGGCTGCAATTGAGACTTAAGTAATTCAACGATCGTTTTAAGCGTTAGATCCCCTACGTCATGACCATAGGTGTCATTGATTTTTTTAAAGTGGTCAATATCTAACAAAATTAAGCTTAAAGGATATATTTTTTGACGTTTTAGGAGCATTTCAAGCCGAGCTATCAATGCTCCTCGATTAAAAACTTGACTCAAAAAATCAATTTCCGAAATCTCTTTAAGTTCAGAGTACATCCGCTGACTAACCATTAAAACAAAAAAACTATTCCGAAGCAAATCAATGAAAAACAAAATTAACCAACTAAAATTATTAGCCAAAGAGGCATCAATAGCCCTCGTTGATTCACCATCTAAAAGCAATAAACCTCTAATCAAAGAAAATAAAATATCAACCCCAAAAACAGCCAGCATCAAACGAGAAGTCAGTAAAAATCCGTGGGTTTTAGCTTGTATAACTGATTTTATTAAAATCAAAGAAATTCCTACATTTATTAGAAGCAATCCTATATTTCTTGCTATATAATTACCGTCAAAAAATATGTAATAATATTGTATAAATACAAGAGGAGCGAGGGTTAAACCCCAGAGATCCAAGTTCGTCCTTTTACCCAGGAACTCACGAACAGAAAGGGCTATGAGTACCTTTGAAACAATCAGTAATAGATTACCCAAAAACTGAAGAATTTCCGAGTCTCCAGTTAAGGGAGAAAGTGCAACTCCCATTCCTAGGGCATAGGCGATCGCCGCTAACATATAGATAGAAATCCCTTTATACTGATTGGCTACCAGGTCGAGAGCAATCAGTACACCAGCTTGTAAAAACGACGAGACCACGATCATGATCAGCATCGTTTGCGGGTCCAGGGAAAGGAGGGAAACCATAGATAAATGAGGGTAGGCACTTGCTACCCGTTATAACCAAATCTAGACTGTTTTAACAATATCGAGTTAACGGCGACGGCTTGGGGGAGGAGTGCGGCGACGATTGCCTCGACCGAGTTGTTGGCTGACGTCTTTAAAGGCTTCCCGTTGTAACCAAGGATAATCACTCACCCAAATTTGGCGATTGGGAATATATAAATCTGAGAGTTTGGCGATGCGACGTAAATCTCGATCCTCGGACATGACTAACAAATGCACCGTCTGTCCCGGTGAAATAAATTGATGTTGACGGCGTAGGGGAACTTGAACCTGGGCAAAAAAGCCTCGCTCATCTCCCAGTTCCAAGTTCAAACGACGTTCACGATTCTCCACTAACACCAGTTCTCCTTTGGCGTTGGCCGTTTCTTCAGTGCCGATGACCTCTTCAGTGACGTAAACATCGAGAATCTCTCCCTGCCAAAAGCCGCTGTAGGGGTAACGTCGATAGTTAGCATTGCGGAAACTGGCTTTGGCCACGGGACTCCAGAGCCAATAGAGTCCTACAACAATCCCCAAAAATAAACTCAATCCCTGGCTGTGGAGGATGAAACTCAACAGCCAGACGAGAAGTATCCCCATCAGGGAGAAGAGAACTTGCTTGATGACATTTTGCCAGTTCCCCCAATAGTAGGCATATTGAGAGGCGGTAGCAGTCAGGGGAATTAGGGTTTCAAAGCGTTCTCGGGTGATGGGGATGAGCATAGTTAGCAGGGGGAACGTTAGGACTTAACGAGCGTCGGCTTGGAGTTCTCCGGTTCGGACTCGCAGAGACAGAGTACGATCGCCGCGAAGCACTTGCAACCGTAACACTTGACCGACCCGACTATTCTCAACTATCCGTTGTAGGCCTTCGGCGTTCCTGACAGCTTGTCCGTCGATTTGGGTAATCACGTCCCCCTGTCGCAGTCCAGCCTCTTCAGCGGGACTCGCAGCTAAGACACGCATCACGAGAACTCCATCCCGTTCTGGTAGATTGAAACCAGCATTGGGATCGCGGTTGTTCTCCCGGGCAATCTCGGGGGTGAGGCTGAGCATTTGGATGCCGATGAAGGGATGGGCAATGCTTTCTCCTCGGGCCAGGCGATCGCTGACGGCTTTAACGGTGTTGATGGGAATGGCAAAGCCAATCCCGTTTGCATCGGCCCGGATGGCAGTGTTCACGCCAATGACTTCGCCGCGATCGTTGAGGAGAGGACCGCCTGAGTTTCCGGGGTTGATAGCGGCGTCAGTTTGGATAAAGTCGAGGCGTTTGTCGGGAATCCCCACTTGGGCACTGGAGCGATTGAGGGTGCTGACAATGCCGAGGGTAACGGTGTTATCCAGGCCGAGGGGGTTGCCGACGGCGATCGCCCAATCTCCCACTTGCACTCGCTCACTGTCTCCAAGGGGGGCAACGGGAAGCTGGTTACCATCCGTATCAACTTTAATCACGGCTAAGTCAGTGACGGTATCCACACCGGTGACGCGGCCCTCAAAATCCCGACCATCTTTGAGACGGACGGTGACGCGATCAGCCCGATTGACCACGTGAGCGTTAGTGAGGATGGTGCCGCTACCATCGACGATAAAGCCGGATCCTTGTCCCCGCTGAAGTTGTTGACGAGGGCCAGGATTAGGGAACATCTCACCGCCAAAAAACCGTTCAAAGAAGGGATCGTTTAAGAAGGGATCTAAGTTACGGGTAACGACACGCTCGGTATCAATGCGGACCACGGAGGGACCCACTCGATTGACGGCGGCGGTGACGAAATTACCGCCATTGGGGGAGGAGTTCGGGGAGGCTTGGCTCAGTTGCGGGATACTGGACCCCGTTAGGGCGATCGCCGCTGGGGTTGGACCCAGTAACAGGGTCAGGAGTATCACTAGACTGAGAAGTTTGGCCATCCACTGTTGGATAAACTGTTGTACTGAAAGTCGTCCCATAAGAATTCACGTCAAGAGTCGCGCTAAACGGTGGATTGGTGGATCAGAGGCGTTAGGGGCTGTTTCTCCACTGGCTCAGCCCTCCTGGGGCCTGGATCGCTTTGGGCGATGATGACCCATTCTCCGTTCTATTTTGACAGTTTTTCTTGACAATTGAGGGGGGATTGAGCCAGATTCAGGTGTGGATTTCCCGGTCAAATTGGGCTGATATCTGTCAGACTAGGGAGTGATATGGCGATCGCCTCGATTGCTGTTGAGGATAGGTTGGTGTTCTGAGGTTAGAGAGTCTGATGAGACATAACTCGGGTCAAGTAGCTAGGCTATTGAGACTGATGACGGGTCTAGGGATAGGATTGTTGACGGTGTTCCCTGTTGTCTTGAACTTGACCGGTTCTGATTCCTGGGCTGACGAGGGATATCAAGATCAGGAAGAGGCTGAGGAGATCGAGGATCTGGCCGATATTGAACCAACGATTCCTGAGGGTTGGCAGGATTTAGAACATCGTGAGTTAGGCTTTGCGGTGAATTTACCCCCAGGTCGTCTCCGGGAGAGTGTACAACCAATTGAAACCAGTTTAGGAACCCTGGAGATGTACATGATTGGCTTGGAGGATAATGAGCGGGTGTATGGGGTGATCGTGGCTGACTTTCCTGATTTTTTTGAGGTGATTCCTCGGGAAATTCGCTTTGATGGAGCTATTTCTGGCATCTTAACCAATGTCCGTCAGCGGTTGGTGCGCGATCGTCAGGTCGCCCTATCGGGACATCCGGGACGCATCCTCTTATATGAGGGTGAGGATGGTTGGGTGTATCAACATCATATCTATTGGGTGGGGACTCGTCTCTATCAAACCATCGCCGCTGTTCCCGCTCGCCTCCCACAACGACAACGGGCGGAGTTTTTTGAGACGGCGAAACCCTTTTTTCAATCGTTTGCCTTGACAGATGCAAGATAGTATGTTACGAGATTCAGGAAAAACGACTTTAACCCAGTAAAGTATCCCTAGGGAAAGAGTACAGCAGGAGAATGACCCCAAGGTGGAGATCGCCCTTGGGGGGTTACCTCTGTCTATCAGAGGATTGCCGACCCCTTCATATTTTGTTACAAAGAGGGTAGTTGCCTCTAGGACATGCGGACACGCATTGCTTGATATGTTTGGGAGTTTGATCGGAAATCCAACAGCGCAGGGCACGGATTGGGGCGAACAGATGCTCAATACCGTGGCCAGTCGCTCCATTGCCCAGCTTTTCAGCCAAAGTGAGTCCGTGGATGTACAGATTCGCTGCTCACCGTCGAGTAAACTGCTGCAAGGGAGTATTGATAGTTTCAAAATGGATGGCCGGGGCCTCCTCATCCGCCGCCGTTTCCCGGTGAAGGAGATGTCGTTTGAGACCGATCGCGTCTCGATTGATTTTAGTTCGGTCTTGAGTGGTGGGTTAACGCTGAAACAGCCCACTCAGGCGATCGCCGAGGTTGTGTTGACGGAAGCGGGCATTAATCAGGCGTTTGAGGCCGATTTGGTGACCCAACGGCTGGAAAACCTGCAATTGCCAGGTTTGGAGTCTCTCACTGGGGGGAAACCCGTGTCGTTTACTGGGGTGCGGGTGCAACTGAAGCCGGGAAATCGCATTCAGTTGCTGGCCCTGGCTAAGATAGGCGATCGCCCTGAGATTCCCATTGTCTTGACCACGACGGTGGAAATTGAACGCCGTCGCCGCATTCAGTTTACAAACCCTGAATTTGTGGATGAGTCGGTTCCTGAGGAGATTCGTCAGGAAAGTCAACAACTGAGTCAGGCTCTTCTAGATGCCCTCAATGGCATGGTGGATTTGGATCGCTTCAACCTCGATGGTGTGAAGCTACGCCTCAATCGCATGGAGACTCGTCAGGATACGTTGAGGTTTAATGGCTATGCGGAGATTAGTCATTTTCCTAGGCAGGGCTAGGGGAAAGGGTCACCACAGAGGCACAGAGGACACAGAGGAAGAGGAGGAGAGGGGAAGGGGTAGGGGGAATCTACCCTGGGCTATGGGGGGGTCTCTCCTCTAAATTAGGTCGATGAGGGCTTCGATGAGGGTTTGGTTTTGTTCGTCGGTTCCGACGGTGATGCGTAGTTGTTTCTCTAGGCCGGAATGGTTGAAATAACGGACTAGAATCCCTCGGGCTTTGAGGCCTAGATATATCTCTTCGGCATTCTCTCGCGGCGGGGTGACGAGTAGGAAGTTGGTTTGGGAGGGGGGAACTTTAAACCCGAGTTTCTGTAGTTCCTGACTCAGATGCTGCCGGGAGTGTTTGACTCGTTCGGCACATTGGTTTTTGTAGGTTTGGTCCGCCATGGCAGCGGCCCCCATGAGGGCGGCGATCGCGTCGATGTTATAACTGTCTTTGACTTTGAAGAGTCCACTCAAGAGTTTTGGCTGGGCGATGCCAAAGCCGAGGCGTAAGCCGGCGAGGGAGTAGCCTTTGGAGAGGGTTCGCGTCACCATGACGTTCTCAAACTCCCTCACCAGGGGGAGGGCGGTGTCATTGGCAAAGTCGATATAGGCTTCATCTATGACTAAGACTCCTGATAACCCGGCGGCGAGGCGACGCAAGTCGTCGTTGCTGACGAGATGGCCGGAGGGACTGTTGGGGGAGGCGATGAAGGTGACGGCCCCCTGGGCGTTGAGAAGGGCGTCGAGGGGGAGTTGATAGTTCTCGCCGTAGGGAATTTCTAGGACGGTGGCGGGTTGGATGGCGGCGAGGGTTTTGTAGAGAACGTAGGTGGGGGTAGGGTAAACGACTTGGCGGTGGTCTCCTTCGCCACAGGCCCGGATGAGTAGGTTCAGGATTTCATCACTGCCATTGCCCACGATAATCCAGTCTAGGGGAATTTCTAGGGCTTGGGCGATCGCTTCACGGAAGGTGTTGGCGTAGGGATGGGGATAGCGTCGCAGCAACTCCCCGTCAAGGTTCCGCAACACCGCCATGGCTTCTGGGGAGGGCGGATAGGGGTTTTCGTTGGTGTTGAGTTTGAGGATGCGGGTTCCGGGTTTGGGCTGTTCCCCTGGGATGTATCCCTCCATGGCATCCACGGCGGGGCGAAAGTAGCTGCTCATCAATGTTGATATGGATAGCGATCGCCCTTATTTTATCAATGTGGGGGGGCTTCGGGTTAGTTCTGAACAGTTTTTGAGGCTAAATTAAGGCTGAATACAGAGATATGGCTGATCTCAGATATGGGGGTTAAACGATCGGTGATTCAAGATGTGAAGGCGTTCGGTTGGGGCGCTCTGGTGGCGATCGCAGGGGGCTTGATTGGGGTCGGAGGGGCGGAGTTTCGGATTCCGGTGTTAGTGAATGTGTTTCACTATCGTCCTTTGCCGATGGTGATTATCAATCTGGTGATTAGCTTGGTGACGGTGACCTTTTCTCTCATTTTTCGCCGGGGGGTGATTCCCTTGGAAATGGTCATCGGTCATTGGGGAATTATTGTGAATTTGCTCTGTGGTTCTTTGTTGGGGTCTTATCTTGGGGTTCACTATGCAACGGCGGTCAATGAACGGGTGTTACGCCGAGTGATTGTGGTCTTCTTAATTATTTTGAGTTTTGTGCTTTTGGGCCACAATGTTATTTTGGGGTTCAGGGATTGGCTGATTCCTCGGGGACTGCAAATTGGGATCGGGGTTCTGGCGGGATTGGTGATTGGTCTGTTTAGTAGTCTTTTGGGAGTGGCGGGGGGGGAATTGCTTATTCCGACGATTACGATTCTGTTTGCGGTGGATATTCGCTTGGCTGGCAGTTTGAGTTTAGTGATTAGTTTTTTGACGATTCTGATGGGACTTTGGAAATATTATAATAAGGGAAGGTTTGGGGTAATTGGTCATCAGAGGCGGTTTATTGGTTTTATGGCGCTTGGTTCGGCAATTGGGGCGGGGATTGGGGGCTATTTATTGCGGTATGTTACCAGTGATTGGATTTATATTATTTTGGGGCTGTTGTTGTTGGGATCGGCGTTGAAGTTAAGTCGGGAGACGGGAGATTGAGGGGAGAACCCACCCCGCCCTGACGGGCACCCCTCCCTGGAGGGGAGAACCCACCCCGCCCTGACGGGCACCCCTCCCTGGAGGGGAGAACCCACCCCGCCCTGACGGGCACCCCTCCCTGGAGCTAATCTTGTAGGGGTTTATCAGGTCGAGTGAAAATCTTGAGCCAAACCGTCACTTGAGGGGGCGATTGACTAGCCAGACCACTAGCCCGACCCAAGATTAACCCAACTTTACGCCAAATCCGAGCCACGGCTGTGACTTTCCCGGATGAGGGAGCCCACGGTAAGACATTATACAGAAGGTCGGGTTCAAGATTGGGGAACTCGACCGGGTTGAGACTCTTAAAAGCGACCGAGACCAGAGCGGTCGTTGGCACAAAACCTGTGTCAAGTCCAGAAGACCTCTAGCTCTCAACCCCGGAAGACCCCAGAGAAGCTAGCTTCATAAAGAAAAAGCGGTCCAGAGCCGTGGCCAGCACTTTCACTCCCGGAAAGGGTTGTTTTTTCGACGGGGCAAAGCCAATCAGTTTAGTTAAGGCTAAGACGGCCTGACCAAGAGAAACGATTTTTTGAGAGGAGACCTTCTCTAACAAGGTCACCTCCTCCGAATCAAACACCACCTGGGCACATTGTTCAGGATTTTCCCGAATCCCATGAGTCAGGGCCAGTAGCTGCCAGGCGACCACTGAATAAAAGCTCAAGGCGTTGACTAGGGTATGGATATCATCAAACTGTAATTTTTCCACATTCAAGGCTCCGGACTTGAGAGTGTAATGAAAGCGTTCGACTTGCCATCTGAGGGCATAAAAGCGGGTTACCCGTATCACCTGCTCTCGGGTCTCAATTGGCAGACTGGTCAATAAATACCAAGTAGCCGCTTCTTGGGTAGGGGACAGCTCTTCCTGGGTTTTCACGTCGACACAACGGATTTCCTCGGCGACGACCAAGGATAAACCTTGCGTTTTATGCTTTCTGGGACTTAACTTTTTCTCCGGATAAACGTTGACCGCCCCAGCTCTTAAGCGAAGAGTCACCTCCACTTCTCGGTTTTGACGCTCAATCCGTATCCGTTCATAGCCAAAGTCTTCCAACTCCTCGGGAATCTCGGCGAGTTTAGCCACCACTTGGCTCGAGGCGACTTCCAAGTTTCGCTGTTGATACACCCGGACGATGAATTCGACATTGTCTTCTCGGGGAGCTTTGAACAGGTCAAACACGTCTCCTTCTCGGTCTTCGACTGAGACAAAGCACTTGCTCGATTGCCTCGCTTGCTCATTGATGGCATCTAGCCCCTTGAGCCATTTACAGCTTTCTTTTTCTCCTTCGGCTAGATTCAGTCCCCCCTTTCGAGTCCAATATTGTTGTCCTAACAGTCCTAAGGGCAGACCGGACTCGTTCACCAGGAGGACATTGTGTTGTATGACTCCTCTGACTTTTCCTTGGATTACCCCTAGCCCCGACATCTCCTTGTGTCCTGAGTAGTTGTAATAGGTGGTGTCTTGGGCGGCAATCACATAGTCCCCTTCTGTGGCTGAGGCTCGTTCCCTTGTCGCTTCGATATGTCTCGATAGCATCACATCTTGGGTCATTTGCTTATGGGAGAACAGACGGGCAACGGTTTGGCGAAAACTGTTACCCATACATTGAGAGAATGATAAGTTGGGTTTGCTACAGGCCAGGCTATAGGCTTTCTCTAGACTTCTTTGAACTTGGGGTCGGAATAGTCCTTGGCTGCTGAACTCGCTCATCGGGGGCTTCTCTCAACTTGGCTCGGTCACCTATTTATCTTGTCAAATTGGCGCGACGGTCAGCAACCCCCTTCTCTTTTTCCCGAGCACCCCCCGGCGAGGGCTTGCTGCTGCCATGACCAGTCTGCCCCTGAAGCTTTCGCGTCAGCTCTGCCCCTAAGATAGGCAGAGCTGACTTGAGAGGGTCCCCTTGTTCTCTTTCTCTCCGGCTACTGCTGCTGCCCCTCCATCGCCCCTGACCGGGGCGACTTGACTCAAGACTTTCACTGGGTTTCACAAACCCCTACAAGATTAGCCCTGGAGGGGAGAACCCACCCCGCCCTGACGGGCACCCCTCCCTGGAGGGGAGAAACCGGGTGCTGCTTGGGTTAGAGGTGGGTTAGAGGGGAGATGTACCTAAATTGGCCCAAGTCTCGGGTAAGGGGATCTGTTCTTGTTTGCGATATTCATAAGCCCCCATGAGTGCGCCCCAAAGTCCTTTCCCGCTGTCTGGATCGACGCCGCGATCGCGACTGTACAGACAGTCTGGAGTTACGTCAAAGCCGAGTTCCACTTGACGGGTTTTCCCTTGATAGTCGAAGCAACATCTCGCACCCTCGGGAGGCGTGGCGATAAAACGGTCGGCCCCTTGGATTACCTGCAAGCAACAGCCGGGAAGTTCTAGGAAATCTTCCGATTGCAGGGAGTTCAGCCGTTGGGGGTCCCTGGCGGCCCCGGCGATGGCTTGGGGATGACGAAAAGCTCGATAGATAATCTGGAGCGGGGCTTCTGGGGGCTGGGAAAGCAACATTAATCGTTGGCGATAGGGCTGTTCTGGCTTCAGGAGCGGGGCTTGTTCGACAAAAATGGCATAATTGCCATCAATCTGTTGCGAGAGGGGATATTGCCAGACACGGGTGGGGACAAACCAGGTTGGGTTATCCTGAGCTTGCTGGTGATTGTCAAAGATACCGGCTAAGGCTTGCCCTAGGGGTTTTAAGAGAGAGGCGGAGAACATCAGCAGGATGGGAACAACGTTACGGTTAACCCCGAATTGACAAAAGACAATCTGGGGTGAGATGATACAGCGAAAAGCTATTTGTTAGTAGAATACCTCAAAAATTAAGCGGACTCAAATCAAATAATCTATTCGTTTATCGCTCCTCAAAACTCAAGCGCCTATCCATTTCAAATCTGTCATGAAACCTTATCAAAGCATACCGATTCAGGAGTGCGGTGAACGCCTAGTTCCTATCCCCGATGGCTTGTTTTCCTTGGAGTCGCCCCACCCCTATCGGGAATTAGGAGCCCCTTATGGCGATCGCAGTCCCTTTTGTTTACGGGAAAGTGTTTTAGAACGGCTGTTTAACGCCCAAGAAATTCTCCAACGTCATTATCCCGGCTGGCGGTTGCGAATTTTCGATGCCTTTCGTCCCGTGGACGTGCAACAATTTATGGTGGATCAGGCTCTTACGGATCTGGCAGAAAAACAAGGTTTAAATCCTCGTCGCTTGTCGGAGGAAAAACGGCAGGAGATTCTGGCAGACGTTTATGAGTTTTGGGCACTTCCGAGTCAGGACCCCAACGATCCACCCCCCCATGCGACGGGAGGGGCGGTGGATGTTACCTTGGTCAATGCCACGAATCAGGTGGTGAATATGGGATCGCCGATTGATGAAATTTCCCCGCGATCGCACCCCAAGTATTTTGCTGAGGCGCAAACGAAGCTGGAACAAGAGTATCATGCTCACCGAGAACTGCTGGCGGGGGTGATGACGGAAGCGGGGTTAGCCCAACATCCTCAGGAATGGTGGCATTTCTGCTACGGTGAGCGGATGTGGGCCTGGCTAACGGGGCAGGAGATGGCGATTTATGGCTTACCGGAGGGATGTTAAGCGGGTTTGGCGCCGGAACGGGCCTGTTTGACCATGGCAATTAGGGTCTGATGGGCATCTTCGGAATCTTGCAGTTGATGATCGAAGAGAATACGGAGATTGAGGGTTTCGCCCTTGGCTTGAACGCTTAAGTCCATCCCTTCGGGGTCAATGGCTAGCATTTCGGCGGCTTCCGCATCTTGGCGATCGCCGTAGACTTGGGCGTAGGCGAGGACGGCGTTGGCGTGGTCGTCGTTCATGTGTTTACAAATGCGATCGCTGACGGTGGGAGTAATGGGGTCACTCATGGCACGATTTTTAGGTTCGCTAAACAATGTCTTTCTAGCTTAAATGGCATTTTCCAATCAAGACAAGCCATCTCCTCTCGGGCCTCCAGGTACAGGGGGACGGCCCTCCACCTGGCGCGTCGTCCTGATTTTAGTCGTGGGGGTGTTGGCGGTGTCGACGGGGGCGATTTGGGTGCGTTTGGCCTTGGGGTTACTGGGGGGGAGTGGGGACCTGGCGGTCACTCTGGTGATGGCGGCGGCGCGGTTGACAGTGGCGGCGTTGCTTCTATCAGGAAACTGGCGTCGCATTCCCCGTCAGGCGACTCGACGACAATTTGCGGGGGCGGCGTTGTCGGGGCTGTTTCTGGCCCTGCATTTCGCCGCCTGGATTAGTTCTCTGTCCTATACCTCCATCGCCGCCTCAACTACCTTGGTGACGACAACTCCCTTATGGGTGGCCCTAATCTCTTGGTTGGCCTTGGGGGAACGCCTGTCTCTGAGGACTTGCTTGGGAATGGCGATCGCCCTGGGGGGAGGAGGCTTGATTGCATCGGGAGAGATGGAGAACGCCGTTGCGGGGAGTCAGCCTCTGTTGGGTAATGGTTTGGCGTTGCTGGGGGCTTGGATTATCAGTTTGCATCTGCTGTTGGGGCGCAAGGTTCAGCAGGAGGGGCTAGGGTTGACCCCCTATATCACCATTACGTATACCGTGGCAGCGTTGCTGTTACTGCCCCTTCCCTGGCTACTTGGGGGCGGTTATGGGGGCTATCCCCCCCTATTTTATGGCTATTTGTTGTTGATGGGGCTATTGCCCCAGTTGTTGGGACATACCAGCCTCAACTGGGCCTTACGTTGGCTATCGCCCACTTGGGTCACGTTGGCAGTGTTGTTGGAACCGGTGGCGGCCAGTGGCTTAGGATTTTTAGTGTTTGCTGAAGTTCCAGGATTAGAAGTTTTGCTGGGGGGATTGGTGGTTTTGACTGGAGTGGCGATCGCCGTTTTGGGGGGCCGTGAGACTGGGGGCGATCGGGATCAGTGAGAACGTTGATGACGATCGCATTTCTGGCCTATGGCGATCGCAACAATCCTGATAAAAACCGTCATCCTAGTAGTAAGGGACATAGATAGATTAACAGGCGATCCCCATGACTCAAAATTCCATGGATCATTCCAACCCTAACCCCCCGACGCCCAATGACCCCAAGCGTTGTGCTTATGAAATCTACCAGCAAGAGTCTCGACAAGTATTAAAGTCTGTGACGAATATTCTTGCCGTGGATCTCATGTGGTCGCTGGTGGGTTTAAAATCATGACTGGAGGCTGTTTCGATGGTCAAAGAACCCAGATGCAAAGGCATTAATAAAATTTTATAAAGAGAGAGGGGACACGTAAGTTTCCCTCTCTCTTTTTACACATAACCTCAGAAAGTTACAAAAATTTGTTACAATAGAGCGTGCTGCTGTTATCCCAACCGGGGCTTTTTTTATGGCAATCTTGTCCCCTGTTACTATCATTGGTGCTGGTCCTGGAGATCCTGAACTCATTACCGTACGGGGACAGCAACGGTTGGCCCAGGCCGACGTAGTGTTCTACGCGGGTTCCCTGGTTCCTCCGGCGATGTTACAGCATTGTCATCCCGATAGTGAACGCATTGACACCCGAGGAGATACCTTAGAGGTTTGGGTGTTTCGTTTGCTAGAAGAAGTCCAAGCGGGGAAAACGGTAGTGCGACTGCAAGATGGTGACCCCAGTCTCTACGGTGCGGTTCACGAATTGCTGGTCTATCTCATTAAGGAGAAGATTCCCTTTGAAATTGTTCCTGGAGTCAGTGCGTTTCAAGCGGCGGCGGCCCGCTTAAAAACAGAGTTGACGGTTCCCAATCTCGTGCAAACCATTATCCTCACCCGCACCCAAGGACGTACCCAGGTTCCCCATCGTGAGGATTTAGCCAGTTTAGCTCGTCATCAGGCCTCTCTCTGTCTATATCTCAGCGCGGGTCAGATTCACAAGGCCCAAGAGCAACTTTTACAACATTATTCTCCCCAGACGCCGATGGCGTTGTGTTATCGCTTGGGTTGGGAGGATGAGTTAGTTGAGTTGGGGACTGTGGCTGAGATGGTGAGGATGACGGAACAGTTCGGCTTAAAACGGACAGTGTTATATGTGGTGAGTCCGGCGTTAGGGGCAACGGCTGAGGGGCGATCGCGGTTGTATGATGGTCAACATCATCATCTGTTTCGTCCTCAGTCATCCCCCATGCCCCCGGACCAGTAATGTAGATAGGGCAAGAACTATCCTGCTTGTTTTGAACTCTACCGCAACCCCCTCTGAGATCAACCCGACTTCTGGATTCTCCTCAATGACTGGCTAAATTGATCCGATCGCCCAGTTGTAGTAACAATTGTGCTAGCTGGGGGTCATTCTCCCGTCGTTGTGCTACCTTATCGCAACTATATAACACCGTCGTATGGTCTTTTCCCCCAAACACTTCGCCAATCTTCGGTAAACTTAAATCCGTATGTTGACGCATTAGATACATCGCCACCTGACGCGCTTGGGAAATTTCTCGCCGCCGCGATGACCCTTTTAAATCCTCCACTGAAATCCCCATCACGTCCGCCACAACTCGCATCACCACCGGTGGCGATGCATCCACCTTCTCAGTGTGAGACGTGAGAACGGGTGCGAGATTTTTTACGGTCATCGGTAAACCGGAAATAGAAATATACGCAACAGCTCGAATTAATGCCCCCTCCAATTCTCGAATATTTGACGTATAACGGGACGCAATATATTCGATCGCCTCCCGGGGAAGTCGCATATTTTCATATTCAGCTTTTTTTTGTAAAATTGCCATGCGGGTTTCCAAATCGGGGGGCTGAATATCAGCAATTAACCCCATGGAAAAGCGAGAACAGAGTCGTTCCTGAAGTTGGGGAATTTGGTGCGGCGGGCGATCGCTCGCAATGACAATTTGCTTTCCGACCTCATGCAACGCATTAAAGGTATAGAAAAACTCCTCCTGGGTGTATTCTTTCCCTTCAATAAACTGAATATCATCCACTAGCAACACATCCGCCGTTCGGTAATGATTGCGAAATGCCTGCATCTGGTCCTGACGAATCGCCGTGATTAAATCATTGGTAAACCGCTCTGTTGACACATAAAATACTCGCGACTGTCGGTCAATTTCTAAACGATAATGACCAATCGCTTGCATTAAATGAGTCTTCCCTAACCCCACTCCCCCACATAAAAATAAGGGATTAAACTCTCGCCCTGGATATTCCGCCACCGCCAACGCCGCTGCATGAGCCATACGATTATTTGACCCCACCACAAAGCGAGAAAACACATTTTTATGGTTCAGTTCTGGTGGTTTAGTCTGTGATTTGGGTTCTGGAGACATCACCTGAGGTGACCAACTTAGCTGCTGTTCCTCCACATCTCCCGTGCGATCGCTACAGAGTTCAATGGTCACGTCATCCCCCAAAATCTCACGAACAACCTCAGTAATCGTCATCAAATAATGCTTTTGCAGCCAATTTAATGCAAAGGGATTGGGGGCCCGCAATAGTAAGCGATTTCCTTGCCAAGACTCAACCCGCGCCGTCTGAATCCAAGTCTCAAAAGTCGGTTGACTCAGTTGTCCCTGCAACCGTTCCAAAACCTGATTCCATAGGTCTTCTAAGGATATATTCACCGAAATGCCTCCTTTCATCGGGTTATAGATAGGGGTGTAAAAGCTAGGAAATTTTGATGCAACCTGATTTAAAATACAACTCTAAATTAGATGAACGGAACCTAACTCATTAGGATTATTTTAATTCCAAAAGACCCTGTTGTTTTAACTTAGGATTAAAGCGAAAAGACTCCGTTACACCTCGGGCCGCCAATCGTTCTAAGAGATTTTCCTGAATCCGCCGAGCCGCTTGTTTAACCCATTTTGTCTTTTTCCCTTCATCCAACGCCTCGGAAAACCCCTGTCGTTCTTCCTCAGTCATTAAAGGCTTAACATCAATCGATTGTGTCCATTCCGCCTCAGCTTCCCCATTTCCAGGAGGAACAACTCCATTTTCCCGTAACCAATGTTGACGGATATCTTCTAGGACTTGGCGACTGGGACGAGTAATGGTTTGGACTTTAAAACTGTAACACTGTTCGGGTTTGCGGATTAAATGTTGGCGTAAACTCACACTCACATTACGAGAATATCCTACAAATTGGAGAATCTCCTGGTCATCAAAGATGGCATAAATTCCCACCTGACCCACTAAGAAATTATCAGCAACCGACCCATCAGAATTGAGGTAAGGATGACGTTCAAGGTTTTGAAGGCTGGGAAGTTCAGAAGGAGTTGACATTTTTCTTGTTTTAGTAAATAGTAGCTAGGTTTTTAAGACATCAATTCTGGAGCATTACCCCATTTCACAACGATGATAAATGGCGCAGAGACGACTCGGCTTAAAGATTTTAGCTTGAGCCATAAAGTTGGGAGGAACGTTAATAATACAATACTCCTCTGACTCATGATAGACCTCAAACTCTTGAGCCATTCCTTTCGGAGTTGCTGTACTATAGGGTACAGGCTGAAATAATTTTCCCGTAAATTCTAACTGGGTGCAACTTAACTGTTGACAAATTTGCTCTAAGAATGCAGGCTGGGTTAACAAATCGGATAAAATTTGCTGTGCCTCAGGTTGCAGTTGAAAGCTGCCGTCAAAATTTTCAATAATTTTTAAAGACATTTAACAATAGAGTTGCAAAAAACTATTACCAAACACCTGCAACCGTCGCAGGTGAGAACCGAACCTCCCCATTCTAACCTGAACCCAAAAGGATATCAAGCCCGGCCTACAGCCAACTGACCCAACACTCTCCCCAGGAGCTGACGATGCTCTAATTTCCTAAAATATCCTCCGCTTCTGGCGTATAAATATATTCATAATTAAATTGCAGATAATTAGGATGACGAATCACGGAAAATCCAAACTCCGTCACCGTTTCTGCTCGAAAGGTGACCATTACTAACTCCATGAGTTTTTTTCGAGATATTTGAGGAGTTTGCACATAGTAATCTCGTTTTGCAAAAAACTTTTTCTTGTCTTTGGGCACCACGATTCCATTGATTTGGTGAGCAAAGCGAATGGGTTTAACATATTTATTGAGAAATTCATCTTGATTTCGTTGCAATCGGTAGAGTCGTTCTTGCTGAATCCAACTCATTGTAAACATCATTTTCAGCAACTCAAACCCTAAGGTATAGTTAAAGGCATTATTACTTTCTTCTGAGCTGCCAATGAGCCGAACGGCAACTTCTAAATACTGTTCAGGCTGTCGCTGCATATCTTGAGCACAGTGAATATAAAATTGACGAATATAGCCCCGTAGGAGACTTTCACTGAGATTAGTATCAATCCGGAATTGTTTGAGGTAGTATTTAACTTTTTGACGAGTATCTCGATCTTCAATGAGTCGAGAAACGAGACCATCCGCCGTATATTCATCTAGAAACTCTGCTTGTACTTCTGAAGGAGCCGCACAGAGAATATGGCAGAGGGAGAGAACATAGCGGCGTTCATTCCAATGCAGTTGTTCCGCCCAATCTCGGGCTTGGGGAGGCAGCTGTGCAAAAATACTATGAGGATCTGTGGAATTAGGAGAAAACATAGACTCTACTCTAACCGTGCAATGATAGGGCGATCGCCTCTAACCTTAATGTCAAGCACTATGAGATGTCTGAGTTTCCAGATCCCACCCTCTGAAGCCTAAAGCCAGGAAGCCTAAAGCCAGATGGATTGATAGGAACCCTTCACAGAGGGGGATAGGGAGATAGCTACTTCGAGATGAAGTGAACCCAGAAATCCCCATCCGGCTTACAGGTTTCACGAATCATACGGTAGGAATAGCGTTGATACTTCCCAGATAAGTCCGTACGATAGCCCGTTGAAAACCATTCCCCATAGGGATCATGAACAAAAAACTGTTCCCGCTCCTCGTCATAGCCCACAAACACGACAATATGACCATAGGAGGTGAAATAGCCATGCACAATCACGGGCTTCAAGTTAGCAAGCCAATCCTTAACCTGATCAAAGGTGGCATTGGTCTGGAACTCATCCTGACAGCCATAGTCTCTGACAATTTTAGCTAAGTCATAGGGGTTATGACGACTGAGATTATTATTGAGGGCATAGCGGTAGAGTTCATCCTCTAATGTTCGTGCATCCGTGCGTTGAGGAATGCCAAAATACTTCAAGCACATGGCCACCGCCGTCACATTAGAGAAGCCCGTAGGACTCTCAAAACTGTCTAACTGAGACAGGTAAGGACAATCTAGTTGAATAATCCGGGGTCGAGGCTTGGGGTAAAGACGAGACATCCCCGCCTCTTGGGGAGCTTGTCCAAGAACTTCCACATGGTCTCCGAAGGCGTACCAAGTATCGAGGCCCGCTAGAGCATCATCCTTAAACGTCACCCGCAGATGATTCCGCTCCTGAGCAAAGGTGTCAATGGGAAACTCGCGATCGCGGTTAATGGAGACTTTCTCACGCTCCGGTAACTCCGTGGACTCAATCGGACGCTGCTTAAACACTGTATTCGTCAGGGTACGCAGAACGAGAGACATGGCAGCTACCTCAAGACATCAAGAATAAGACAGGAACACCCGCGACCTCGCCAATTCCGGAAAGGGGGAGAAGTTAGCTAAGCTATTAGGGAAGGTATCACGTTCTGACCCCCCCTCGCTAGATCCAAGCTAATCATGACCGACGCTCAAAATCGCATCTGTATTCTCGGTGGTGGCTTTGGTGGACTCTACACCGCCCTCAAACTCGCTCAATTCCCCTGGGAAAGCTCCATGCAACCCGAGATTCTCCTCATCGATCGCAGCGACCGGTTTGTCTTTGCCCCCCTCCTCTACGAACTGGTCACCGATGAACTGCAAAGTTGGGAAATTGCCCCCCCCTTTGTTGAACTCCTGGCCAACACCTCGATTCAATTTCGTCAAGCTGACGTCGAAGATATCAATCCCGAAACCCAGCAGGTGTCTCTGGTCGGGGGCGATCGCCTCAACACCGATCGCCTCGTCCTCGCCCTAGGGGGCGAAACTCCCCTCAACGACATCCCCGGTGTCGCCGACCATGCCATCCCCTTTCGGACCGTTAGCGATGCCTACCAAGTCCGGCAACGGCTGCAAAATCTAGAAGCCAGTGATGCCGACAAAATCCGCATTGCCATCGTGGGTGGGGGCTATAGCGGCGTAGAAATTGCCTGTAAACTGGCCGATCGCCTCGGCAATCGGGGTCGTATCCGCATTGTCGAACGCAACGATACCGTCCTACGCCACTCCCCCGAATTTAACCGCAACGCGGGTCAACGGGCCCTGAGCGATCGCGGCATCTGGACCGACTTAGAAACTGACGTCGTCTCCCTCAGCGAAAACAGCATTTCCCTACGCTACCGAGGGCAAATCGACGAAATCCCCGTTGACCTTGTCCTCTGGACCGTCGGCACCCAAGTCGCCCCCGTCGTCAAGAAGCTCCCAGTCCCCCGGGGCGATCGCGGCAAAATCCAGGTCAACAGCCACCTGCAAGTTATCGATCATCCCCATATCTTCGCCCTAGGAGATCTCGCCGACCTTCACGATGCCGAAGGACAAACCATACCCGCCACGGCCCAAGCCGCCTTCCAACAAGCCGACTACACCGCCTGGAACCTCTGGGCCTCCCTCACCCACCGTCCCCTCCTCCCCTTCCGCTATCAGAACCTGGGAGAAATGATGACCCTGGGGATTGATAACGCCACCCTCTCCGGCTTAGGCCTCAGTTTAGACGGTCCCCTGGCACATATTGCCCGCCGCCTGATTTACCTCTACCGCCTCCCCACCCTGGAACATCAGGTCAAAGTCGGGTTCAACTGGATGCTCGATCCCTTGCGGGCCTTCCTCACTCCGCAGTAAAGTCTTAGAGGTTGTCTGTCCTCAGTAGTGAGAGATTCGAGTTGGCACAACCCCATCAAACCCAACAGCTCCCCCTGACCCTATCCCAGGAGGGTCTTGACCCACCGCAGGTCATCTTCCTCGATGCTGTGGGCACTCTCTTTGGCGTTCGCGGCAGCGTCGGTGAGGTTTACCGGGACTTTACCCGACAACAGACCGGCATAGAACTGGATGCCGAAGCTACCAACACGGCGTTTTATGAGGCCTTCGACGCCGCTCCCCCGGCAGAATTTCCTGAGCTGATCACCCAAAAAAAACCCGGGTCATTCCTACTCGAACAGGAATTTAACTGGTGGCTAGCCATCGCCCAGGACACCTTCAGTCGTCTCGGCGTCTTAGTGCAATTCCCCGACTTTCAGAACTTCTTTGAACATTTGTTCGCCTACTTCGCCACTGCCGACCCTTGGATCATTTACCCCGACGTGCGACCGACCCTTCGCCATTGGCGGCAACAGGGAATAGAATTGGGTATCGTCTCCAACTTTGACTCACGGCTTTACACCGTTGTCGACTCCCTGGACTTGGCCCAATTCTTCACCTCTGTGACCATCTCCACCCGAGTCGGGGCTGCCAAACCGAACCCCCAAGTCTGGTACAGCGCCTTAGCCGCCCATAACTGTCCCCCGGAAGCAGCCTGGCATATCGGTGACAGTTACCGAGAGGATGTGGAAGGAGCGATCGCTGCCGGATTGCGAGGAATCTGGTTAAATCGTCCCTAATCAATCCCTCACAGAGGTAGATTTAGAAAACCATGAGAGTATCCCCCCAGACTGACAAACCAACGGCCGTCACCAGCTGCTCCGTAACCCTGCTGGTCTTGGGGTTCCTCAGTCTGGCAGTGACCTCCCCAGTACTCGGCCAGATTATCCCAGACAGCAGCCTCCCCGAAAACTCTCGGGTGCTTGAGGAGAATAGCCGCTTGACCATTGAAGGGGGAACCCTCGCAGGGCAAAACCTCTTCCATAGCTTTCAGGAGTTTAGCCTGCCTGCCGGTTGGCAAGCTCACTTTAACAACCCCACCATCGTTGAACGGATTATCACCCGTGTCACCGGCGAGAACCTCTCGCAAATTGACGGCCTGCTCTCCGCTAACCCCCAAGCCAGTCTCATTTTCCTCAATCCCAACGGTATCCGGTTCGGCGAAACTGCCCAACTGCAACTGGGTGGCTCCTTTATCGCCAGTACAGCTGACCGTCTGCTGTTCGCGGATGGGAGCTACTATGATGCTCGCGTTCCGGACGCTTCTGCCTCTCTCCTCACCGTCAATGCTCCCATTGGCCTGCAATTTGGCAACAATCCCGCTCCCATCCACAATCAATCCCGAGCCGCCAGTGCCCTAATTCCGAGTCTCGATGCCCCCCTCCCTCTCCCTGAACGCCCGGGCCTCACTGTGGCCCCAGGACGAACCCTAGGTCTGTTTGCTGGGGAGTTACAGCTTCCTGGGGGCAACCTCAGTAGCTTTGGGGGTCAAATCCTCTTGGGAACCGTCGGCGACCAAAGCACCCTCACCTGGAGCGAGTCCAGCTCAGGACTCCGGCTTAACTACGACCAAGCCCGAGCCGGGGGACCGCTACATCTATCTCAAGGCGCTGCGGTCAGCAGTAGTGGCTTAGGAGGGGGGGCTATTGACCTCTATGGCGATCGCATTCAACTCGAAGCTGGGGCAAGCCTACGGGCCGATACCTTTGGCCCCATAGATGGCCAAGGGATTAACGTACAGGCCCAAGAAATCCAGATGAGCGATCGCGCCTTTATCTCCAGTTCCAGCTTTGCCTCCGGGGCGGGGGGACCGATTACCCTTAGGGGCGATCGCATCCAAATCCTGGGAACTCAGCCAGGCCGAATTCTCGCCCAACTCCTCGACGAAACCTTTAACCCCAGCCAACTTCAAGATGGGATATATACCCTTAGTCTAGGAAGGGGTATGGGGGGGACCGTCAGCCTAACCGGGGGTGAGATTGACATTCGCGAAGGTGCAGCCGTCCTAACCAGCGCCCTCAATCAAGGGCCTGGGGGCAATATCCAACTGAACGCCCAAGAGTTTCGTTTAGCCGATCGCGCCATACTCCTAAGCGGAACCACAGCCGCCGGCCGCGCGGGGGATATTCGCCTCGTCGTCGATCACCTGCGGCTTGAGAATGGCGGCATTGTCAGTACCGCCTCCAGTGCCAGCGGCACTGCTGATAGTGGCAATCTTGACGTTATCGCCGATCGCATCACCATGGAGAGAACCCCAGCCGGAGCCATTCTCCCCGGTGGACTCTTCACCTCCACCCTCGGACGGGGCAATGCCGGTAACCTTTCTATTGAAACCCGAGTGTTAGAGGCTCGGGGCGGAATGCAGGTTTCAGCAGCCTCCAGTAGCGCTGGACAAGGAGGCAGTCTACAGATTCGCGCCCGGGAATCCATTGACTTAGGCCAACCCAGTGATGACCAAGTTTGGCTCAGCGGCGTTTTTACAACCTCCTCCTTATTTGAAGTAGCAGGACAACAGGGAACCGCTGGAGCGGGCTCCCTAGAAATTGAAACTCAACGGTTACGGCTGAGTGACGGGTCGCGCATCTCCGCCGCTACTGCCGGGGAAGGAGCCGCTGGAAGTCTAACCATTCAAGCGAGTGAGTCCATCGACATTTCTGGAGAAATCATCTCGGCGTTTGGCCGACGGGAACCTAGCGCCCTGTTTGCTGAATCCCGGGGCGCGGGGGAAGCGGGCAACCTGCGCATCATGACCCCCTTCTTGCGAGTTAGCAATGGGGGAGAAATTGCCGTCCGTGGTCGAGGAACTGGGGCGGCTGGTAATTTAGACGTTATTGCCGATCGCATTGACGTTATCAATAATGCTGAAATCGGGGCCTCAACCGTAGATGGAGCGGGAGGAAATCTCCGTCTGGACTTCCGGGAGTTACAGTTGGGCAATCAGGCTCAACTCTCGGTGAGTTCTCAGGGTCTGGGGAATGCCGGGGATATGGAACTGCAAGGAGAACGGTTAACCTTAACGGGGGGGCAGATTGCCGCTACCAGTGTTTTAGGGCAGGGGGGTAACCTCAACCTAACCGTGCAAGATGTGGCGATTTTACGGGGGGGGAGTAGCCTTTCAACTCGGGCGGGGACAGCCGCCACCGCTGGCGGCGATGGGGGCAATATTAACTTGGATTTGGGGGCGATCGCCCTCCTAGAAGAGAGTGGTATTGATGCCAATGCTTTTCAAGGGTCGGGGGGGAATATCCAAATCGTCACTCAGGGTCTGTTCTTGGGAGGCAACAGCCAAATTACCGCCAGTTCCGAGTTGGGTCTGGATGGAACCGTCAGCATCCAAACCCCCGATGCGGAAGCGGGAACGGGGTTAGTGGAATTAACTGAGCGTCCCCTTGATCCAGCCACTCAAATTGCCTCGGGTTGTGCCGCCAGTGATAGTAATACTTTTATGGTCACGGGACGGGGGGGACTGCCAGAGCAACCCAGTGATAGCTTACGAGGGACTTATAGCGGTTGGGGCGATCATCGGGATTGGCGATCGCTCGAGACGACCTCCCCCTCTTCCCTGACTCCTGAGCTAGAATCAGGGTCTAATCTGCTTGAAGCAACAACTTGGGTGTATCGCCTCGATGGAACAGTCGTCTTAGTCGCCCCTCACTCAGTTCATCTCGGCCAAGGCTGCGGTTAAACGGCAGAAGTTCCCGTCACCCCCATTCCCTTCATTTTCTTAAACTCGTCATGATACGTTTCCGGTTCCCCCGTCCCTGGGTAGGTTTGGCTCTAAGCCTTTACGTCCTGCTGGGCTTTACCCTGGCCCTGGGTGGGTCTCAAGGGTGGGACTCCGCTACCGCTAGCCCCCCGCCAACCCTCGCCCAAAGTGCTCCCCTCGCTCAAGAACAGCAGGGGCGATCGCTCCTCAATGACGGTCAATTTCAAGCAGCGGCGGAGCAGTTTGCGACAGCAGCCGCTGGTTTTGCCCGTCAGGGCGATCGCCTCGGACAAGCCGGTAGCCTTACCTATCAAGCCTTAGCTCTCTATGAACTGGGACAGGTATTACCGGCACAAACAGTTCTCGATCAGGCTTTAGACTATCTGGATGGCCAGCCCCAAGGCCAAGCCATCCAAGCCCAAGCTCGCATCACTCAGGGGCGGATTCAACTGGCCCGGGGGGATGCCCAAGGGGCCCTGGAGACGTGGGAGCGGGCTGCTGAACTCTATCGCCATCAGGGCGATCGCTTAGGAGAACTCGGTGCCCTCAATAATCAGGCCATTGCCCTACAAAGTTTAGGCCTCTATCGACGCTCACAGCAGCACCTGCAACGGGTCGCCGACCAACTCGATGATCTCAATCATCCCCCCTTACAGGTGTCCGCCCTCACCGATTTAGCCATTGCCCAGCAGGTGGTGGGGAATCTACAGGAGTCTCAGCAGGTGTTACGCCGAGCGATCGACATCGCTCAACGGGACGGGTTACCCCAACAGAGTTTAATCTTTCGAGCTTTGGCGGATAGTTATCGTGCCCTTGGGGACACGGATGCTGCCCTTGAGGCTTATGAGCAGGCCATCACCCGTGCCACCACTCCCCTAGACACCATTACCGCCAGCTTGGAACAGGCCAGTTTGCAACGCCAGGCCGGTTTTCCTGAAGCCGCCCGTGAACGCTTGGAGACAATCCAAGTTCAACTGAACGCCCTCCCCGCCAGTCGTCCTGGAGTCTATGCTCGCGTCAACTTTGCCGAAACAGCATCCCATCTCTGGACTGCCTCTGAACGTCGTGAGTTAACGAGCATTTTGGCCATCGCCATTGAGCAAGCCCGAGACTTAGAGGATGGCCGAGCTGAAGCCCTGGCCCTCGGGCAATTGGCGCGGCTCTATCAACAACAAGGACAAATCGTTGAGGCGATCGCCCTCACTCAACAGGCTCTGGAAATTGCTAGTCCTCTAGCTAACAGCACCGATATCATGGCCCGTTGGCAAGGACAACTCGGACAGTTATACGAACAACAGGGCCAGCGAGACTTAGCGATTCTAGCCTATAGCAATGCCGTCACTGCCCTCAATGAACTGGGTCAAGATCTCGTCGCCATTAACCCAGAAGTTCGTCTATCCTTCCAAGAAACTGTCGAACCCATCTATCGCAATCTCGTTAGTTTGTTGTTGCAGGGCGACCCCACTCAAGCTCAACTGAAGCAAGCCCGAGAAACAATCGAAGCTCTGCAAGTGGCAGAATTGGAAAACTTTTTCCGAGAAGCCTGTTTAGAAGCCCGTCCCATGCAACTCGAAGCCGTGGATGCCAAAGCGGCGGCCCTGTATCCAATTATTCTCCGCGATCGCCTAGAGGTGATTTTCGGCTTACCTGGGGAACCTCTACGCCATTACAGCACCCCCCTGGGGGAAGAGGAATTACGGGAAACCCTCAACCGCTTTCGTCAATCCCTGAGTTTGTCCTTTTCCCGTAGTGAACAACTGCAACTGTATCAACAACTCTACGATTGGTTAATCCGCCCCGTCGCCGCCGACTTGCAACGGGCCCAAACCGAAACCCTAGTCTTTGTCTTGGATGGGCAATTACGCAACCTGCCTATGGCCGTATTACATGACGGCCACCATTATCTCATTGAGGACTATAGCTTAGCGATCGCCCCGAGCCTACAACTCCTAGAACCCCAACCCCTAGATAACCGCCGCCTGCAAGCTGTCGTAGCAGGGTTGAGTGAGTCTCGCGCGGGCTTTACCGCCCTCCCGGGAGTCGAAACTGAACTCAACCGAATTCGCAGCACCATTAACGCCGATGTGCGCCTTAATGAGTCCTTCACCATCGAAGCCACCCGTAATGCCCTGCGTCGTGCCGATAGTCCCGTCCTCCACCTGGCCACCCATGGTCAATTTAGCTCCAATGCTGAAGATACCTTCATTCTCACCTGGGATGGTCAACTCAATGTCAACGAACTCGGACAACTCCTGCAACGCCGAGATGAACAGCGATTTGGCGCCTTAGAACTTCTGGTCTTGAGTGCCTGTCAGACCGCCATGGGGGATGATCGCGCCCTCTTGGGACTCGCCGGACTCGCTGTCCGCAGTGGGGCCCGCTCCACCATTGCCACCCTCTGGGCCGTCCGTGACGAGGCTACCGCTGACCTGATGGCCGAGTTCTACCAGCAACTGGCCCAGCCGGGTATGAGCAAAGCCAAAGCCTTACAACAAGCCCAGCTCTACTTACTGCATCAGTCCGAGTATCAGCGTCCCTTCTTCTGGGCCCCCTTTGTCTTAGTGGGCAATTGGCTATAAAGGATTTCCCCTCAAGTTTAGGAAGTTTCATCTCAGCTTTAAGAAATTTTCACACTTGAGCCCCAAGTTTGCGAAATTCCCCAAATACTATGTTAATTAGGAAGTATACCGACAACGACTTTCATTCAATCCCGAGGTCAAATCATGAAGTCTATTTCACAAGTCTCTCGCTATTTGCTAGCGACCTTATCCCTGACAACAGTCTTTGGGGTAGCAGCGCCGTCTGTGTTAGGGGTGAGCTTTAGCACACCCGATGGGGTCGCTGGAACACCACGAACCCGGACCGGTGGCGGAGCTAGCCGGACCGATGGCCAGTGTTTAGTCGGTCAAGAGAACCTCTCAGCCGTGCGTCCACTTCTGCCCAACTTTGAACGAGTCTTAACCGTATCGGAACATCCCTCGTTCTTTGTGTCCGTTCCTGAAACCACCGCTCAGACCGGTTCTTTTAGCTTACAGGATGGTAATGGTGACTTACATTACCGAACCAGCGTAGATTTGCCCGCACAGGGCGGAATCGTCCAGATCACCTTGCCCCAAGAGTATCCTGAAATTGCCTTAGGGGAAGATTATTCCTGGTACTTTGAAGTCCATTGTGTATCGGAATTTGATCCGAATAATCCCACCATTGAGGGAACCGTGTACCGTTTACCCGTTAACGAGTCCCTAGGGGATGCCCTAACCGGTGCCGAGACCGCTGTGGACATCGCCGAGGTGTATGGGGAATTTGGCATTTGGTATGATGCTCTCACCACCCTGGCCAACGCCTATCAGAGCAAGCCCGGAAATGACATCATTGCCGAAAACTGGAATCAACTCTTAACCTCTGTCGGTTTGGAAGCGTTAAGTCAACAGTCATTAAACCTTGACTAATTTACAAGTAGGGGCGAAAAATCTTTCGCAAGGGGCAAAAATCTTTCGCCCCTACGTCATCAGGGATTGAAAAACAACGAGTCAGGGGCACAGGGACTCCTGGAAAGAAATCGGGAGCCCCTGTGTTCTCAACTGTTAGGATAGGCATCAGGAGGATGGCACACTGAACAAAATGCTTATCTGAAATCGTCTATGGGATCTCGATACGCCAAACTAAAGCGACGGCGCCTTCGGGTTAAGCTGTGGCGATGGCGATTTATCCTGATGACCCCGGCGTTAGTCGGGGCCCTGTTTATCCTCGGACAGATTTTAGGTCTATTTCGCCCTTGGGAATGGACAGTTCGGGATCAACTCTTTCGTTTGCGTCCTCAGGAACCCCTGAAGTCTCGGTTAGTCATTGTCGCCATTGACGAAGCCGATATTGTAGAAGTTGGACAATGGCCCATGCCCGATACGGTGTTGGGTCAGGTGCTGCGCCGGATTGACGAAGCCAACCCAGCCGCAATTGGTTTAGATTTATATCGAGATCTACCGGTTGAACCGGGACATGAGGAGCTAGTTGAGGTCTTTGAGACGACCCCAAACCTTTTTGGTGTAGAAAAATTAATTGGTAATCCTGTCGCCCCGCCACCTGCGTTAGATGCAGCCGGGCGGGTGGGGATTTCTGATGTTCTCCCGGATGCCGATGGTAAGATTCGCCGCGCTATTCTCTCGGCGGAGGATGAGCAAGGCAATTCTCGGTTGGGCCTAGGGGTGGTGTTAGCGTTGCATTACCTGGAACAACAGGACATTCGCTTACAAGCCGTTGATGAATCACGAGGACATCTAAAACTGGGTCAGGCCCGCTTTTTTCCCATTACCCTAGAGGTTGGGGATTATTTTGCCGATGAGATTGGCGGCTACCAAATCCCTCTGAATTATTACAGTCAGACCTTTGAAACCGTTGGACTAACCGAGGTGCTCACGGGGGCCGTCCCGCCTGAACAATTCCGCGATCGCATTGTTCTGATTGGTCCGCTAGCCCCGAGCCTCAATGACTTTTTCTATACTCCCTACAGTAGTAACCTCAGCCAAGATCCGCCACAAATGGCTGGGGTAGAGATTCACGCCAATATCATCAGTCAAACCCTCGCCGCTGCCCTTGACGGTCGTCCCCTGTTGCGACTTTGGCACCGTCATGCCATTTGGGGCTGGATTCTCCTCTGGTCTGGGTTTGGGGCTTTTAGCACAGGTCATTTGCTCTTCTGGGCGAGAGCCCGAGGCTATAACCTAGGATTGTTAGCCTCACTCATCACCATCACCGCTGGAGTGGGTAGCCTCAGCCTCATCACCTATCTCAGCTTTCTCTGGGGTTGGCTTTCCCCCATCGTCCTTCCGAGCCTGGCCCTATCCACCACCTCTATTATCATCGTCAATAGTCAGAACCTCTGGGAACTGCGCCGAGCCAACGGCAAACTCAAACGCTCCTCCATACATCTGGCCCGTCGCGTTGAGGAACGAACCGCAGAACTTCAGATAGCCCTGAAAGCCGCCGAAGCCGCCACCGTCGCGAAGGGAGAGTTTTTGGCTAACATGAGCCATGAAATCCGCACCCCCATGAACGGGGTGATTGGCATGACTGATTTACTGCTCGTTACCCAGTTGACCCCGGAACAAGAGGATTTTCTAAGAACCATCCGCAGTAGTGGTGAAAGTCTGCTGGCGATCGTCAATGATATTCTTGACTTCTCGAAACTCGAAGCCGGCCGCATGGAACTTGAGTCAATTCCCTTTCATCTCAAAGGCTGTATAACTGATGTCACCCGCTTACTCTACGCCAAAGCTCAGAGCAAAGGATTAGAACTGCGGGTTGAGATTGACGAGACAATTCCCAGCTATATTCAGGGAGATCCGACCCGGTTACGACAAATTTTCATCAACTTAGCCGGGAATGCCATTAAATTCACCGCCCAGGGGTCTGTCACGCTGCGAGCCGACTATGCCGATTGTTGCCCTCCATCGCTAGCCCCCTCCACCCCAATTTGGCTGCGCTTTAGCGTCACAGATACCGGCATTGGTATCGCCCCGGAACAGCAACACAAACTGTTTCAATCCTTTTCTCAGGTGGATGCGTCTACCACTCGTCAATATGGGGGAACTGGGTTAGGATTAGCCATTTGTAAACAGTTAACCCAGTTAATGAGGGGAGAGATTGGCGTTGAGAGTCAATGGGGCCAGGGAGCTACATTTTGGTTTACGGCGGGCTTCCAGGTGCCGGAAGAGATCGAGTCCGTGATAGAGGACCCAGTGGAGGTGCCCTTACTCGTTCCTCAAGCTAGGCCAACGGTTTCTAGCCCAGCACCATCTCCTCAGAACGGCTTCAACAGCTCTGTCAACGGCATCGTCCCCAACACCGCTAAAATTCTAGTGGTGGACGATACCCCGGTGAATCAGAAAGTGGTTCGTAATCAACTCAAGCTCATCGGCTATGTGAATGTCCACTGTGTGGATCATGGCCAGATGGCTCTCGATCGCCTGGCCCAAGAATCGTTTGATGTCATCCTTATGGACTGTCAGATGCCTGTCCTTGATGGCTATGATACAACCCGTTGTATCCGCCAAGAGTATGGCGATCGCCCCCCCATTATTGCCATGACGGCCCATGCGTTAGACGGGGAACGGGAGAAATGTTTGGCGGCGGGGATGGACGATTACATCACCAAACCCGTTAAACGAGAGCGTCTGGCGCAAATCTTAGCCAGTTGGCTCCCGGAGGCATCGCTAGATAGTCCCACAGACTGCGAAAACCCGTCTAGTGGCTCTGCCTCTCCCTCAGAAAACTCCTTAAAAATGGCTTCTGGAGGGAATCCCCCTCTCGTTGACATGGAACAACTGATGCTCATCACCGGGGGAGATTCCGAGTTTCAGCAGGAACTGCTCGAAACCTTTTCCGAAGATGCACTCAAATCGATTGAGGTGATGAAAGAGGTTCTAGACGTTCAGGATTGGGAACACCTCTATCGCCTGGCCCACAAACTCAAAGGAGCCAGCAGTAGTGCAGCAGTTTTACGAGTTCCCGACCTAGCCGCAGAGGTAGAGTCCCAGGTGAAACATTACTATGGAGCGAGTTCGAACCATAATGCCCTTGGCAATGGAGCCGCGTCGGTGACTCAGATGGACGTTGATGTCTGCCAACTGCGTTATCTTGTTGAAACCATGGAGTCGACGCTAAAACAACTCCGGTCTAAAGTGGAACAACGTTTCCTCTAAGATCTGCTGTTGAGCTCCTCAATGATGCCCTTATTTCTCAAGTCAGCCCCCCGACGCCATCATCGCGGTCTGTCGGGGCTAGTCTTTGTCTTGTCCTCATGTACTATGGTCATAGCCGCCAGTTCAGCGCGGGCTGAATCTTCCCTGCATCTGTCATATCCTCCAGATCATCATGAAACCTTCGCCGATCGCATTTTCATGATCGGCACCGCTGACCCGAATCAACCCGTTTTAATCAATGGGGAGTCGATTTATCGCTCCCCGGCTGGACATTTTGCCCCTAGCGTTCCCCTAGAGATTGGAGAGAATGTGATTGACGTGCAGGTGGGCGATCGCCGAGTTCAACGCCGTGTCATTCGCCTCTCCCGCGCTCCCAACTTCCCCGACGATGGGTTTGGCTTTGCTGAAAACTCCCTGGAACCGGCGGTTGATATCACACGCCAGGTGGGGGAGTTGGTCTGTTTTACCGCTTTGGCCCCCGCTGCTGATTTTGAGGCCTCCGTCAGCCTTGGTAACCGTCAGATTCCCCTGCTTCCTGAGAGAAATGGCAGTGAGTTACCTGGCAATGCAGCGGTGCTGACGGGAGAAAACCAGCCTCAAACGGTGATGGCCACCCGGTATCAGGGCTGTTATCGTTTTGAAACAACAGGGAGCTGGGGACAACCCGTATTTGAACTGCGGCGGGGCGATCGCCGCCTGCGAGAAACCGCCTCAGGACGTGTCGAGATTCGCCCGGCCCATGTCAGTCCCCTGCCAGTGGCGCGGATTATCAATTCAGAAGCCGTCTCACGCACCGGCCCGGGAACCAGCTATTCTCGTCTAACCCCCATTCCCGAGGGAGTACAAGCGGCGATTACGGGGGAAGAAGGGGACTGGCTGCGTCTGGATTATGGGGTTTGGGTGAATCGAGGGGAAGTCGAAGTCCAGGAGGCGGGACAACCTCCCCAGGGGGTGATTCGTAGTATTAGTAGCCGTCAACGGGGCGATCGCACTGAGATTCACTTTCCCCTCAACCGTCGAGTTCCCCCTGAAGTCCAGCAAGAAGGGCGACGATTCCGCCTCACCCTGCATAACACCACCGCCCAAACAGATTTAATCGCCTTCAACGCCAATCCTGCCATTCGCAGTATGACCTGGCAGCCGTTAGGGGGCGATCGGGTGCAATATACCTTTGAGATGACCTCCCCCCAGCAGTGGGGTTACGATCTACGCTATGACAACACCACCCTGGTGCTAACCCTACGACATCCCCCCGAGATTAACCCCAGTCAACCCCTAACGGGAACCACCATTTTCATTGATCCAGGCCATGGCGGCCCTGAAGATTTAGGGGCCACTAGCCCCACGGGAACGCGGGAAAAAGAACCCGCCCTCACCGTCAGTTTGCGGCTGCGAGATGAGCTAGAACGGCGGGGTGCAAGGGTGGTTATGGCCCGGGAAACGGATATTGATGTGGGGTTACGGGAACGGATGGATATGATTCAAAAAGCTGAACCTACTCTGGCTCTGAGTATTCACTACAACGCCCTCCCCGACAGTGGCGACGCTGAAAACACTGCCGGAATTGGCACCTTTTGGTATCACCCCCAGGCTGAAGATTTAGCCATTTTTCTCTACCGTCACCTGGTGGAAGACCTCAATCGCCCGGAATATGGGGTGTTTTGGGCTAACTTCGCCCTAACTCGTCCTCAAATTGCTCCCTCTGTCCTTTTGGAATTGGGCTTTATGATTAACCCCGATGAGTATGAGTGGATTATGGACGAACAGGAACAGCAACGGTTAGCAGTTTCCCTGGCCCAAGGGATTGAAGCCTGGCTGGCCCAGCAACCCTAAAGTTTTTTAAATCCTGAGGTCAGGGAACGGCGATCGCATGTTAACGTCTTGACAGTCCCCCGTTCCCTGTTCCCTATCCCCTATTCCCTATTCCCTTCCTCATAATGCCCATTCAACCCCCCGCTCCCCCACCGATTTCTCCCCGCCAGATGAACCTGCTGCGGATTGTCGCGGCCATGGCCTGGGCTGACGGAGAACTGGCTCAAGAAGAGGTTGAGGTGATGCTCAGCCGTTTTAGTGAACTCTTCGCCAAAAGTCCCGAGCAACGACAGAAGTTACGGGAGGATTTGCAGGCGTATTGTATTCAAAACATTCCGCTGGAAGACTTGGTCCCCAAGTTACAGAGTGACGACGAGCGGGAATTGGTCCTACGTTTAGGCTACGAGGTGATTGCTTCTAGTTCCCGAACCCCCGATGAGCCGAAAATCAATGAAGAGGAGGCAACGGCTTATCAAAAACTGCGGGAATTACTCGGGTTGCCGGAAGCTAAAGTGAAAGAAATCGAAGCGAAAGAGTTTTCATTTGATTCCGATGATCCATCTCTGGTTGAAAGTTTGGGAGAATCCCTCCAAGACTTTTTCCAAGATTAAGAGTTTGTCTTTGGTTAGCCTTTGATAAACGGTCATGACTCATTGTTCGTTACTTACCCTGTAAAACCCTCTATGGTTGAGTCTGTTAAATCTATTGATGTTAATGAATTGGTGCGGCGTTTAGCATCAGAAACACACCCCCCCCAATTAATTGATGTTCGGGAGCCAGAGGAGGTGGCGATCGCCGCTCTGGAGGGATTTGAAAACTTGCCCCTCAGTCAGTCTCAAGCCTGGATTCCCAAAATTTTGGAGCGTTTCGATCCGGAGGTAGAAACCTACGTGTTATGTCACCATGGAATCCGCTCGGCTTATGCCTGTCAATGGCTAGAGTCCCAAGGATTTAAAAAGGTCTTCAACATTGCGGGAGGAATTGACTCCTACTCCCTCACCATTGACCGCTCGGTTCCTCGGTACTAGGGATTTTCGTTTAACCCTCCTGTTGCTGTTGTAATTGCACTAACCGCTGCATGACCTGATTTTCGAGTAGGGGATCTTGGCGAATGCGATCGCGCATCTCATTAAACTCCTCGACGGTCATATTTTGCGCCTCAATAATCTCAGCAACGCGATCGCAGTAGTTGACAAGTCCCCGCCGTAGGTTGCGTGAAAACCCGCGAACACTCTCCGGTTGGTCGCAACGAACCTCTTGCAGGGCCGGCCGTTCGTTCTCAGGTACATTATCCAAAATTTCTCGGGCACTGGCCTGGCGTTGTTGTTCGATTTGCGACAGGCTAGTCGCATACGCATCAAGCCATGTTTCTGAGGGAGCTTCAGTGCCTACTTCGGGAGTGTTTCCGTTGGAGGCATTCCCCCCACAGCCACTGAGAAGTGTGAGTAGGGTGATACTTGTAGCGCTAAGAATGATTGATGAAACAGACAATCGTGGAACCATAGTCAGTCTGAGACGTAAGGGCAAGAACATCCGGGTTAGCTATCGTCGACAAACCCGGCATAATTCTATCACCTTCATTTGAAGAGTGGCGATCGCATCCCCACCACTCTTCAACTGCGTCTCCAACCCTAATAAAATCGGCAAAGTTTGCTCTAACTGTGCCAGGGAAATACGACTCACCTCTTGCCGTAAAAAGTAAATGCGTTTGGGATTTCCCACCTCCGCTGCTTGGGCAATTGCTTTCTCATCTCGCTCTCGCAGCTCTATCATCAATTTGACCCACAGCCAAGTGCGAAATTGTCCAATCAACGTCGCCGAAATCACAATCGGAACCTCATTTCGGGCAATTAAATCATCCACTAAGCTCAAGGCCGTGGCCGTATCCCCTTGAAGAATCGTTTTCGCCAGTTGTAAACTGGTTTGGGTGGTGGTTGTTACTAACGCCTCCACAGCGGCCACTCCCACCTGTTGCTCTCCCACAAACAGTTTCAATTTCTCCAGTTCCGTCACCAACTGGCGGGTATTATTCCCCACCGCCTCCGCCAGCCGTTCCGCCGCCGCTGGGGCGATGGCAATGTCCAGGCTACGGGCCACCTCGCGAACCCGACGAATCAGAAGGTCAGTTTTCCAGGGAGGAATCGGGGAAAATTCCTGAAACTGTGCCAGCTTTTTCAAGAGTTTGGTAGATTTCAGCCGCTGATCTGGTTTCTTGCGACTCGTCAGCAGCAAAACGGATGTATCAGGGAGTTGGGGCAGGGTGCGTTCCAGATTTTTCTGGATGTCTTGGGAACACTGTTGCAGAATCGGCGTGTTGTCCAACCAAACCAACCGTTGTCCACCGCCAAAGGGAGGTGTCATGGCTTGATTTAACCCCTCAATGGCAGCATCTGGGGTATCGGCCGCGATTTTATCGAAGTTAAAGGAACCCCAAGCCGGATCAAGACTGCGATCGCGCAACTCCTGAACGGCGCGATCGCAAGCAAACTCATCCTCTCCCCAATAGACATAAATCGCCATAACTCAGCAAATGATGCACGAAGACTCGTCAACTTGACCACAATCGATAAAATATAATCTGCACTGTTCCATCACCATTGCATCACGACCGGGCCTCGGCCACCTCAACAGGATACCAACGTCACTATGCTCGATTTCAGCCATCTCGCGGAACTGTCCCGTCTCCATTGTCTGGGCATCTGCGCCTTCCTCGTTCCCAGTAACCTGCTAGCCACCCTAACCACCCTGGGGGTCGTTGGCATGGAAAAACCCCCCTATATCAAGCGATTATCCGCCGCTCTGGCGACGATTCTCGCCGTGACCATGATTCTTCATGTCTGGACTTGGTTTGCCGTCGGTGTCGTCCAAGCCCCCACCTTCATTTTATTGAGTCTAGCCACCGTCTGTTTAGGCCTGAACGGTCTAGCCCTGGCCGTCCCTCATCCCGTTGTTCTGGGCTATCGTTGGTTACGACGGTTGTGGCATCGTTATTCAGAGGCATCAGCGGTCAAGTCAGGGGGATATTGAGAGCCATAGGTACGGTCTCGGCGGCCGAACCAATCATAGCGATTATCCCGCACTTGCTCATAGACCCCATCACCCAAATTCTTCAGGCCCGGCAACTTGCGATAGGCCTGAACAAACACCTCCCCAGCCGGCAGTCGTCGCCCAATTTCCTCAGCCGCCGCCGTTCCCTGCCAACGTTCTTGAGGATTGTCAGGGTTGAGTAGAATCATGCCCAACTCACAGCCTTGAGGCGTAATCCCAAACCGAGACAGCACCCGTTCATCCTGCATCGGCAGATAGCGAAAGCGATCGCCCCTATCCAAAGATTCGAGAAGTCTCACCAACGTCACACAGAGATTACAATTCCCATCAAAAATTACCAACATCATTGCCTATTGCCTATTGCTAGCTTGCCTGTTCCCTGTTTCCATCGTCTCTCCAATTATTACCCATGGCCCCCACCATCCTCTGCTTAGGAGAAATCCTCTTAGACTGCTTAGCCGATCAGATTGGCAAGCCTTATGATGCCGTTGAATCTTGGACAGCCTATCCCGGGGGGGCGCCCGCTAACGTCGCCTGTGGTTTAGTGAAACTGGGAACTTCAGCCGGATTCATTGGCTGCATTGGCGACGACAAACCCGGACATCAACTGAGCCAAGTCTTGCAAGAGGTGGGGGTTGACATCAGTGGGGTTCAGCGACACCCCCATGCACCCACCCGACAGGTGTATGTTGTACGGCGGGAGGATGGCGATCGCGAATTTGCCGGATTTGGGGGACTCAACAGTGCCGACTTTGCCGATACTCGCCTCGATGCTAGGCAAATTCCCGAATCCCTGTTTATGGAGGCCGAGTATTTGGTGATGGGAACTCTGGAACTGGCCTATTCTCCATGCCAAGAGGCGATCGCCCATTGTCGAGACTTAGCCCAACAGCATGGAGTCCAAGTCTTGATTGATGTGAACTGGCGGCCGGTGTTTTGGCAGGATGTTGAGTCAGCAAAGGCGACGATTCGCAAGGCGATCGCCGATGTAGATCTACTAAAACTCGCCGAGGAAGAGGCGGATTTTCTCTTTAATACTCAGGGGGTGACGGAGGTGGCCACACAACTCCCAGGGGTCAATCGGCTGATCATTACTCGGGGCGATCGCGGCTGTAGTTATTGTTTTGGGGATGTGGTGGGGGACATTGAGGCTTTCCCGGTGACCGTACAGGACACCACGGGGGCAGGAGACGGCTTTGTGGCCGGATTCCTACATCAACTTCAAAAACATGGCGTTGATGCCCTCCATGACCCTGAGAACGCCCGTAACATCATGACCTATGCCAGTGCCGTGGGGGCATTAACAGCCACCAAGCCTGGGGCGATCGCGGCTCAACCCACGGCCGAAGAGGTACAACAGTTTTATTTAGTAGAGAGGGGGGAAAGAAAGGGCTGTTGACGCTAGCCAACAGCCCAGAGATTGCGCGGGTGAAGGGCATGGGGTAGGAGTTGTCGGTGCCCATCAGCATCAGTGGGCATCCATAGCTCCTACCACTTCTTATAGGGCAGGAACTTGCCGCTCATGATCACCTTGACGCGATCGCCCTTGGGATCTTCTTCTCTTTCCACATCCAGGGTGAAGTCGATGGCGCTCATGATGCCGTCGCCAAACTTTTCATGGACAACGGCTTTGATGGGCATCCCGTAGACTTGCATGATTTCGTAGAAGCGGTAGATTAGGGGGTCGGTGGGTACCACGGGATCTAGGCCACCTTTCACCGGGCATTCGGTGAGGGGTTCAATCAGAGAAGAGTCAGCTCCGATAGCTTCAATGATTTTGGTGGCTTCTTCCACTGAGGCGCTGGCCTGACGGTAGAACACCGAGGCAATCCAAACCTCGTCGCAGCCGATTTTAGCTTCTAGGTCAGCAAAGCTGAGGCCCGATGCTTTCTTGGCAGCTAATAGCGTCTCGGTAATTGCAGGAACGGTCATGATAAAACCTCTTAAACTACGTTAACTCGGTCAAATGTTTTGCTCTTGGCCCTTACCCCCCGCCCTTCTCCCCCAGGGAGAAGGAGGACAGAATAGCACAGTTCACGTCCCTGAGCGACGGGGAGGGAGATTAGCGGCCTACCGCTGGATGCGGGCTTCCTCGACGGCGCGGGTTTCGCGGTAGAGGTGGCTCTCCATCTCGGCCTTAAGGTCGTGGTAGAGGGGGTGCTGCTCGATGGTTTCGCGCTTACGCGGACGGGGGAAGGGGACCTCCAGGATTTCGTCGATGCGGGCGGCGGGGCCACGGGTCATCATAATGATGCGATCGCTCAGCAACAGGGCCTCTTCAATGCTGTGGGTAATCATGATGACCGTTTTGCGCTGCTGTTCCCAAATGCGTTCCACTTCCTCCTGTAAAAAGCCGCGAGTCAGGGCATCCAGGGCACCAAATGGCTCATCCATCAGCAGAATTTGCGGATTGATGGCCAAGGCGCGGGCAATACCAACTCGTTGGCGCATTCCGCCGGATAGCTCGTGGGGGTGCTTCTTTTCGGCCCCGGCTAGGCCGACGAGCTGAATATGCTCTTTAATAATGCGATCGCGGTTTTTCTTGGACATCTTCGGATTAACGGTTTCCACCGCAAACCGTAGATTCTCCTCCACCGTCATCCAGGGCATCAGGGCGTAGTTTTGGAAGACCATACCCCGGTCTGGCCCTGGCCCAGTAATGGGGTAACCATTCAGCAGGATTTCGCCGCCGGAGATGGAACTTAGCCCTGCAATCATATTCAGCAGGGTGGACTTGCCGCAACCGGAGGGGCCAATGATGGAGACAAAGGTGTTGGGTTCAATCTCCAGGTTGATGTCTTCGATGGCCACAAAATTGCGGCGAGCCTTACCCGTTAGCTTGCTAAACAGATCCTTTTTGCCTGGAAAGACCTTAGTCACGTTGCGGATGGAGAGCTGGGCAGTTTGCGATCGCACCGCCGAAGGCTCAGTAATGTTTGTAGGAGCAAGACTCATGAGTTTCGACCAAATGCAACAAATTTTTCTAGAGCAGCGAACAGGCTATCGAGAATTAACCCCGTCAAGCCGATGATGAGAATAGCCACCAGAATGTTGGGAATCGATAGGTTGTTCCACTCGTTCCAGATGAAGAAGCCCATCCCGCTACCTAGCAGCATTTCCGCCGCCACAATCACCAGCCAGGCAATCCCCATGCTGATCCGCAGCCCTGAAATAATGTTGGGTAGCGCCGCTGGAATAATCACCTTAAAGATGGTGCGTAGCCGGGATGCCCCCAGGGTATCGGCTACCTCTAGATAATCTCTGTTGACGTTGGCCACCCCAAAGGCGGTGTTGATCAGGGTGGGCCAAATGCTGGAGATCAAGATAATGAAGATGCCCGTTTTTCCAGAGTCCCGCAACAGGTACAGACCTAGGGGTAACCAGGCCAGGGGCGACACCGGCTTCAGCAGTTGGATATAGGGATTGAAGGCCTTCAGAGCGACGGGGGAAATACCAATCAAAATGCCCAGGGGCACCGCCAGCAGCGACGCGGCAATGTAGCCAATGGCCACCCGGCGCAGGCTAATCAGCAAGTTCCAGCCAATCCCTAAATCGTTGGGGCCGTTATTGAAAAACGGATTAGAAATCCACCACCACAGTTCACTCAAAGTCTCGGTGGCGGTGGGTACCCCCCGCACAAACCAGTCAAATCGCGCCCCCACTTCCCACAGCAACAGGAACAAACCCAGGGATAGGGCAAACAACCCTGCTGCCCTGACATTTTCACTTTTCCACCAGGGAGCCTTGGTTAGGGAAGGAACCAAGTCTGCCGAGGTAGCCGTAGAGCTTGCAGCCATAACAGAACCTCACTATACATAGAACACAAGAGATCGAAACTAGGCGTCAGTCAAGTTTTGGAAACACTACACGCCAAAGGTATCAATCTGGGACTGAACGTAGGCTGCTGGATCCGAGGGGTCAAAGGTATCAAAGGCTAGCTGCTCCTCCCGTGAGTTTTCAGCAGGCGGATTTTGCCCCAGCTCCTCAGCAAGCTCCCGCGCTAGGTCAGTCAGGAAGATCTCTTCGCCAATGCTGTTAAAGGTGTCGCTGGTGATCACCTCAGAGACTCGGCCGTCGCCCTGCAAGTCCCAGCGCAGCAGTTGGGAGGAAATCCACTTGGCAAAGCTCTGCCAGGGATGGGGGTCAAAGTCGATGCGATCGGGCACCGATTGAGTGTTGCCCAAGCCATCCTCAAAGTTACCCGTCAGCACTGCTTCCACCACCTCCTGGGGCTGGTTGAGGTAGGCCCGACCGGAGATCGCCGCCGCAATTTCAGCCCGGTTGCCCGGATCGCGAGCATAGCCCGCCGCCTCAAGGATGGCCTTGTTCAGGGCGCGGAAGGAGTTGGGGTTAGCTTCAATCCAGTTATCGCTGGCGGTGAAGGCACAGCAGGGATGACCATTCCATAGATCTTTGGTGAGCATATAGATAAAGCCCGCTTCCTCAAATACCGCCCGCTGGTTAAAGGGATCCGGCATCAACATGGCATCAATGTCCCCCGCGATGAGCTGGGCGATGCTGTCCGGGGGGGGCACTGGGCGAATTTGCACATCGGTATCAGGGTTGAGGCCGCCTGTAGCCAGATAGTAGCGAATCAGCAGGTTGTGCATGGAGTAGGGAAAGGGGACTCCAATGATGAAGCCTCGGAAATCCTCAGGGCCGTTGACGTTGCCCCGGTGCCGCTCAGCGATGGTGATGGCCTGACCATTGATGTTCTGGATACTGGCCAGCCGCACGCCAAAGGTGGGAGACCCCAACCCTAGGGTCATGGCGATGGGCATGGGGGCCAGCATGTGGTAGGCGTCCAGTTCTCCAGCAATGGCCGAGTCACGCACTGCCCCCCAGCTTGGCATTCTCACGGTGGTAGCGTTGAAACCATAGCGCTCATAGAAACCCAGGGGGTCCGACATGATGATCGGCGTGGCACAGGTGATGGGGATGAAGCCCACCTGAATATCGGTCTTTTCTAGAGCGCTCGGATCGATAGGAGCATCCGCTGCATCCTGGGTCGCAGGGTCACCGTTGCCTCCACAGCTTGCTAGGGTCACCAGTGCCGCTCCCACGGCCATGTTGCGCAGGAACTCCCGCCGGGTGGTCCCGCTATTGCGAATGGAGTCGGCAAAGAACAGCCCCGCCTGGGGGCCAAAGGCGGCTGCAAAGGCATTCTCCAGACCCCCCGCCTGCTTGCACAGCGCCAGAATCAGCTTCTCTCGCTGAGGATCGCCGCGCCCCACCTGCTTTAGGAATAGTGCCTTACGTAGCTCGTGGGCATTCACCCGATCCGCCGCCCGCAACTGGCTGTCCTTGTACAGTCCCATTTTGATCAGGTCATCCACCATGTCCACTGGATCCTGGGGCATGGTTTGCATGAACAGTGAGTGATCGGCGGAAAAGTGCATGGTGCCACAGTCCTGGCAGGGCTGACCGGGCAGCATCAGGGACGAAGAGGTACAGCCCAGGCTGCCCCAGTCACTGAGCGACTTTGCTACAGCTGAAATAACCATGTATGGATATATTTTAATGAGACCAAAACCTTTTCCCAAGCAGCCCAAGGGCTTTATTTAACGGTGAGGTTTCCAGTCCCCGCCCTAGGGTGTGTCATCAAAATACGCCAGATGACGGATGTGGCCATGTAAATAGCGCTGGGAAAAGTTTTCGCCACCCTATCACAGCCGGTGGCGAAGGCTTGGTCGTATTTGATACCGTTTTTCAAACGTTATGCCGCAGATAGCTGTAGTAGATTTAGTAGATTTGATCGATACAGCACGGCCTCGACAAATAGGGATTGTCGAGGCCGTTACGCCCACCCAGCCGTTCGAGCTGGGCGGGAGATCCTGAAGAGGTTTTTGGCTGAACTATTAGCTCCGGAAGGGCCACGGGGCGCGGCTTACCCATCACCATCAGCATTGTCATCCATTTGAACCGCTTGTAAGGACTGGTCAAAGGCCATCCGCTGATGGGCACTGTTGAGGAAATACCCGTTCATCATGGCAGAGACGAGGAGTTTGCTGAGATTTTCCCGGGATGTCGTAACGGCGACATCGAAGCCTTCCGGGGGCAGCGTTCCTAACATTCCGGCGATCGAGCGTTCCATCACCTGGGCTACTTCCGGGTTGGGCTGGGAGAGTTTGGCGATCGCCTCAGGGGAGAGGGACTGCACATAATCCCAGAGGGGGTTATCGGTTTTCTCGCGTCCAGTGTGAGGTAGAGAGTTCATAATGGTTATGTTTGTCGCTCCGGCTATCTATTACTAAGATAGGAAATCTTGGCGAACTTGCCCAGTGAGTGCAACCGAAATTGGGAGGAGGGTTTCTTCGACCCATTTTTGGCAAAATTGCTCATTTTGGCGGGAACTTTCGGCTAAACTGTCCCAATAGCGTCAATGTTCAGGGAATGTCATGGCTCGTAAACGTTTAATTATTGAGATGGGGATGGGAGTTGACCAACATGGCCAGGATCCTACCGTGGCCGCAGTCCGGGCGGTTCGTAATGCGATCGCCCATAATGCCCTACCGGGTGTTTGGGAAGTTGCGGGATTAGATCATCCCAATCAAATGTATGTTGATGTTCAGGTGGCGGTTCCCTATCCTGACCAGGTTCGGCAGGAGGAGGTCTTAGCGGTGTTGCCTTTTGGACACAAAACCCTGCGGCTTGAGGCGGGGGGAATGGTCACGGTGGGGCGAGCCATTGCGGAATTAGAGGATAAAAACGATGATATGCTCATCGCCGTTGCTGCTGTGACCGTCTCCATGGATTGATCTCGGACTCAACAGGCAGCATACTGACGGACTTCGAGGTCAATTCCCTTGGCCATCGCCTGTTCTGCAACTTCGAGGATAACCCGAGTTGTCTCATCACTGAGATAATACTCACCACAGTTATCACAAATTTCGGCGGGAACGTTTTTCAGGATGATGATCACTCCATCCCGGTCTAGGGTCACGGTTGTTTTTCCTGGGACTGTATGTCCATGCTTGCAAATGACGCAATTCATCTAAGATTTATGGAATTCTAACGGGCATAGTTCCAGGCCTTCCAAGCCACATAGCCCAGCAACGAGGTGGCCGCTAAGGCATAGGCTTGGCCGCTGGGAAGTCCGGCAAAGGCTAAGGCCAAGCCACCCACCCAGAGGGTTAAGGCATAGATAAACAGAACCGTGAAGCGATGGGAGAGTCCGGCATTGAGTAGGCGATGATGGAGATGTCGCTTGTCGGCCGCAAAGGGAGAAATGCCATTGCGGAGGCGATCGACAATCACCGCTGACATATCAAAAATCGGCACGGCCAAAATAATATAGGGAAGTAACACCGCTGTAACGGCGGTACTCTTGACCAAACCGATCGCCCCGACGCCGGCTAAGGTAAAGCCGAGATAATAGGACCCACCATCCCCCATAAAAATTTGGGCTGGGTTGAAGTTATAGCGCAGAAATCCTAGGGCCCCTCCGGCTAACGCCGCCGCAATCAGGGCAGCTGCCGGTTGTTCCATAAATAAGCTCACCACCAACAGAACCACCGCTGCAATCCCAGACACTCCCGCCGCCAGTCCGTCGAGTCCATCAATCCAGTTAATCGCATTGGCCATTCCCACCAGCCAAATTACCGTCACCGGTAAACTCACCAATCCGGGTAATTCTACTAAGCCCAGGAAGGGAATGGTGAGAAAATCAATGCTGACCCCACAGACAGACCAGGCCACGCTAGCCACCAGCATTTGTAAGAGGAGGCGAGTAATGGCAGAGAGATTAAATAAATCATCGGCAAAACCAATCAGGAAAAAGAGAAGTCCGCCAATGGTCACTCCCCAAATTTCATATTCTGTGGCGGGATCGAGATAACGACCGTCGGTGTCAATAAATCCCCCTAACTTCCAAATTAGAAGTAGGGCCATGAGAGTCCCGAGGAAAATTGACACTCCTCCCAAGCGAACCATGGGGCGATCGTGAACTTTGCGATCATTGGGAATATCGACTCGGCCACTACGCAGGCCCAGTTCCTTCACCCAGGGGGTAGTAATCAGAACAATGGCTGCGGAAATGAGAAAGGCAAACAGATGATACAGATGTTGCGGCATCTGGAGTTGAAGCCCGAGGATAGGGTTAGGGTGGGAGCAATGGGGCTTAGTGTACCGCGATCGCGACGACTTCTGCCATGATTCTTTCCGATAAATTTCAGCCATCCCGGAAACGTCAAGCTCTCAAAACGAAGACTATAGAACGTTACGGCGGTTTTGAGATGGGAAAAAATTCCAGGGTTTCTCGGTCTCAGAGGCAAAAAAAGGACAGCCCGGTTGGACTGCCCAGAAACTCTGTTATCGCGGATACTTAATCTACGCCATAGCTGGGACGGGAATCCGTAAATGTGGATACAGCGGGAACTGCTGACAGAGGGTAGCTACCCGTTGGCGGCAGGTGTTGGCGACGGCCTCATCGTCTGGGTTGAGGAGGCGATCGGCGATGATGTTGGCGATTTCCTTAAAGTCCTCAACACCTAGGCCGCGAGTGGTCATGGCGGGAGACCCTAACCGTAAGCCACTGGTAACGAAGGGTGATTCTGGATCGAAGGGAACGGTGTTCTTGTTGGCGGTGATATTGACCCCACTCACCAATGCGTCGGCTCGTTTCCCGGTCATTTTCACCGATCGCAAATCGACCAGCATTAAATGGTTGTCGGTGCCATTGGAGACAATTTTGAGACCCCGTTCCTGAAGTTGCCGGGCCATGGCCTGGGCATTCTCAATCACTTGTGCCGAATAGGTTTTAAATTCGGGTTTCAGGGCTTCCCCAAACGCGACAGCTTTGGCGGCGATGACATGTTCCAAGGGACCCCCTTGGCTACCGGGGAAGACAGCTTTATCGAGTTTTTTACCCAACTCAGCATCCTGAGTCAGAATCAGACCTCCCCGGGGACCTCGTAGGGTTTTATGGGTGGTGGTGGTGACCACGTGACAATGGGGGAGGGGGTTGGGGTGATGACCACTGGCGACGAGTCCGGCGATATGGGCAATGTCGGCGAGGAGGTAGGCTCCGACTTCGTCGGCAATGGCCCGGAATTTGTCGAAGTGGATGGTGCGAGGGTAGGCGGAGTAGCCGCAAATGAGGAGTTTAGGCCGGTGCTTGAGGGCCAGTTGACGGATGTTTTCGTAGTCGAGTTCTTCGCTGTCTTGGCTGACGCCATAATGGTGGACGTTAAACCATTTCCCGGAGACATTGACTGGGGAGCCATGGGTGAGGTGACCCCCATGAGACAAATCCATGCCCATAATGGTGTCTCCTGGCTTCAGTAAGGTCAGGAAAACGGCAAAATTGGCTTGGGCGCCGGAATGGGGCTGAACGTTGGCGTGGGCTGCCCCAAATAATGCTTTGGCTCGGTCGATGGCTAGTTGTTCGGCGCGATCGACATGTTCACAGCCACCGTAGTAGCGTTTTTTGGGTAGGCCTTCGGCGTATTTATTGGTGAGAACTGAGCCTTGGGCCGCGAGAACCGCAGCGGAGGTGAAGTTTTCGCTGGCGATGAGTTCTAGGTGATCCCGCTGGCGTTGCAGTTCTGAGTTGAGGATCTCCGCTAAGGTGGGATCACTGGCGGCCAGGAAGTCTAAGTTAGTCTGAGTCATGATTGAGTTAAATCGTCTGGGTGCGTCGGCTGACGACGGGTTACACGTGTTAGGGGGGGGATTCTGGGGGCCTGAACTCCTGATTGTAGCCTGTTTCGATGGTTAGGTGAAGGGCGCTGGGACTCGGGAGATGAGCGATCGCCCAGGGGCGGATGTAGGGCCTACAATGGAGTCAGGTCAGCGTTAATCCCGTTTTGGAGGTCTTGGAATCATGGTTGTGATTTTAACGGACAATTCCCTGTTACCCACCTGTCAAGTTTGTCAAAGCTGCCTGTTGGCTGACCACAACGGACAACCGCGCTGGCGTGGGGGAAAACTCGATTGTGGACGGGTGGTCAACTCCTGTGGCGATCGCTCGGGTCGTCATTATCAATGTGTGATGGGGTTTCATGTGGCCCGGATTGATGTGGATTGAGACCCGGCTTCATTCCTCAGCCATGGCGATCGCCCATATGGACCTGTTTTGAACCTCCTCTCAACGGTCTCTTAAAACATCCGTATTACTTTCTCGACTTCTTCCTTGCGGTTGGGTTTCATGAGGGCTTGAGCAAACTTAAGACTCATGAAGGGCATGGATAATAAAAAGGCAAAATAGGTACGCCAGGAACTCCATTGAGATAGAACCCGGCGACGGGGGAACACGGCCCAAAATCGGTTGGCTGAACAGACAAATCCCTCTCCTAATGCACTCACTTCATGCCACCAGCCAACCGGAAGATAGAGAACATCCCCTGGATTTAAAATGACTTCATAGCGGTGTTTAAAGGCTTCCTCTAGACCAGGAAATGTCTCAAAATCAGGTTTGTCTGGATAGACTTGGCTGAACCAAGACCGTAGTTTTAAGCCATGGTGTAGATGTCCCATCAGGGGAAAGGGATAAAGATTAGAAAGTTGGGCGGGAGGAAATAAGACGACCCGTTTTTGTCCGGATAATTGAATCAAGGTTCCGTCAAAGGTGTCGTAGTGTAGACTTTCAACATGACCACCGGCTCCAGCCCAAAGATTGAAGTCGGTCATGGCTTTGTGGAGATTAAATTGAGGACCAAGGGCTTGCAGGCTGGGGGAGTTGGCCAGTGATGTTGTGGCTAGGGGACATTTGGCTAAATAAATATCGTCACGGTGGGCTTCTCCCGATCGCACTAGGCTCGCATACTCGAAAAAGGAGAGACATTTGGCGGCAATCCCACTGCCGATCGTTTGCCATTTACGTTTGTCAAGGGTTTGTCGCTCCTGACCATAAAAGCGACAGAGGAATTTTTCTGAGCCAATTTTTGATTCCAAATATTCCAGGTTCCATTCCGGTTCAGAGACCCCATGGCGTAAAACAACGGGAATCCCTGGGATTTGATGCTCTTGGATAAACATCTGGGTTGACCATTGTGCTGGAGATAGCTCCTTGACGGGCAAAAATGGAATTGTTTTATCCTGTGTTTGCGATGGGTTTGTGACAGTTTCAGGATTGGCTTGAGTCATGTAAGAACGAGTCGGATGTGAATGAATTTTGGATTGGATTGTATTGTAGTAGAAAAAGGTGCGTTAGGTGAAGGAGTCCTGATTCGTTATCGATGAGTATTGCGTCATTTTGAGGGACTTCAGCCCAAGGAGGCTCGTCCATCAGTGGGTTGTGATTTAGGATACCCCAAAAAACTTAACATTTCTACAAACTCAACACGATTTGGAACGTTTTGTGATAGGCGATCGTCATAGGTTCAAGAAAAGGAACAGGATCACGAGACAGTGTCTCTGTTTATCATAAGTAGGGGGATAGATTGTAATGCTCATTCAACTGAGGTCAGACTCTAGAGTTGAACCCCAGCTTTCTGTCCTACCGGAGGACGCATGACCTGGTAAGACTCGATAACCCAGTTTGTCCCGCCCACCCAGATTGAAGACTGAAATGCCATCGCCTCGGTTAACCCTCCATTCCCGTCAGAGCCGCCGCTCAGACATAAGACGACATCCTCAAAGTCGTTCACGAGTGAGGTTAAGGCGCTTACACCACCGCCTAGCGGTGGGATTGCTGAGTTTTTTTAGCTGTTTGACGGTCGTCTTGTCCGGTTGGTCAGTATCGGAACAGACGATTGTTTCCTGCCTATCGAGTCATACTCTGCTCGGCCAGATTTGCGCCGGCAAAGTCCCGGAAGGTCTGCCCAAACCGGTTTTAATTCGTCTAGGAGCCGTATCCTACCAGGCGATCGCCCAAATTATGCACCATCAGTATCCTTATGGATCTGCCCTCACCCTCTCTCAGAAGCGATATCTACGCCCTTTTTTTGGCGATTTAGTCGATCGCGTTGAGGTCGTCTATGAGGTCCAACTGATTGATAACTGGGTGGGAGCTAACCTGCGGCTTGATGTCGGCTCATCCAATGCTCAGGTCTATGGGAACCGGATTTATATCCATCAGCCGTATACCCCCGAGGATCCCGAACAACTGGTGCTTCTGGCTCACGAGTTAGTCCATGTGCGCCAATCTGAAGACCTCGGAGGACTCCACGCCTTTGGTCATGAATATTTCCGGGAGTACAAGCGAGCGGATCTGGTGTATAAAGAGAACGTCTTTGAGCGGGAAGCCTTCGCCATTGAAGATAAATTCCGTCAATGGTTGGAGCAAAACTTCCGCCGGGGCAGTCTGCGGCATCGGCAACCCCAACGACGACCCCAGCGACACTCTCACGGCTCTGAATCTCCGGGTCTGCACACTCCCGAGATTCCCCGGCATCCTTAAGCTAGAGCCGAGGATCCTAAGTCCGGTGGCACGTCTTGCCAACGTCCCTCACCCACGGCCCGAACGGCCTCTTGGAGCGATATATCTCCCGTATAGAGGGCCCGGCCGATAATTGCCCCGGTTACCCCCAAGGATTCCAGGGAGAGTAACCCCAATACATCAGAGACCGAACTCATGCCACCTGAGGCAATGACCGGAACGGAGATGGCCTCGGCCAACTCTCGCAAGGCCTCACGATTGGGACCCCTGAGGGTTCCATCTCGGTGAATGTCCGTATAGATGATAGCGGCTACCCCATAATCAGCCATCTGTTGTGCTAAATCTGTGGCTTTAACTTCTGAGGTTTCCAGCCAGCCACGGGTGGCGACTGAGCCGTCACGAGCATCAATCCCCACGGCAATCTGTCCTGGAAATTCCTGACAGAGTTGTTGAACCAATTGAGGCTGTTCCACGGCAGCGGTTCCGAGAATGGCACGTTCAACGCCACAGTCTAAGACTCGGGCCACTGTCTCGCGATCGCGCAGGCCACCCCCAAGTTGGACGGGAATGGATAGCCGACGGGTAATGGCTTCAATGACAGTGCTATTTTCAGGACGACCTTCCTTGGCCCCGTCGAGATCGACCAAATGGAGGCGACTCGCTCCTTGGTCTTGCCATTGTTGCGCCATGGCTACAGGATCTTCACTAAAGGTTTGCGACTGTTCATAGTCTCCTTGGTAAAGGCGGACACAACGGCCACCTAATAAATCAATTGCGGGAATGACGTCCATTGGGGTCTCCTTGTCAAGAGGTTCACAGAAGCGGTTAATCTGGAGGGGTCGAGACTCGATGCGTTTGGGCAGATATTAAAGATTTGTCTGGTCATAGATCTGAGTTTCGCGATCGCCCACTTGGCAAAGTATCATAGATCAGGGACTTGACTGTCTCCAAGCAAGGGAGAGGAGAGGGTTCCGGTTCGATCAGGAACCAACTGTCCAAATGGAGGTAGGTACAATCCATACCATGCCAGAACTTGCCATGCCAGAACTTGATGATGTAAAGACTCGATTGAGGACTTCGATGCGACCCAAAAAACCGAAAATGCTGGTGGTTGACGATGAACCAGATAATTTAGATTTGCTCTATCGCACCTTTCGCCGAGAATTTCAGGTTTATAAAGCTGAAAGTGGCATCCAGGCCCTGGAGGTTCTGGAGAAAGAGGGCGAAGTGGCGGTGATCGTCTCGGATCAACGGATGCCGGAGATGAAAGGCACGGAGTTTTTAAGTAAAACCGTGACTCAATTTCCCAATACAGTCCGGATTATTCTGACGGGTTTTACGGATATTGAAGACTTAGTCGAGGCGATCAACTCTGGACAGGTCTATAAATATATCACTAAACCTTGGGACCCCAATGAGTTACGAGGGGTGGTCCAACGGGCCGCCGACACCTATGAGTTGCTGAAACAGAAAACCGAGGAACTCGAATGGTCTCAGGCCCAGATGGCGGTACTCGCCACCCTCATGGACGTGGCCCAAACTTCAACGGATATTGAATCATCGCTACAACCGATTGCCGATGCTCTGGGAGAGAACTTTCAGGCTGACAGTTGCATTTTGCAACTGATGGATGGGAGTGACCTAGCCGGTAGTCCGGTCTGTTACGGCCAAGACGAGAGAATTGACCTCGGGGATGATCCCTTGGCCCAAGAGGCGATCGCCAGTCAAATGGTGCAAGGGGTGGCGAACGTTGCCGGAGATGCAGAATTAGGGCAACTCGAAAGTTATCAATCTACAGGGGTGAAAGCTCATTTAGTGTTGCCGGTGGTCTTCCGTAAGCAACTTCTGGCCTTGGCCTCTCTGCAATGGAAAAGTCCCAATGCTATTCAAGAAAATGAGGTGGAATGGATTCACCGCTGTACCCAACAAATGGCATTGGCGTTGGCTTCTGCTAAGCTTGCTTCTTGAAGGCCTAGGGATTGATTGGATGAGATTGAATGAGTATGCAGCCTGACCCAGGGGAGATTCAGCAACTTTTCGACCGCATCGCTCCCCTCTACGATCGCCTCAATGATAGCCTCAGTTTTGGCACTCACCGGATCTGGAAACAGATGGCAGTGAACTGGTCTGGGGCGAAGGGGGGCGATCGCGTCTTAGATGTCTGTTGCGGGAGTGGGGATATTGCCCTCCTTTTGGCGGAAGTGGTCGGTCCAACGGGGACGGTTGTGGGGGCTGATTTTTCCGTTGCTCAGTTAGAGGTGGCCCGCCATCGCAGTTACCAGCAGCTGCGATCGGTAGATTGGATTCAGGCCGATGCCTTACAACTGCCCTTTGAAGACGAGTCTTTCGACGCAGCGACCATGGGCTATGGCTTACGCAATCTCACGGATATTCCCCAAGGGTTACATGAACTCTACCGCGTTCTCAAACCTGGGGCAGGGGTTGCTATCCTAGATATGCACCGGCCCCAATCCCGGGGGATGCGAGCCTTCCAACAGTGGTATCTCGATACTTTAGTCGTTCCCACTGCCCAACGGTTTCGAGTTAAAGAGGAATATGCCTATATTGCCCCGAGTCTTGATCGCTTTCCCAGCGGTTCCCGACAGGTGCAACTGGCCAAGTTAACCGGGTTCCAACGAGTCGTCCATTACCCCCTCATGGGAGGAATGATGGGAGTCCTCGTCGCCCAGAAGCCCTAAAACCCCAAGGCTAAGTCTTGCCTCTTCCCCCCTGTTCCCTGTTCCCTGTTCCCCGTTCTCTTCTTGTTACTCCCAGACATTTGGTTTCTTCTTATCCCCCCAATTGCTGGCGGAATCATTGGCTATTTCACCAATGACCTCGCCATCAAAATGCTGTTTCGTCCCTATCGGGCCTATTATGTCGGTAAGTATCGCTTGCCCTTTACTCCCGGTTTGATTCCCCGGAACCAGGAACGTCTCGCAAAACGGGTTTCTGATACTATTATGGGCTCACTGTTAACGCCGGGGGAACTGCAAAAAATTGCTCGTCGTCTCTTGGCAATTGAGCGACTTCAAGGAGCAATTCTGTGGCTGCTCAAGATGGCACAGGGGAGTTTAAAGGCAGACCCAAATGATAAAAGCAATAAAATTATTGCAGGAATCTTACGCGACTTGGTGGGGCGATCGCTTCCCCGAATCTTAAAGGTCTTGGCACGACGAGAGGACTTCCTCGATCGCCAACTCAATCAAATTTTTGATGATGTTCTCTTAGAGTTTCAACTCACCGATAGCCAAGCTTATCAGCTATCGGAGTGGTTGATGAAAATCGCTCTATCTCCTAACGCCGTTCGCTTAGCTCTCATTGACTTTTTGACCGACCGAAATATTTTGATTATTGATGAAAGTTTCCGAGAAAAAAGTAGCGGAACCTATTGGTTGGTTGCCAATGTGTTAGGATTACGGAATGCTCTAGTTCGCCTGAGAAACTTTTGTTTAGATGATAAGGAGCAAGCCAATAAACGACTTGAAGAAGTGATAGACTCTCTTTCCTTGCAATCACGGCTGAAAGAGTTTTTACAAAACCTCTCCTTGCAAAACTTGCCCGTCTCTACAGTTAGACAACTACGAAAAACATTAAAAGAAAGTGTTCGCAAATATATTAAAACAGAAGGAAAAGCGTTATTTGAGAGTTTAAGCGGCTCCGTCGATTTTGAAAATGTCGCCCAATTAGCTATAACTCGTCTTCAATCTTCTTCGGCGGTGAATGATTCCTTAGAGCCAATTAGCTATGAGTTGGCTTTAGTGTTGGATCGCTATTTGGAAGAAGACCTAGAAAAGATTGTTGCTCAAGCCATTCCCATTTTATCCATCGACAAGGTGATTGTGGATCGAGTGAATGCAACATCTCCTGAAAATCTGGAAATGGCGGTAGAAGGAATTGTTAAAAGTGAGCTGCAAGCCATTGTCAATCTAGGAGGACTCTTGGGGATTTTTGTGGGTCTGGTTCAGTCTGGCATCTTATTACTACGCCCATGACCTTGAGAGTTGTTGATGGCATCATTTATGGGGTATTTCTGACCGTTGTGGTTGGTGTTAGTGTCAGCTATGTTAGCCAAGAAACGGGTTTTTATAGTTGGGATTATGCTGACTATCAGAACTATGCCATTTTGGTCGCAGAGGCGTTTCAAAATTCCATTCAGGAGGGATGGGAGTTTATTCAATTGAGTTTGAGTCAACAAAAAAATGCTCTGTACACGTTACCTCTTTTGCCCTTTCTTTGGCTTGGACAGAATAGCCGTATTGCCTATTGTTTGGGCTTGTCTCTGGTTTATCTAGTCCCCTTTTGTCTAGGATTGGGGGCGATCGCCCAAGAACTACCGTTTCCCCATCAGCACTACTGGGGACGGCGATCGCGATTTTGGTTCGCTAGTTTCTTCGCCCTTCTGTTTCCCATGACCTGGGTTCCCCTCTTGCGAGGTTACCCTGACATTGGGGGAGCCACCCTCCTGATTTGGGCAACCTGGTTTTATCTGCGCGACCCTAGTTTACATCGCCGACGATCAATTCTGGCAATGGGTCTCCTCATCGGACTAGCAATTTTGTTTCGTCGCCATTTTGCCTATCCTGCCTTAACCATTTTACTGGCTGCCGCCGTTTCTCAAGGGTCTCTGGAACGAAAGAGTTGGCGGCCGATGCTGGGGGTGTGGCTACGATTGACCCTGGTGGGGATTGTGGCTGTGTTGTTGATGTTCGCGATCGCGCCACACTTTACCCAACGTGCCTTAACGACGGATTTCAGTCATCGCTATGAACGTTGGCAGCTTCCCATCTCAGTGATGCTAGAGCGCACCGGATTAGCCTATGGTTGGGGAGTTTGGGGATTGGCCCTACTCGGATGCCTCCTCAGTCAACGCTGGCCCTCTCGACGCTGGCGGTTTGTGGGAGGAGCGAGCTTTCTATCTCTGGGAATTTTGCTGTTTCACTTGCGATATGGGAATGTTCACTACACCCTGCATCTAACTCCCTGGCTCGTGTTAGCACTCTTGGCCCTGCTCGGTGAACTTCAGCGATGGCCGTGGGGAATCGTTATCTTGGGAGCTTATTTAACGGTTAATCTATCTTTAGGATTGGGATTCTCAACAGTTCCCCCCTCAGCTGCTGGCCTATTTGCTCGCGCCTATGCTCCCTTAGTCCGTCAGGATCACGAGGTGCTACAACGGCTGCTACAGCGCTTGCAAGAGTTGAGTCAGCAGCAGCAACAGATTGCCTTTCTGGCCGCCTCCAATCACCTCAATACCTCTATGTTTATCTCGGAGCAATTTCAACAGTTTCGCGACGCTCCCCCGTTAACCCTACTCCCCGTCGCGATTTTTGATGGGGAGGTGTCTCCCTTAGAGATGGTCTTGATAGCAGATGTGGTGGTGGTGGCGACTCCGGCTCAGGTGATTGGTTTAGATGAGGAGCAAGTGGTGCGATCGCGCTCTCAGACACAACTTGAGTATTTATCTGAGGCTTTTTCCCACACTTGTGCGATCGCCCAAGATTTCCGCCGCCTCCCTGAATCCTTCACCGTCACAAATGGAATCACTGTCTGGCTTTACCAACGTCAGCAACCCACCTCCGCTAAAGTAGAAGCCGTCACCCGAGAACAGATGAGCGAATTGCACCCGTGTTCATGAAATGTTTGGCTTGGTTTGTCCTGGGGTTCGGGATACGCCTGATTGGCTTAGGAACGTTACCTCCCTGGACCGATGAATGTGCCACCCTGGCGTTTAGTTTGGGGAATAGCTTTCTGGAGGTTCCCCTCAATCAATTGATTCCCCCTGAACAGCTGCTAGACCCATTACAACCCACTCCTGGGGCAGGTTTAGGGGAGGTTTGGCAACATTTAATGCAGGAAAGTACCCATCCACCCCTATATTTTTTTCTGACTCATCTCTGGCTGCAACCCGTCCGAGAGGCCTCTCCAGAACCGCTACTTTGGGCCAGTCGCGCCCTCTCCGCCTTTTGGGGAGCTTTAACAATTCCGGCGATGTATGGCTTAGGGAAGCGAGCTTTTGGCTCAGCCACCGTCGCTCACCTGGCGGCGGCGTTAATGGCTCTATCACCCCTGGGGGTCTTTTTAGCTCAGGAAGCTCGCCATTATACCTTGGCAATTTTCCTGGCGATCGCCTCCTACTATAGCTTTACCCTAGCCCTAGAAACTCTTTTTAACCCCAATTCCTCAGCACAACGATGGCTGTGGGGTTGGACGAGTGTCTGGATTCTGGTGAATGGCTTGGGAATTGCAGTGCATTACTTTTTTGGTCTGCTTCCTCTGATGCAGGGAGTGGTTTTAGGGAGCCATTGGCTTCAGGGGACTGTTCCTAGAACGGCGAGAGCTTGGCGAGGGGTGGGTGTGGCGGCGTTGGGGACGGCGGTGACTGGGTTGGTATGGCTTCCCGTCTGGGGTGGCTTTGTGGAGAGTGATTTAACGGATTGGGTGAGCGATGGCCAGTTAGGGGTATTTGAGTCTTTGGGCCGGGGGGTATTATGGCTGATTTCTATGGTCTTCATGGCTCCGTTGGATGTGTTTGTGCTACCGCTTTGGGGCTTGGTTTTGGCGGCAGCGGGCTTACTTTTGGCGTTGGTGGCGTTGGGGTATTTGCTCTATCGTCATAGGGGGAAAACTCGCCCTCAGGTGAGGATATGGTGGCAGGTGTTTTGGGTAGAATTGCTGCTCCTGTTAGGACTAACCTACAGTACGGGTAATGATTTAACGCTCGCCCCTCGTTTCTTTTTCCCTTTATTGCCAGTGGTCTTGTTGCTGGTGGCGGCGCTGTTAGAATCAGCTTGGCTACACCAACAGAAGCACGTGTTATCCTTGGGACTGATCCTGTTGGTGGGAAGTTTGAGTGTTGTTAGCAATCTAAGTTACTTACAAAACCATCGCGGCGATCGCCTCGCGGGGATTATCAACTCCACCTCAGATGTTCCTGTGATTTTGGCAACAACCCATAAGCATCATGGACAAACGGGACGGTTACAGGCGATCGCTTGGGAATTACGGCGCTTAAACACCTCTCTCCCTCAGCAGTTTCTCTTAGCTCACCCCGATGAGGAACACTATCCCACAGATGTGTTGAGGGAGGAGTTATCGACCCTTTCACCTCCGTTTGATGTCTGGTATATTAACTTCCATGCTCCCCAAGTCAGCGATCAACAGATACCAAACTGGACAAGGATTCCCATTCCGCGCGAGCAATTTCCGGCGGTGAATGGCTACCGATATGACCTGGTTCAGTATCGGTGATAGCATGATGATTTTGGTTATCTGCTATTGAACAGGAAGAATTATTTCAAATTCTGTTTCCCTGAGAGAGGGCGATGTTACTCTCAATTCTCCTCGATGTTTTTGAATAATGGAATAGCTAACAAATAGTCCCAACCCGGTACCACTCCCCACGGGTTTGGTCGTGAAGAAGGGGTCAAAAATACGGTCTTGAATTTCTTTGGGGATCATGCTGTCAGTATTGGCGATCGCAATGCGAACCTGTCCCTGAGCGAGGGCTTCCGTGCCAATCCGAATTTCAGGGTTGTCGGTGCATTGAGGATTTTCTCGAATAGCATCGATCGCATTGTTGAGAATATTCAGAAACACTTGATTTAACTGGCTCGGATAACAGGTAATTCTAGGTAAATTACCATAGTTGCAGACTACTTTTATTTCAGGGAAATTTCCCGTTCTTTGCAAGCGATGCTGCAAAATGGATAATGTGCTGTCAAGACCACTGTGTAAATCCACTGCTTTGCTCAAAGATTCATTCAAACGAGAAAAGTTTTGCAAACTCAGTACAATTTTCTGGATGCGATCACTCCCCTTTGTCATTGACTTCAGAATTTCTTCTACGTCTTGCAACAGAAAATCAAGGTCAATTTCCTCTTGCTTGATTTGTAGGCTTTGACTAACTGGATCAGCCTCTTGTTGATAGAGATCTAATAAATCTTTTAAATCTTCTAAATAGTTGGCTAAAGGAGTTATGTTTCCTTTGATGTAGCCAATAGGATTATTGATTTCGTGAGCAATTCCAGCAACAAGTTGTCCCAATGATGACATCTTTTCGGTCTGAATCAGTTGCGCTTGGGTTTGTTGCAAGTCCTTCAAGGTTTGCTCTAATTCTTGATTCTTTTGATGAAGTGCTTGGGTTTGGCGCAAAACTTCAGATTCTAAGATATGGGAATAATTGGAGACTTTTTGGTAGAGTCCAGCATTTTCTAGAGAAATGGCAGCTTGGGTGCATAAGAAGTTGAGGATAACCACACGATCACCCCTGAATACGCCACTCGCAGAACGATTTTCCAGATATAAAATGGCCCGTAAATTACCCTGCTTTAGAATGGGTAAACATAATACACTTTTGGGGTGATGCCGATCTAGGTAATCATCTATTACAGGTAAGTCAGTATCGAGATCATCAATACTAACCATTACCATCGTATTCTTCACATACTGAATCAGCTTGGCAGGAATGCTGGGGTTATCATCCACGGATGTAGATTGCAAGGTCACCTGGTCTAGATTTGCCATCACCCGCACCTGCCATTGGTCATCCTCACAGAGTATTAAAGCGCACTGATCTGCCCCAGAGTTTTCCAGCATGGTCTGAGCTAGGGTTTCCAACAGTTCATCTAGGGCGATGGTACTGGCGAAAGTTTGAGAGACTTGCAGCAGGGTTACAAAATCTAAGACCTGGTTAGTGCTGCTTCTCGATACACTTTTACTTGAGTAAGTATGGACAGAGTAGGTTGACTCTGAGATCGTGGATAGGGTTTGTAAAACCGTGAGGGGTTGATTGGCGGCTTGCAGGATAGGTTGCAGCAATTGAGGATAGCGTTGCTCCAAATCATCGACTTTGGCTTTGGCTCCCCAACGGGTATAGCAGTAGTAAGCTTCTTGAATGTAAGCGGCGGCTACTTTCTGTTTGCCCCAATCTAGGTAAAACTGACCGGCGAGTTCATTGGCGAGGGCTTCTTCTGGGGTGTAGCCGTTTTCCTTGGCTCCAGCTATGGCGCGATCGTAGTAATCCCCAGCTTCATAGGACTGACCCAATACTCTCAATCGTTCAGCACTCACTAAATCAACCTTATGTTGATGATTCATTGGTGCATGGTGTGCCCAAAACTCTAGCTGAGTTTGATTACACTCGACTCGCTGTTCTAAGGTAGAGGCCGCCTCCTCTGTAACGGATGGCAACTGTGCTAACGCAATCAGGGAGTCATAGAAGTAAAAGACGGCTTCTCCTAAAGTTCCTGCCCCAGCCATTAAATAATTGCGAATCTCTAGGGCATCATGATTGGCTAAATCTATCTCTCTAAACAGATAGCACAACATGATTTTATATAGATAGAAAAAATATAGCCCAGATAAATCATGAGCAGACAGCATGAAGGGCAATAGTTCGGTTTCTTGAACGGCTTCCCCAGCGAGAAGAGTGGGGTCATCAGTCTGTCCTAGCAAATTCAAGGTAGATTGCCAGCAAAGACGGCAGTAATTTGCGACAGCCAATTGATTAAAATTGACCAGAGCCTGGCAGTAGTCCTGTGATTCCTGTGCTAAGGTTGTTAGGGGTTGACCACAGAAAAAAGAATAAGTACAAAATTCGTTAGCATTGTAGGCAAGATATTCCAAATTACCAACGTCTAGTGCTGCTGTATAGCCGTCAGAGAACAACGGTAGGGTTGCTATGACTGGAGATTTACGATGTAGAATATAGAGTCCTACGGCACTATATATTTCTGGTTTAACGGCCTTGGCATCAAGTTTATCAACTAACTCGAGTGCCAACTGACTAAATGCTGTAGCCCCGTCCACATCCTGCAAAACATTACAAGTCACAATGCTGTATAACGAATAAGCTAAGGCAGAATCGGCTGTATTACCTGACTCAATCGATAGCTTAACAGCACAAGAAACGAGTAAAGGAAAGAGGGGAGAGCCGGAAAGATAAGCCGCTGGAGCCACTCCAGTTGTTATCTGGATAATGGCTAATTTCAGTTTATCGACGTTCTCGGGGAGATGAAGTAAATCTATGATGTCTCGATCCCCAATCAATTCGGTGATTTCCTGTATGTTTGTCTGGATATCCTCAGATGTAGGGGCAGGACTAAACGTGATCCCCAATTCTTGCAGGACGTCTTGACCAATGATGAGAGCTTCAGGGAATTTAGCCAGGGAGATTCTTGATTTAATATGAAGCTTGTAAACATTGATTTTATCTAGTAACTTTTGTGCCCGAGAAATCACAGTATTAATACATTCTTCCATTTGGGGGAAATCCCCAGTCAAGAACGCGATTTCTGCGGCCAGTTCATAAAATGAAAGAGTGACGTCATACTGTTCTTCCCAAGCTTTTTCTCCCAATAATGAGACTCCTAATTCTGCATAGTTTTGGGCCGCGTCATAAGCCGCGGCCGATCTGGCTTTTTGAGCGGCGATGAGATTGAGTTGTGCCACTTCAATTTTCTCGGAAGGTTGGCGAATTAGGGAAATGCCATAGTTGAGTTGATTAACCAGCTCAAAAATTTGTTCGTCTCTCGTGGCCGGAGATGTTTGTTGTAGGAGCAACTGACCAATATGATAATGAGTCCATTGTTTTTGATCTTCCGGAATGAGAGAATAAGCCGCTTGTTGGATGCGATCATGCAGAAAGCGATAGACAGGGGCCGTACGATGATGAACCTCTGCTAAATTTATGTCTTCTGCATGAAAAAATTTATAAACTTGAGTGAGGGGAACAATCAATCCTTCTTGCAAAGCTGTCCACAGTGCTTTTGCTGCCTCTGTTAAGGATTGTTCTGCAACGATTGCTAAGGTTTCCAGGTTAAACTGATTTCCGATACAAGCGGCAAGTTTCAGCATCTGCTGAGTGTTTTCTGGCAACTTTTGCAATTGTAAAGCCATAAACTCTACTACATTATCTGTGAGAGCAAGGTCATTGATGTGAGCCATATCACATTGCCAATAGCCTTGATCTCTCTCAAAGGTAATGTATTGATCTTCATAGAGTGCCTTGAGAAACTGAGTGGTAAAAAATGGATTGCCCTGGGTTTTGCGATCAATCAGTTCTGTCAAGGGGTTTGCTAATTCTGGAGTACACCGTAAGGTATCGGCAATTAAATGATTGGTATGCTTGAGACTTAAGGGAGCTAAGGTCAGGGTGTTGACCGTCAAGTTATTTTTTTTCAAGTCTGCGATCGTCAACATCAATGGATGAGCAGGGGGGACTTCATTATTTCGATAAGCCCCCAACACCAGTAGATAACCACTGCTTTCCATCAAGACTTTCAGCAACTGTAGTGAAGCGGAGTCTGCCCATTGCAAGTCATCTAGGAAGATGACTAAGGGGTGGGTAGCAGTCGTAAAAACCTGAATGAACTTCTGAAACAAGACATTAAACCGATTCTGCACGGCACTGCCCGACAGTTCAGGGGCGGGGGGCTGCTGACCAATTACCTGTTCTAGCTCTGGAATTACCTCAATCAAAACTTGTCCATTTGTACCGACTGCTTCTAAAATCTGAGACTGCCATTGGGCTAATTGAGCATCAGATTCTGAGAGCAATTGATTGACTAGATCTCGCAAGGCTTGAACAAAAGCTAAGAGGGGAATATTGCGGTTAAATTGGTCGAATTTTCCTTTGATGAAGTAGCCTTTTTGCTGGGTAATGGGTTTGTGAACTTCATTGACGACAGCAGTTTTACCAATCCCAGAAAATCCTGCCACGAGTATCAGTTGTGATGTTCCTTGGGAAACACGCTCAAAGGCGGTTAATAGCTGGGCGACTTCTGTTTCTCGGCCGTAGAGTTTCTCAGGGATGAGGAAGCGATCGCTCACATCTCGCTGGCCCAATTCAAAATCAGCCACAGTACCGGTTTCTTGACACTGGACTAAACATTGCTGTAAATCATGCTGGAGTCCCAAGGCACTTTGGTACCGAGCCTCGGCATTTTTTGCCATCAGCTTAGAGACGATCGCCCCCACCATTGAAGGGATAGAAGGATTTAGCTGCTCAAGGAGGACAGGTACTCTAGCGATATGGCAATGTACGAGTTCCATCGGATCCCCTGATTCAAAGGGCAACTGACCACTCAGGAGTTGATACAACGTCACGCCTAAGCCATAATAATCTGCTCGGTAATCAATACCCCGATTCATCCGTCCAGTCTGCTCTGGGGCAAGATAGGCTAGCGTCCCTTCTAAAACATTTGGATTTTGAATTTCCTGGGTCTCCTTCGGTAACAGGGAGGCAATGCTGAAATCGATTAGCTTGACTTCTTTTGATATGGGATGGATAAGGATATTAGCCGGTTTAATATCTTTATGAATAACTCGATGTTGATGTAAGTTGTGGAGGATGGTAGCCAGTTTTAGGGCGATCTCCAGCACTTCAGCGAGATTGAGACTTTGCTCCTGATGATATTGGCTTAAGGACAACTCCCCCCCATCTTCCATAATCAGGGCGTAGCCATTCCCCACCCATTCAAGGCTCAAGGGCTTGACAATCCCTGAGATGGGCAGTTTTTTGGCGATCGCATACTGATTGCGAAACTGCACCAACTCGCCAAAGGTAGGATATTCCACTGTTAGCTGTTTAATTACAACTGAACCTTGAGTCCTATTGCATAAGGCTCGATAGATAACAGTACGAAGACCTAAATAAATTGAGTCTAAAACGGTATATCCGGGCACTGTAAACGGGGGTGGGAATGAAGAATTCGTTGAATAGGTCATGGAATTTGCTAAGTACTTTTTGAAGTTTTAAGACTTATTCTAGAGTGGTAGCCGAAATTCGTGATGCTTAATATCACTTTATGGTCAATGGGTCGAGACTTAAGGGTGATCTGCTGCCTTTCTGTGGTTATGGCGGCAAAGGATGACCGTTGTGCCATCTCATCAAAAACATCAATATCGCCCGCATCAACTCAGGCAAATTCAAATTCTGTCGCACATGGTCCAACTCTACCACCTCCAGTTCTGCCTAGACCTCCTCTCCCGGCTTCGGGAATGCTTCTCCATCCTAAATCAAGCAATCCTAATAAGTTATTAACATATGTCTTCTATAGTTCCCACGTTGTCTAGAATACAACCTACTCGGCTATTATTTTCATGGGCTAGCCCAGATCCCCAGCTTCCCAGAGGGGACATTTTTTCACTCTGGACTCTGAAGTTGAGGGCACTGCCCGGGTCAGCGATGATGGGGTAAAATGGTTGGGAGTGCAATGACCCCACAACGATGGATTGTCCTCACGGCCACAGCCACCTACTCGTGAAGAATGGATAGGGTTCACGTCCCAATGGGGCGATGATGCAGCGATATCGGTGCTGACGTTGTGGCAAGGAATACATTTGCGGGGTTAGCGATGATGAGTGGCGCTACGCCAAGGCGTTATTGGGAAAACAGATGACGCCAGGGACAGATGACGCCAGGGATGGTCGCCGCTGCTCTCGCCCTTTATTCCCCCCCAAATCCTCTGTCTGGGAGGGTTTCCGTCTATTTCTTTCTAAACAATAAGTATCCTGTCGCCCACAGGTGTTAGCTACCATGACTGCTCTTGACGACCTTGAATCTGGACAATCCAAGCACCTCCGAGGGGCTAATCTTGAAGACCAAACCCTGTCGGGGCTAGATTTACATGACATTGACTTAGCCGGTGCTAAACTCTCGGGGGCGGATTTAGTTCGTGCCAACTTAGCAGCGGCCCATCTGCAAGGGGCCAATTGTTTGGGGGCGAACTTCGATTACAGCAACCTGCGGGCGAATCTCGTGGGGGTTAATCTCATGCAGGCCAGTTTACAGGGAACGGATTTACGAGGAGCCAATTTACGGGGGGCCACCCTCATGGGGGCGAATCTTCGGGGAGCCAGTTTGGCTGGGGCCGTCCTGAGTGGGGCGAATTTGGTGGGAGCCAATCTGATGGGAGCGGACTTACGAGGGGCCGATTTGCGGGGGGCGAACCTTAGCCATAGTCATCTCAAGGGGGCCAATCTCTCTGAGGCGGAATTACAGGGGGCCAATCTTTACGAGGCCGATTTAGAGGAGGCGAATTTAGGGGGAGCGAACCTACAGGGAGCCAATCTGGTACGGGTGAATTTCCTCTGTGCCAATCTGCAAAACGCTAAGCTAGAGGGAACTAGCCATGCGGGAGCCTGTTGGACAGGAACGATTCTCGATGGTGCGGTTGATGAGGTTCCTGTCTGAAACTAAGCCCATTTATCGATAATGGCAACGATAAAATTAAGGCTTAAATAGCCGACAAATAGGGACAGAAGCACGAATAAAACGATACTGAAAATATCTTTGGGATTGGTTTTCATCAGCAGCTAAGAACTAGGAGGACGGGGGAGATATGAATTTTGTTGAGTCGTTAAAAATGGCGGGTCAAACCCTATTGGCGAATAAACTTCGCAGTAGTTTGACCATGTTGGGGATTATTATCGGCAACGCTTCGGTGATTGCTACCATTGGCATTGGTGAAGGGGCGCAAACCTTTGTCTCTGAGCAGGTGTCGTCTCTGGGAACCAATTTACTATTTATTGTCCCCGGTAGTCCCGATGCCCAACGGCGACCCGTGCGACCCCCTCAGACCTTGACCTTAGCCGATGCCGAGGCGATCGCCCAACAGGTTCCCGGAGTGGATCAAGTTGCACCACAACTCAACGGCAGTGAACTGATTTCCTACCGCAACCGCAATATGTCGGCGGCCATCTATGGTATCACACCGGAGTTGTTGCCCGTTCGCAATTTTGCTGTGGCCCAGGGACGGTTTATTGATGAGTTAGATTTGCGGCGGACTCAGAAGGTGGTGGCCCTGGGGTCGGAGATTGCGGAACAACTTTATGGCAATGTTGATCCCATTGGCGAGATACTACGGATTCGCAATACCAGCTTTCGGGTGGTGGGGGTGATGGAACCCAAGGGGTCGACTTTTGGCACCAACCTGGATGATACGGTGTTTATGCCGATTACCACTATGGCGGCTCAAATTAGCGGTCAAACCTCCCCCTATGGGTTAGCGGTGACCTTTATCAATGTCAGTGTCCAGGATGAGACTCAGATGCGGGCCACCCAGTTTCAGATTGAGAACCTCTTGCGGCTGCGTCACCGCATCACCAATGAAGATGATTTCACCGTTCGCAGTCAAAAGGACCTTCAGGAAACGACCGGGGCTATTACTGGGGCGTTAACGATTCTTTTGGCGACGGTGGCGAGTATTTCCCTGATTGTGGGGGGAATCGGGATTATGAACATTATGTTGGTCTCGGTGACGGAACGGACTCAGGAGATTGGCCTACGCAAGGCCATTGGTGCGTCTCCCAGTGACATTCTGATGCAGTTCACCATTGAAGCGGTGTTGCTGTCGGTGATGGGGGGTATGGTGGGAACGGGAATTGGCATGGCTGGAGTGGCGGCGGTTGGGGTGTTCACGGACTTTGAGGCGGGTTTGTCCCCGACGGCGATCGTTTTGGCGACGGGGGTCTCCGGTGGAATTGGTCTCATTTTCGGGGTTTTACCGGCGCGACGGGCCGCTCAACTTGACCCAATTGTGGCGTTGAGAACGGCGTAATTCAGTCATGGCTATTTCACTCGGAGTCCAACGACACGCTCTTGATTATCTCTGTTGTCAAGCAAATTGAGCAACGTCCAACATCCCACAGCTTCACGGTTCTGTCCCCTCAAACCGAGACCCGCCTCGTGCTATCCCCATTCAACTCCGCAGTCCTGACCTCACGGGAATGAGTCTCAAGGGAGTGCAAGAGTTCCCCAGTCTCCACGTCCCACAGCTTCACCGTTCCGTCCTCTGAAGCTGAGACCACTATCGTGCCATCTCTATTAAACTTGGCACTCCTGACCAGACCCTCATGAGCCTCAAGGGAGTGGAGGAGTTCCCCAGTCTCCACATCCCACAGCTTCACCATTCCGTCCCCTGAAGCCGAGACCACCTTCGTGCCATCCCCATTAAACTCCGCACTCGTGACCCAATTCTCATGAGCCTCAAGGGAGTGGAGGCGTTCCCCAGTCCCCACATCCCACAACTCCACCGTTCCGTCCCCTGAAGCCGAGACCACTATCGTGCCATCCCCATTAAACTCCGCACTCGCGACGGACCAATGAGCCTCAAGGGAGTGAAGGAGTTCCCCAGTCCCCACATCCCATAGCTTCACCGTTCCGGTATTTGAAGCCGAGACCACCTTCGTGCCATCCCCATTAAACTCGGCACTCATGAACATACCCAAATGAGCCTCAAGGGAGTGGAGGAGTTCCCCAGTCTCCACATCCCACAGCTTCACCGTTCCGTCGTTTGAAACCACTATCGTGCCATCCCTGTTAAACTTGGCACTCATGACCAGACCGTCATGAGCCTCAAGGGAGTGGAGGAGTTCCCCAGTCTCCACATCCCACAGCTTCACCGTTCCGTCCCCTGAAGCCGAGACTACCTTCGTGCCATCCCCATTAAACTCCGCACTCGTGACCCAATCCTCATGAGCCTCAAGGGAGTGGAGGCGTTCCCCAGTCCCCACGTCCCACAGATTTACGGTTCCGTCCCCTGAAGCCGAGACCAGCCTCGTGCCATCCCTATTAAACTCCGCACTCGAAGCCACACCCAAATGAGCCTCAAGGGAGTAGAGGAGTTCCCCGGTCCCCACATCCCACAGATTTACGGTTCCGTCCAATGAAGCGGAGACCACCATCGTGCCATCCCCATTAAACTCCGCACTCATGACTGCAATCCGATAGTCTAATGTGTTTTGAAGACTGATATCTTGTAGGATTCCGCTGAGACTTTCAATCAGTTGCACGGTTGGATCGGTTTGGGCTGAAACGGGTCGAGTTTGCAACGGCCGAGCTGTTGCTGTTAACAGTGCTGTTAACTCATCCTTCGGGGTAAACTGTCTGAGGGCCAGACGACTGTTCCGCTCCAATTCTGTGGTTAAGTGTGGGAGGTTCACCTCACGATTTGACCAAGCTAGAGTGCCTAAGGAAAGTGCCATAATGAGCCCCCCAACGGCACTCATCCAGCCTATCTGAGGTTTCACCCGACTCTGACGTTGCCTAAAGTCGGCAGCAGCGTGGTCCCATTTCCCAGGGTCTACTGGGGCCTGACGACCTTGGGTTAAGGCCAAGTCAGGGGCTAAGTTCAGGCCCAGGGGTTCTCCCAGTTGGGCCAGTTGTTGACAGGCTGGTTCAATTTCTGGTTGTTGGTGTTTCCCGAGTCGGCGATCGATCCCCTGTTCTAATGGACTCAGAACCTGTTGCACATTCAGCTCTAAGTTAGCTTGGATATCCTCAGCTGAAGGCAAAAAACGCTTCGAGGTCGTCCAACTTTCCAGGTCATTGGCGATATCTAACATTTCCCGTAAGCCCGTGTCATCTAACCAGAGAACAATGGGAAAGGCAAACTTATGACGGAGCTGATCTCGCATCTGATTGGCTTTGACCAAAAAGCCTCGCAAATCTGCCAGTTGAGTCATTCCCCGCAGTTGGATTCCCTCCGCTGTTTGCCCGTCCATGGCCCTCTCAATGACTTGGGCCAGGTTTTGCGTTTCTACGGGTAAGGTTGCCGTTAATAACGCGAACTCATGCTGATGCTGAGTTTCCGCCTCTAATCGTTGCGACCAGCGATCGCACAAACTGTGGTAGTTACAGGACACTACTATCAATTTGAAGTGTCCCCGTGACAGGGCGATCGCCTGAGCCAATTGACGCAGACTTTTTTCATTTTTAGCAGCAACATCGTTAGCGGCAATATCCATCACAGGTTGTCTTCCTCACGTCTAAGCTTTTCCTTCAACGGCTTTTCGAGGGCGAACGGCACCACCTCGACTATCGCTCAGTGACCACTGTGTGCCCCTACTGACAGAACTCGTCAGATTCTAGAAAAATGGGATTGACATCAAACCATGATTTTCGCCGTTCTACATAAAAAAACGCGACGGGTGCGAATTAAGCGTTCATACCCCACCGTATCCTGAACTTTTTTCGTCCGGTGAACCTGTCGCAGTAGTTCCCACTCCTCCGGGGACACTCCCAAACTCATTTTGTTGAGATCATCGGCGATCGCATCTTCTAAGCTATCCTCCGTTAAGGGAAGCCGCATTTCTTCCTGCACCCTTGACCCCAAGCAATATGCCCGGTAAACAAGGAGCAACTGGGGCGATCGCGGTACAGTTTGACGATGCGATTCTTGATTTTATTGATAATTTCTCCCCCACGGACTGGGGGAAAATCAACATAATACTGCCGATCCGTCGGCGATGAATACACCAGTGTTTTACTGGGGTGAATGGCATTTAAAGAAGGTGGCATAATCGAGGGACATATCGAAGACAATCCGAAAAAAAAACGAACGACGGGGTCAGAGAGTCTATCCCCAACCCCATTTTAACACACCCGTTTTAACACATGATTTTTCTAGAATCAGAACATGAACCCCGGGTTATCGGGTTGGGGAGTAGGTTGAGGAGCCGGCATTCGTGACCTTCGGGTTGGAGGGTATCGGTCGGCTGCATTGGGGTTGTGATGCTCTGTTGCTACATTGAATCAAGTTCTTGAGTCTCACCGTTGCGGTATTCAGCCATGGCTGAGGCAGCAAGTTTGGCGAGAACATCTGGAGAACGTGAGAATGAGTCGTCCCAACGCTTTTCATCCTCGATTTCCTCTAGGATGATTGAAGCAATTGCGTTCTGTTCACGTTCAGGTAAGGTTTGCAACCTAGCCATCACACGTTCAAGTAATTCAGTCATGGCTATTTCACTCAGAGTCCAACGATACCCTCTTGATTATCGCTGTTGTTAGGCAGATTGAGCAACGTTTGAAGACGAACATCTCGCAAAATTCCGCTTGGCGACGGGGTCTCTGGTGGAATTGGTCTCATTTTTGGGGTTTTACCGGCGTGCCGGGCCGCCAACTTGACCCAATTATGGCGTTGAGAACGGCGTAAGGGTTGGGGTTAGGGGGTTTGGGGTGGGAGATTGCAAACAGCGCGATCATCGTCCGTGACGTTCGGATTGTAGGTAAGGTAGGGTGTGAGCCAGTCACAGGCGCGATCGATTAACTCCGACCAACGCTCCTGACTCATCGGCCAGACTTTGATCGTCCCGTCAGATGAAGTGGATGTAAGCATCTGTCCATCGGGATTGAAAATCGCATCTTTCACCTCATCGGTATGACTATCAAGAGTAAGAAGCTGTTCACCTGTTTCTAAGTCCCAAAGGCTAACTGTCCCATCTGCTGAAGCTGAGACAATCAGCTTTCCATCAGGAGAAAATCTGGCACTATTAATAGGACGCAAGTTATCTTCTAAGGAACGCACCAGGTTGTTGCCGTCGATGTCCCAGAGTTTTACTGTCCCATCTCTAGAAGCTGATAGGATCAGATGTCCGTCAGGATGAACATCGACATGACTAATCCAAGCTATATGTCCATCAAAGTTTTGTAATTCCTGACCTGTGTCTACATCCCAGACTTTAACGTGTTTATCCCAACCTCCAGAGACCATGAAACTCCCATCTGGGCTAAACGCCACTGTCCAAGCTGGTTCAGAATGTCCAGGAAACGATTTTAATTTCTTGCCTGTTTCAATATCCCACAAGCTGATACTTCCATCGCGGTAAGCCGATGCTAGGTGACGCCCATTTGGGTGAAAACTAACATCCAGTGCCCAATCTGAGTTGGCTACAAATGGACGTATGAAGTCACCTGTTTCTGCATCCCAAAGTATTACTCGACCATCTCGACCCGCTGACACAATTTTGCTACCATCTGGGCTAAAAAGACTTCGATGGACTGGCTGCTGGTGTCCTTTCAGGTCAAATATGACCTTACCTGTTTCCAAATCTAAAACTCTTATTATTCCGTCATGAGGTGCAGAAACCAATCGGGTGTTATCTGGGCTAATATCAGCACTATAAATTGTTCCCTGGTGTACTTCAAACTGTTGAGTTGAATATCTATTTTCTTTAGACCAAATTTTAATAGTTGTATCATTAGAAGCCGATACAATTTTGGTTTCATCATGACTAAACACCGCACGATAAACTGTACTTCGATGCCCTTCAAATACTTCTATTGCTTCACCGGTGTTTAGATCCCATACCTTAACCTTGGTATCTGAACCTCCTGAAAGAAGACGGGTTCCATCATTATTAAACATAACGGTTGGAACATAGCCTGTATGGGTTAGCGTATGTTGAATTTCTCGACTACTGATATCCCAGATTTTGACTGTTCCGTCACTAGATGCAGACGCAATTTTATTTTCTCGGGGATGAAAAGCCACCATTAAAACTGATGATGAATGTCTCTCAAATTTACTTGAATTGATTTCGGATCTCGTTTCAAGATTCCACAGCCTGACTGTAGCATCATCTGAAGCTGATGCAATTTGAGTTCCATTCGGACTAAAATCTGCAAATTTTACAACGTTTTCGTGCCCATAAAATCGATGTAGTATAATACCATTTATGGCATCCCATACAATGACACTTCCATCACCAGAAGCTGAAACAATCTGGGTTCCATTAGCGTTGAATCTAGCACTATTTACTTGTCCATAATGACCCTCAAAAACCTTCTCTTGCTCTCCTGTCTCAAGGTTCCAAGTTCGGATGGTTTTATCATCCGACGCCGATAAAATACGAGTTCCGTCTGGAGAAAATTGAACATCCTTTACCGGACCTCCATGACCTAGAAATTTATTAGGGTGGATTTCTTCACCAGTTTGAACATCCCAAACTCTAATTGTTCCATCATTAGAAGCCGAGGCAACTACTGTCCCATCAGGACTAAAATCAACTCCATAGATCCAGCTTGAATGTCCCTCAAGCATATTTATTTCTCGAATGTTCCCTAAAATATTTATAAGATTGTAAACTGGCTGCCTGGCAATAGGAAAAGAGCTAGATACTTGCTCTAAAAAATCCAGAAATCTCACGGAAATCTCGGTTGCTTTAATCAAAGACTCAAGCTCGCGTCCAGCTTCAAATTGATGTAGGGATAGACGGCTCTCTCGTTCTAACTTGGCAAGCGTTCGCTCGTCTTTAAAATATTTTTGGTCTTCAACATATTGAGTTCTTTGCAGATTAAACTCTCTAGTAATTCCAAACAGTCCCCCTGCAAAAATCGTGAGAAGCATGACGCCTAAAAAACCAATCCATTGAGTTCGCTTCTGTACCTTTTTTTTGTCATTTTCTAGTTCCTCTAGGCTTCTTTCTGCAACCACTCGTTTTGCCTGTTCTTCTTCGAGCTGAGCGAGTAAACCTCCACCTCGTGATTGATGAATAAACTCGGCTAAGTAATCATGGACAAGTTGATAGCGTTCTTGTTGTCCGGGAATCAAAAAGACTAAGCGCGATTCAGCAATAATATCTAAAACTAAAGTCAAGGCAGATGAGAGATAGCGTTGGCCGTAATTCTTCTCAAACAGTTTTAAGTCCCGCAGTAAATCCAAGTAGGTACGGAGGGGACGGGTTCCTCGTTCATCCGTCAGCAAATAGAGGACGGCATCAGCTAAATCCTTGTTTTGGGGACCGCAGGATTCAACAACTACATCTAAATATCGCTCGACTAATGCCCGTTTGGGATGCTCTCCTAAGGCAGTATAGTCCACTAGAGATACAATTTCTTCACTTTCTAATTGATAGCCCACCACTTGCAGCTCAATGGGACGAACATCTTCGCTCTCTTGCTGTAAGTCTTGCACCAGGCGCGATCGCAAATCCTCGCCAATATGAGGTGCAAGGTTCGCAATCACCTGACTGGCCTGCTGTGGGGAGAGGTTATTTAATTCATAAAGAACCGTTTTATCTAAAATATTTTGGCTAATACAAGCCATTGTCGAGATCCGGTTACAGACGAGTAAGCGGTGAATATAGTCAGTTCGCAAGGACAGGACAACTTTTAAAGCACCCAATTCTAAAATATTGCTGCATAACGTTCCTATAAAGTTAAAAAACTGATGATGGTCTTTTTGGTTAGGATTGGCAAAGAAAAACTCTTCAAATTGGTCGAAAACTAAAATTACTTGATGATGATGTTTTTCCAGTTCAACTAGAATGGCTTGGCTCACGGCCAACGCTGAGGTCTTATCTTTAGGAGTATCGAGCCGACCGAGATGTTGCTTCGCCTCTTGTTCGATCGCCCGTCTGAGTTGCTCGGACCAGTTTTCATACACTCGTAACACAATGGGAACTCCCCCACGTCCCCCTTCAAAGACCTGTTGCCGTAACATGGGCAGTAAGCCAGCGTTGACTAGGGAACTTTTCCCGACTCCCGATTCCCCATGAACCACTAGGAGTTTATTCTGACGTTCGTGGAGGCGGTTGAGGAGATGCGTCACATCTTCGGCTCGCCCCGATTGCTCAATTTCAGGCGATCGCCCCCTTGAGGTGGATTGCTGCTGGGGCATTTCCTCTAAGCGATTGGCACCGACAAAGGCCCGTTTGCCGCAATATCGTTCCAGTTGATGCTGCTGTTGGGCAATTTTGAAGGCGTTACGATAGTCTTGGCTGTTGAAATAGAGACGTTGGAGCCGCTCGAGGGCCCGCAATCCCAGATGAGGAAAGGCAAATACGAATTGCTCACTGGCCCTCACCAGGGGAGCGATCGCCCCAGGACTATCTCCCGTCGCCTCTGCCACGTCCGCCTCCCGCAAGGCCTGAATCAGTTGCATCAGAGAGGACTCTTGCAGGTTCTGGGCCAACTGGGGAGCGTCCGCGACAAGAAACTGCTCATGACTGCGGTGCAATTGCTCCTGTACGGCGGCTAAATCGATATCTTTGCCATCCTTCTCTTTTAGGGCCAGAACCTGATTTAAGGCTTGCTGAACGCCGATGATGGCTAACCGCAGATGTGGAGTTTTAGAATCTTCTAGTTCTGGGAGTTCCGCCGCCGTGGGGCGATTGCAGTTCCTGCACGCTTCGCGATCGCCCTCGGGGAGAGGATTCAGATACCCTTGCCAATGAGTCTGACTTTGTCGAAAGTGGGTAGCCGCCTGGTCCCATTCCCCAGCTTCTAGGGCCTGACGACCTTGAATTAAGGCCAAGTCAGCAGCTAAGTTCAGGCCCAGGGGTTCTCCCAGTTGGGCCAGTTGTTGACAGGCTTGTTCAATTTCCCGTTGTTGGTGTTTCCCCAGTAGGCGATCGCGAAGCGTGCAGGAACTGCAATCGCACCCCAACCATTGACGATCGCTCCCCTGTTCTAACCGGCTCAGAACCTGTTGTACATTAAGCTCCAAGTTAGCTTGGATATCCTCAGCCGAAGGCAAAAAACGCTTCGAGGTCGTCCAACTTTCCAAGTCATTGGCGACATCTAACATTTCCCGTAAGCCCGTGTCATCTAACCAGAGAACAATGGGAAAGGCAAACTTATGACGGAGCTGATCTCGCATCTGATTGGCTTTGACCAAAAAGCCTCGCAAATCTGTCAGTTGAGTCATTCCCCGCAGTTGGATTCCCTCCGCCGTTTTCCCGTCCATGGCCCTCTCAATGACTTGGGCCAGGTTTTGCGTCTCTACGGGTAAGGTCGCCGTTAATAGCGTGAACTGATGCTGACGCTGGGTTTCCGCTTCTAATCGCTGCGACCAGCGATCGCACAAACTGCGGTAGTTACAGGACACTACTATCAGTTTGAAGTGTCCCCGTGATAGGGCGATCGCCTGAGCCAGTTGGCGCAGACTTTTTTCATTTTTGGCGGCAACATCGTTAGCGGCAATATCCATCACAGGTTGTCTTCCTCACATCTAAGCTTTTCCTTCAACGGCTTTTAGAGTCAACGCTCAAAGAACTCGTCAGATTCTAGAAAAATGGGATTGACATCAAACCATGATTTTCGCCGTTCTACATATTCAAAGACGCGACGGGTGCGAATTAAGCGTTCATACCCCACCGTATCCTGAACTTTTTTCGTCCGGTGAACCTGTCGCAGCAGTTCCCACTCTTCCGGGGACACTCCTAAACTCATTTTGTTGAGGTCATCGGCGATCGCATCTTCTAAGGTATCCTCCGTTAAGGGAAGCTGCATTTCCTCCTGCACCCACTGAGACAGCAATTGCAGCAAATCTCGCACATGGCCACCACTCACCCGACAGAGGCGGTTAAACAGCTCCATCGTCTCAAAAATCTCCTCAACCCGCTCCAATCGTTCCGCTTCACTCAATTGAGGAAAGGCTCGGGCCAACACCATTTGTTTCAATTTTTCAATTCCCTGGCTCAATTCCTCGCCGCTGGGGGTTTTAATCGCCACCATGGGTAAACAGTCGGGGGAGTGAGGAAATCGCTGGCGTAAGTTACCATATTCATTAGAAAACTGCAAGGCCAAGGGCATGGTATAGATGGTATGACAGGCTAACTGGGTGAGAATTTCACCGCGATCGACAAATAGATACTCTTGTTGGGTTTTTCCAGAGGCTTTCTGACGATTATCGATGCGATCCAGATTATCGACAATCACCGCCAAGCCGGCATAGCCATTCTGTTTTAAGGTTTCAATTCCTGGCTTAATTAAATCCTCGTTAATTGTCCGCACTAAGGCGGTGGTTTGTGGCCCGAGATATTGATTCAGCTTTTCCCGAATCCCAGAATCATCTTTGGCTTTGACTGTTAATGAGGCAATTCCCGCCGACAAGGATAGGGCTTGCTTCTCAGTATCAACATCCAAACTGCCACTAATCCCGCCCACAGAAATGGGAGCCTTAAGTCCTCCTTTTACCTCAATTTCTGTCATTAAAACATCTGTCGTTTTTTGTATAAAACGACGCAGGAGAGGTGCTTGGGGTTGATTGATAGTTTTGTCTTTCTCTAAGGCTTCACTAATCTGTTTGGCAATGGTCAAGAGAACTTCAACGATATCAATATCTGCCGTATCTAAGTCTTTATCTGACTCGAAATAGACTACAAAAAAGCTTGCCGCTTCTAACTCAGATTTGAGTTTGTGCAGTTCTGTGGATTTGCCACAGCCAATATGCCCGGTAAACAAGGAGCAACTGGGGCGATCACGGTACAGTTTGACGATGCGATTCTTTATTTTCTTGATAATTTCTCCCCCACGGACTGAAGAAAAATCAATATAATACTGCCGATCGGTCGGCGATGAATACACCAGTGTTTTACTGGGGTTGATGGCATTGAAGAAGGTAGCGTAATCGAGGGACATATCTAAAAAAATCCGAAAAACAACCGAACGACGGGGTTAGGGAATATACCCCCAACCCCGTTTTAACCCATTATTTTTCCAGAATTAGAACATGAAGCCTGGGTTATCGGGTTGGGGAGTGGGTTGGGGAGTGGGTTGGGGAGCCGGTGGCCTTGTCTGTTGGGGCGTTGGCGTCGGGCGACGCTGTTGGCGTTGGAGGGTTTGTAAGTTATTCTGCAAATTTTGCAAATTAAACATGACCTCTTGATGTTGCATCGATCGCCCAGTTTCCAAGAATAGCTCCCGAGCGCGATCCAAATCGGCGATCGCCCTCTCCATCTGGGAAATCGCCTCGGAGACATCCCCCTGCTCATAGGCGGCGATCGCATATTGGTTATAAATCACGCCACGATTGTTGTACGCATCCGCAAAATTAGGATTCGCGGCGATCGCCCGTTCATAATCCTGTAACGCCGCCTCCAAATTCCCCTCATCCAAGGCCAAATTAGCTCGGGCGTTGAAGGGTGCAGCAAAATTAGAATCCAGTTGAATGGCCCGGGTGTAGTCCTGCTGAGCCGCTTGGAGATTTCCCCGGCGAGCATGAGCCACACCGCGATTATAGTGGGTGCGGGCATCATAATCCCCATTGGCGATCGCCGCCGTCAAATCCTCAATCGCGGCGGCGTAGTCTCGCAACTGAATCTGAGCCACGGCCCGGTTCGTATAGGCCATCCCCGACTCATCCTCCGCCTCAATGGCCGCCGTAAACTCGGCGATCGCCCCCTGATAGTCTCCCTGAGCAAAATAGAGATTTCCCTGTTGCACATGAAGCCGTCCCAATCCCTCAAGATTGGGGTCCATCGCCAAAGCTTGATTGAAACGTTCCTGAGCCGAATGCAGATTCCCTTCATAAGCCTCAATGGTGCCACTGATTTGATAATCCTGAGCCGTCTGAGGATTGGCAATGTTAGCGGGAGCCTGACTCGGAGGAGCGTTATCCTGATTGAGATTGGGAACTTGTACCTGTTGACTTTGGCGCAATTCCATAAAACTAGCAATGGGAATCCCGCCATTAAAGCCGGATTTCACCTGGGCCCCCTCCCCGGTTTCCGACTGGCCACTCAGATCGGTATCGGCGATTCCGTGAATCCCCACCACACGATTATCACTATCAAACACGGGCCCACCACTCATGCCGATTTTGGTACTGGCTCCATAAATCAGGGTATAGCCCTGAATTCCCTGGCGTCGCCGTGACACCACCGGCCCCTGACTCAAATAAAAGTCGCGATCGGCCCCCGCTGTCTGAAACGCCGCCGGGAAGCCAGCCACATAAATCGATGAGCCCAATTGCGCCTGATCCGAATCCCCTAGAGTCGCTAAGGAATACTCCCGAGAACTCTCAAACTGAACCAGGGCCAAATCTGGGTCATTTGAGCGTTGCTGAAGCGCCTGCACATCCCTCATCTCATACTCTTGTCCTGAAGCCGTGCGGATGCGATAGCGACGGTTTTCAGCAACATCCTGACGACAGGTAATCGGTTCTCGCATGGGAATGCGATCGCAGACTACGTGTAACGCCGTCAACACCCAATAGCGATCGCCCTCCCGGCCCACAATCACCCCACTTCCGCCGGGAAAGCCATCATCCGGCTCACTATAGCCATTAATTTGTACTGTGACGTTTTCCGCCAAGCGGCTATCAAAGGCGATCGCCGCTCTGGGAACTAAAACAGTCGCCAACCCCACCCCAAGACTCGCGGTGGTGCAAACAGCGACCCACTTGGACGCATCAAGATAAGAAAACATGATCAAAACAGCAAAGGTAAGGGTTGCTCGTGACTGGGTGCGGGTGGCTCCGGTGGGGGTAACGGCTGTCTCGGAGTTGGGTTAGGATGACGGGGGGCAACGGGCCTCGACCGCTCCGAGGGGAGTCTCTGCATGGGAACCGCCCAACTCAGGGGTTCCATCTGGGCAAATTCTTCCTGACTCGGGAGGCCGCCATCTTCAAAGACAAAGGCGCGAATCCCCAAAAAGGGGTAACTCAACATCCCATTGAGTCCAATCAGCTCACCCTGAGCATTTAACACCGGGCCGCCACTCATCCCCCCACTCACCTGATTGGTATATCCCAGTTGATAGCCACCATAAAAGGCGCGATCCGTAATCAAACCGATCTCGCCCTCCGTGACCCGAAAGGCACGCAGTCCCCAATCTCGGGTATCCTGACTACGAATGATGCGATCGCCCTGCTGCTCAAAGACCTGAGCCGGATAGCCCGCCGCATAGACGCGATCGCCCACCGACACCTCCCGGACATCCCCCACGGCCGCCACCTGATAGGAATGGGGACTGGAGAACGCCACCCGAGCTAGATCCCGATTTCCCAATTGATAGGGGGGCAAAACCCGCCCAGCATGAGTCCGCCCATCAGGCGTTAAGACTGAAATCTCTTGGCCCTGTGCCGCCATCACCACGTGCCAATTGGTTAATAGGGTATAGCGATCGCCCTCCCGCTCGACCATCACCCCAGACCCCGAATTGTCAGGAAGTAACAGTCGCACCGTCACCTGACGGGCCCGTTCCCGAACCGAGTTCGTCTCAGTGGGAACTTGAGCCGTCTGATGAGCCGCCAAGGGAGGAAGCGTCCCCAGAGTGGGGTGAGATAAGCCCGTTGACATAGACAACAGCCACATTCCCACCCCTAGCATTGGCTTTTGTAATCTCACCATGCTTGGAATCCTTAAAACATGGAACCACCCGAATTATCAGGCTGTACAACAGGATTTTGTTGGGGAGACGGTTGAGGAGCAGACGTTGGGCTGGGAGCGGGTTCTCCACTATCCACCATGGCTTGCTCTGCCCAATCCCCGAGGTTCACATAGGTTTGACCCTCAGTTTCGGTAATAAAACCGGCTGCACCGCCGCCATAGCGACTAATTTGTAAGAGCTGACCCAGAATTTGCCCAGCCCGATAAGCATTTTCTGGTTTCAGGGTAAAGAGCATATTCCCAGACGTACAGGCGGTTTCCATGGGATTCAAGGCACAAATCACTGTTTCATTGTTCACCATGCCATTGGTTAAGAGTAAGTTACTCAACCTCCCCCCATTCTGGGCCATCGCTTGATTCAACCGCCCAGTAACCGCTCGACAGCGTCCTTCAGGGCTGTACTGACCCCCAAAATAGGCCGATCCAGCTTGAGTCCAACGGATCAATGTCGCACGATTAGATCCTTGCTGACAATACTCCGGACAGATTTAGGATGCAAGAGCACCGTAGGATAGGAGTTCCGAGTAGTTGGGATGGGATTTAATTAAAGTCGGGTCTAAGTCAAAGCTGTCGATAAATAGGTCAAAAAGATGCTCATTGAGAGCCAAGCGTTTGAGAGAGGCGATGGAAAAACTCAAAGGTTCAGCACGAGTGTGGGTCGATTGTAAGGTGGCTTTGGCTAAATTGAGAGCCAGGAGACTGGCATTAACATGAGAGTCGAGGGCTTCAGCGGAGCGGGCCTCACAATCAGAGAAGCCCAGAAACTGACGAGCATCGCGAAAAATAAACTCAATTTGGAAACGAGCGGTGTAACAACGATAGAGATGGAGGGGGTCAAGGGTGACATCGGTGGAAAACAAGACCACGTAACTGCGTCGTCCATTCTGCTCTTTGAGCAAATAAGCCAAACGAACCGGTCGTCGAAAGTTAACTGACCAGACCACGGCTGTGTATAGAGAAACTCCTTCGTCTAAAGTGGCAACGAAAGTCAAACGACTCGGGTCAGTCAAATCAACCTTACCGTCATAGCGACGGGGGCGACCTCGTCCCCGATGAGGGCCGTCATAAAGAAACTTAAGATTAGCATCGCTGCGCAAGCGACCGATGGCCTCGAAGCCTAAGCCCACCACCCCATTGACCCACTTGGACTTGCTGTAAAAGCCATCCGCGACGACATAACGAATCCAGTCCGGGAAAAAGATGGTGCAGTAAGCCAGATGCCCGAGGTAGAAATCCAAGCGGCTCCTCGAAGCCACTTGGTCTTCGGTCGGGGTCTTCTCGGTTCTCAAGTCGGCTTCCGTTTGTTGGGCTGACAAGGTATAGCCCGTCTTCTGCTGCAAGTCAACAATAGCTACAACAGACCATTCGAGTCCTTTTTCGGCTCGTTGAGCTTTGCTGTTGTAAAACCAATCCAAGCCATGGGTGTGACGACCACTTTTCTCGTTGAAGGTGCAATCGACTACTACTATCTGTTCGCTGTCCTCGGGTCGTAGCTGTTCGATTAAGCGGCGGTTGAGACGTTCGAGTCCTAGACCCGCCTCGAAGTGTCGCCGATAAGTCCGCTCGTTTATCTGGCTGTAGCGGCTGAGATTCGTATAGTTGACTCGACCACAGACGACAAAGAGAGTGGTCATCAGGGTCATCAAAAATTTCTGCTGGGGTTTGCTAAATGTTTCCACCAGACCCGCTACAATGCTCTTGAGGCTATCCATCTGTGCAGCTTTGTTAGATTTACCACCTGCACTTTAGACGATGGATAGCTTTTCTCCAACTCGGCGAACCCACACCGCCGCTCTCTGGCGTCTCTGCCAACGACCTCCGCTCCCCCCCTCGGTAACTCGCTTTCTTTTCCCAACTCGACTTGTTGCACGAGACGGCACCTCCCCGGAATCCTTTGCCAGATACCGGTGACAGGCGTTTGTCTTACTGACTCAACTCAATAACGCCCAAAAAACTGTCCGGAGTATTGTGCTGAATCACTGTTTCAAATTCACCATAAGCCAAGGGAACACACTGAGCTTGGGTCGGGTTGGCATTCGCTTGGGAAGAGAAAACCATCATCGTCCCGGCAAAACAGACCGTCGGCAAAATAGAGCAGCGCAAAAGTTTCGCTAACATAATAAACCTCGGAACCTATCGAATGACTCAAAAAGCTCAAACGACCGGATGTATCAGACCATATCGTTATTCCTAACCTGAATTTAGGTTAAGGACACTCCGACAAAAAACGGTTTCACAATTTCCGAATCTGAGGGAATTGTGAAATCTTTCCTAACCGGACATCCGCATGTTTGTTTGCTATGGTCTCAATCTATCATCGGTTCCTGGACTTGTCTCTTAAACTCGCCCTTTTTATGATAAAACTCTATATAGAGTTAAACTTATTGATAATACTAATTTTAGTAACTTTGCCGAAAAGTCTTTACCCAGAGCCAATTTTGAGTTTCTACAAGCCATCCTGTTTATAGTTTTCAAGCAATGTACTTACTCATGAGATATAAATTACTGTTAAAATATATTAAACTTTATCAGGCTTTCTTGACCCTAAACTGGACAATGAGGTAAAAGACTAACCCCCCCCTTGTCACCCGATTAGCTCAAACCTTTAAGGAGGGGGAAGTCGTACTAGAGACGACGCCCGGTAATTACGTTGTAAATAATGCCAATGAGAGCTAGCACCAGCAGCAGGTGGATTAACCCACCCCCGATGTTAACGGAAAAACCGAGGGCCCAGAGGATGACGAGGACAGCAATGACCGTCCAAATCGTATTGACCATGAATTTTTGCCTCTTTTAGTTTTTGGGAAAATGTGCGATCGCCAGAGTGAAGTGAGAAACTATCCCACTCAAGGCGATTAGCCATTAAGCGGGACAGCGACCCCTACAGGGACTTAATCGATCGCATCCTTGAGGCCATCTTTCAGGTCTTCACCAGCTTTGCGCGCCTGTGCTTCAACTTGCTTGGCTTTTCCTTTCGCCTGTGCTTCCCTATTGTCAGTCATCTTGCCAGCCGCCTCTTGAGCTTTGCCCTCAAGATTTTGAGCCGCTGCCTTCATTTTGTCATCTAAACCCATAGTTGTTACCTTTGCTACTACGATAATAGTCTTGAAGGTTAATTGATTAACCGTCTCAACTGGTTCCATCATCGCGTAAACGTTTATAGATCTACATCTATCTCAAGGTGTAAAATTGAATTTATAGGGTGATAACTTGAGGCCTCCTTAACGCATCATTTTAGCAAACCATACGTTCCTTAATTGGATTTTTTTCTCATAAAAGATATGAAACTTAATGAAAACAAAAGAGCCAATAGCACTCAATCTAGATGATTCAATCAACCCTTAGACGTAGATAATATAATCTTTAGGCATAGGTCTAAAATTGGCAAAATCGAGAGAAGGAGCCGCCTAGGATTAGGGCAAAAGATTGAGGGTCAGAGGCAAGGCGACTCGGAAAGAGTGACCCCAACGCAACTCCATCAAGCCATCCTTCCTAACCCCCTCAGCCTCCCCTGCGATACAGTAAAAGAAATCCTACGCTAACCCTAACCATCTCAGTACAGGAGGAGTGACCTTGGTTCAGACCCCGATTCAGACCCTCAACGAGGCCCAAGAATGGGACCTCAGCGACCTCTATCAAGGCTTTGATGACCCGAAACTGGAGGATGACCTACAGGAGTTAGACCGTCGGGCCCAGGTCTTTCGTGGCCAATATCGAGGCCAGCTTGCCCATTGTAGTCCCTCCCAGGTGGCGATCGCCCTGCAAGACCTCGAAGCCATCCACCAGAAATCTGGCTATCTCTACGCCTTCCCCTCCCTCAAATTCTCCGCCGACACCCGCGACAGCCAGGCGCAACAATTTGAGGATAAGGTCATGGAAGCCCTGACCCAAATTGAAAATCAACTGCTCTTTTTCGAGTTAGAACTCCAAGCCCTCGACGAGTCTCAATTCGCCAAACTGCAAGACGCAGAGGCTCTCAGCAATTATCGCCATTATTTACAGCGAATTGCCGAATTTCGCCCCCACTGTCTCCCGGAAGCCGTGGAACAAACCCGCAATCAGGACGTTCTCACCGGACGAGAAGCTTTTATCAAACTGCGTTCGGTGCATCTTGGCGAACAAAACTACGACCCCGTCACCACCCCCGAAGGAAAAACCGTAGACAGTGAAGCCGAATTAAGTTCCCTGCTGTTCCAAGGGGATGCCGAAACCCGCCTCAAGGCCTATCAGTCGGTGCGTCGCGTCCTCAAGCAGCATAACTCCCTCTACGGCTATATCCTCAATACTGTCTCCCAAGACCGACGCATGGAAAGTCAGATGCGAGGTTATTCCTCAACCCTGCATCAACAACTGCTCATCGACGAAGTCTCCGAACCGGTGTTTCGGGCCATCATGGAGGGGATGCAATCGCGCTATGACCTCTTCCAACGCTACTATCAACTCAAGGGCCAGGCCCTCAACCGCAAGATTCGCATTTGCGATACCTACGCTCCCTGGACTACCGACCCCACCCCACCCATTAACTATCAAACCGGTGTCACCACTCTCCTCGATGCCTTAGAACGGTTTGATGTCAACTATGCACGACGGGCCGAGGAGTTTTTCCTGAATAACTGGGTGGATGCCAAAGTCCGCCCCGGAAAGCGAGGGGGAGCCTTCTGTGCTTACTTCCACGGCAAACATAGCTATTTGTTGCTCTCCTACACCGAGGACTATAGTTCCCTGTTTACCCTGGCCCATGAGATGGGCCATGGCTTGCATTTTGATTGGATTGACCGCAAACAGTCCTATTTCAATAGCAATCCTCCTCTGGTGTTGGCGGAAGTGGCCTCGACGTTTAATGAGTTGCTGTTATTAGACCGTCTTCTGGACCAAGCGGGGGATGATGCTGGGTTGCGTCAGGCCCTGATTACCCGCCAGTTGGAAGACCAGTTGAGTTTGTTGTTCCGCCAAAGTACCATCAGCCGCCTGGAGTTGGCGATTCATGAGCGGGCCCAGGGGGGCAGCTTTGACGCCAGCTTTGTCAATCAGGCCTGGATGAATCTTTATAGGGAACTCTGCGGGGAGGCGGTGGAACTCCTGGATGAGCATCAATATGATTGGGCCCGCATCGGTCATATTTTCTTTAAACCCTTCTACTGCTACCAATACACCGCTTCCACCTTAGTGAGTCTGGCCTGCTATCAGAAATATCTGGAGGTGGGGCCGGAGTTTGTTCCCGGGTATCTGGACCTGTTGGCCTCTGGGAGTCAGTGGAATCAGGTGGAGGCGTTACGTCACTTTGTGGATGTGGATTTGGAGGATGAGACGACGATTCATAATGCGCTCTTGTATGTGGAGGGATTAGTGAATCAACTCGAAGCCACCCTCTAGTGGATTGGGGAGACCTCGGGGCCGCCAGGGGTCTCCCAGACTCAGCCGGAGCGCCCTGGGGGCAATTGTGAATGGGGCAATCTTTGCCTGGGTAATTGCAGAAAATAGTGTCTAATACTGCTATTTTGTAGCTTAGGCTACAGACAGATTCATAAAACCTTAATCTATTTGAGATTTCGGCAAAATAATGATTTGTAATGAGTCAGTTTAAATTTATAAATAGGAGAGGGCGAAGCATTTGCGAGGGAGGGATGAGTTAGATTTTAAAGAACACAAATGCATCGCCGTTTTAGAAGACTCCGAGGCTCTAGCCCTTAGTAAGCAAGGGTTGAGAGGGTTTCTCGAAGATACTCACAGACTTGTTTATCAATGCTGTTTTGCTCCAGGGAACGGCGCTGCTGCTGCTCTAGTTTCCAACTTTGAAACCCAGAACTCGCGGCGATCGCCACTTTTAAATGATCCCAAACCGGCTCAGTTTGCTGGTCCTGAGTTGCGGCGGCGGATGAATTGGCGTGAGTGAATGCAGAACTTGGCATATCGCACCTCTATGTGAGTTAGCTTTTGATTGACTGCTATTAATTTAGTCTAACACTCTTATCTAAGTTCCTGCCAAAAGCTGTCCGAAAGGAAGGGGGGAGCGCGATCGCACTCCCCCCTCACCTAGACTCTCAAGCGGATTCAAGCTATGCCATTAACGAGATGCCAAAGTCCGGCGTTTCGAGGCCATACGATAGCAATAGACGATATCGCCTTCTTGCCAATCGGAGAAACGGTCAATCCCGAGACCGCACTCATAGCCAGACTTGACCTCTCGGACATCTTCCCGCATCCGACGCAGGGAATCGAGGACATTCTCATGAACGACCTTGTCATTGCGCAAGATACGCACCTTGGCATTACGCAGCAGTTGGCCCGAGAGGACATAACAACCGGCCACTTGGCCTCGTCCCGAGGGGAAGATGGCACGAACTTGGGCTTGTCCCAGTTCTTCTTCCACCATCTCCGGTTCCAGTAGACCTTCCATGGCCCCTTGAATATCATCCAAGAGGTTATAGATGACGCTGTAATCCCGGACATCGACCCCTTCCCGCTCAGCCGCTTGACGAGCGCCAGTGGCGAGGGTAGTGTTGAAGCCGAGAATCACCGCATCGGAGGCGGCAGCCAGGTCAATGTCCGTCTCGGCGATTTCACCGGGTGCGGCATAGAGAACCCGCAATTGGACTTCATCCTGGGGTAACTGTTCCAGAGACCCAAGAATCGCCTCCAAGGACCCCTGCACATCAGTTTTGAGGACCAAGTTGAGTTCCTTGAGTTCCCCTTCGCTGGCGCGGGCCGAGAGGCTGCTGAGGGTAACCCGGCGCGAGGCCATGGTTTGTTGCAGGCGAGACTGACGGGATTCATCCTTACGGCGATCAGCCTCGGCGCGAGCTTCTTTCTCGTTGGTGAAGACTTCAAACTCGTCTCCCGCTTCCGGGACATCGTTCATCCCTAAGACTTCCACCGCAAAGGAGGGTTTCGCCTCATCAACTCGGTTGCCGCGATCGTCAATCATGGCCCGCACTTTCGCAAAGACGGAGCCGACCACCAGGGTATCGCCAACTCGCAGGGTTCCATTTTGCACCAGCAGGGTAGCCACAGACCCGCGAGCCTTGTCCAAGTGAGCCTCAATGACCGTGCCTCGGGCGGGGCGATCGGGATTGGCGGAGAGTTCCTCCACTTCCGAGACGAGAATGATCATCTCCAGTAACTGGTCAAGGTTGTTGCCGGTGATAGCACTGACGGGAACCATGACCGTGTCGCCCCCCCATTCTTCAGGAACTAAGCCATGTTCCATCAGTTCCTGTTTGACGCGATCGGGGTTAGCCTGTTCTTTATCCATTTTGTTGACAGCCACCACCAACGGCACTCCCGCTGCCTTGGCGTGACTAATCGCCTCAATGGTTTGCGGTTGCACCCCATCATCGGCCGCCACCACCAAAATGGCGATGTCTGTGACCCGAGCGCCTCGGGCCCGCATGGCTGTAAAGGCTTCGTGACCGGGGGTGTCCAGGAAGACGATTTGTTGCATCACCCCTTCATGTTCTACATCAACATGATAGGCACCGGTGTGCTGGGTAATGCCTCCCGCCTCACCCTGAGCCACTTTGGTTTTGCGGATGGAGTCGAGAAGGGTGGTTTTCCCGTGGTCAACGTGACCCATAATCGTCACCACCGGCGGACGACGTTGCAGACTATCCAAGTCTGCCGCATCGATCATGTCGGTGACTTTGCGAGCTTGCTCTTCTTTCTCGGGAATTTCAACGAGAATCTCGAGTTCCTCAGCCACCATGGTTGCCGTTGGTACGTCCAAGGTTTGGGTGACGTTCACGGCAATCCCTTGGAGGAATAGGCGTTTGACGATTTCCGTTTCCGGGACACAGAGCAAATCGGCCAGTTCCCGAACCGTGAGATTATCGCGGATTTCCACGAGTTCCGGTCGTTCAACTTTGTTAGCCCGTTCGCGGCGATCGCGACGGTTACGACTTGAGGACGCAGAACCGCTACCACTATCACCACTCCCCCGTTGTTGGGGAGCCGGTTTACGGCGCTGTTGAGTCGCTGGACGGCTCTCAGATTTCGATTTCGAGGCTTTGGGGGGCCGAGCAATAGACAGACTCACCTCCATGGCGCTGGCGTTATCGCTATTGAGATCCGCCTCAAAGTCCTCATCATCATCATCAATGGGACGAACCCGACGTTTGGGCTTGTTGGCCTTATTGGCCACTTCCAAGCTTTCCACAGGATCATCTTCCGTGGTGCGGCGTTTCTTGGTTTTCGCTTTACGCGGTAACTTGGGCCGTTTGAGGGTTAGTTGTTCCGTATCATCGGTATCGTCTTCCGGTTCAACGGCTAGGGGCTCATTCTCGTCGGGGGCCTCGGGTTGAACCTCCTCGGTTTTAGCATTGAGGCGTACCAACTCAGGGGGCCGTTTCAGTTTTGGCACGGGGCGCTTCGGCTCCGGCCGGGAAGGAGGCCCCGCAGGGACGGGTTCCTCAGTCTGCCGATCGCGGGCCGCTGGACGGCTCGGCTTCTGAGGACTGCTACTGGCGGGACGAGGACTATCGGCCTCCTTGTCCTTAGTTGGAGCTGAGGGACGAGGGGCGACAGTGGGTTTATCTTTAGCAATGGTTGGCCGTTCAACGGTGGGTTTATCGCGCCCTTTGTGTTTCTTAGTCCGAGGCTGAGGTCGGGGCGGTGGGCCAATCAGTTGAGGCACATCTTCGGGTTTCTTCTCGGGTTCAGCCGTAGCATCGGTTTCTGTAGCTTGCGGCTGACTGACCAAGACCTCCGGTGTCGCGTCGGTCTCATCACGACTGGGGGCTTGTGGAGGCGTGGGTTTTTGAGGGCTAGTTGCCTCTACTGGAGGGGCAGTAGTAGGAGGCTTGGGTTTGGCGGGAGAAGGAGATTTAGGTCGCACGGGCTTGTCAACCAATTCGGGTGAGTCCAGGTTGGAGGAAGTGATATCAGAGGTCGCACGGTTATCCCCATTCGATTGGGGGTCACTTCCTTGAACAGCAGGTTTCGCGTTAAGCGATCGATGTTCGATCTTCAAGATTTGTTGTTTCGTTCGATGGGTATTGGGGCCAGACCCGGATGGACGGGCGGGTTCAGAAACGGCCGGCGCATTTTCCGCTTCTTGGCGGATGCGGGCGGCATCAGCTTCTGTAATTGTACTGCTGTGGCTCTTGTAAGCAATGTCAAGTTGATCGCAAAATGCTAGAACCTGCTTGTTGTCAACGTTAAGTTCCCGAGATAAGTCATACAGTCTCACTTTGCCGTTGTTCATCCAATCTATCCTCGTGATGTGTCTATATCATTTGCGCATTGTCCCTGGCGAATGGTGGATTCGTCGTATCAGTAGCAGCGCTAGGTGTTAACCGTTCGGTGGTCGTTTTGAGCAAGACGCTGCCACAAGCTGTCATAGACCGATGGCGGTACGGGTGCTCTAAGGGTGCGTCCGAGTCGGTTCTTTTTTTGGGCGGTCTTTAGACAGTCGGCTTGGGGACAGATGTAGGCCGACCGTCCCATCCCTTGATCCAATTGTAGCTGATGGGATGGATGGACTCGGACGATGCGCCAGAAGGCGGCCTTGGGGGCCACCTTGCCACAACTGATACACCGTCGAAGGTTAGGTTTCATCCGTCGCTAGTCTTAAATTTTTCAGGAGATTCTGAGGCGATCGCCCCCTCCCCTTGAGAGAGCGCGGCTTCTGCCCCTAACTCAGTCTCCAGAGGCATAGCTCCATCTGGCTCTGGCTCTGGCTCTGAGTCTAGTGCCTCTTCGGCTGAAGATGGCGATGGAATCGTCTCTGTAGCCGGGTCTGGTTCAGGGGCAACCGGGGCGGTCTCTGGAGTCTCCAGGGTCTCCTCATGAGCCTCAGAGGCCTCTGGGTCAGGACTCGGGGTTGCCTCTTCTGTCGTCTCCCTCGGGGCCAGTTGTTGCTGCTCTAAATCGGCTAAGTATTTAGCGGTATCCTTGATATCAATCTTCCAACCGGTTAAACGGGCGGCCAGACGAACATTCTGCCCTTCTTTGCCAATGGCTAAACTCAGTTGGTTATCGGGGACAAGGACATGAGCCTGTCGTGCTTCAGCATCCACCAGACGCACTTCATCCACTCGGGCCGGAGAGAGAGCATTGGCGATATAGGTGGCTGGGTCAGGAGACCAGCGAATCACGTCAATTTTTTCACCACGGAGTTCATTGACCACCACCTGAATCCGCGATCCCCGAGCGCCAATACAGGCTCCCACCGGGTCAACATCCCGTTCTAGGGTGTCCACAGCAATTTTTGTCCGGGGGCCCACGTAACGTCCGGGGGGATTGGCTTCTCGGGCCACGGCGACGATGCGGACGATTTCGTCTTCGATTTCGGGGACTTCGTTTTCAAAGAGATAGACCACTAAGCCGGCGTCGGCGCGAGACACTTGCAACTGAGGACCCCGATGGGGGCCATCGCAGACTCGCTTCAGCAGCACTTTAAAGGTGGCGTTGGCTCGGTAGTTATCGTTGGGGAGTTGTTCCCGTTTGGGCAGTTCGGCGTCAACTTCCTGATGGCCAAAGCCACTGCTGACGGCGACGATGACAGAATGACGCTCGAAGCGTAAGACTCGGGCTTGCAGGATTTCCCCTTCCAAGTCTAGGAATTCCTCTTGAATGAGTTTCCGCTGTTGGTCTCGTAGTTTCTGGGCCAGAACCTGCTTGGTTTGGATGGCGGCCATGCGTCCGAAGTCATCCCGTTCTGGGGTGACATCGAGAACAACGGTGTCGCCGAGTTGCGCTTCAGCGGCAACTTCTAAGACTTCATTTAGGGAAATTTCGCGATCGCTAATGCTGACCTTCTCAACGATGGCTTTGGTGGCCAAGACGCGGAAGCCTTCTTCTTCCACGTCGAGTTCCACTTCAAAGTTCTCAAAGTAGTCATCATCAAACTGAGCGCCATCGGCATCATTTCCACCTGCTTTCGCCAGACGTTGGGTGCGGCGATAACGCTCATAGCCTTTAAGGAGGGCTTCCCGGAGTGCCGCTTGAACAGCGGGTTTGGGTAAGTTCCGTTCTTGGCTAATGTTATCGATCATTTCTGCCAATCCGGGCAGGCTGACCATAGACATTCTGGTTCACTCTCCTGATAAACGTTCGACTGAGTCGTGGACAATTGGGATCTGAGGGACAGTTCCCTCGGGGTTGGCCGGATCGATCTGCGGACCAACGGTCTGATGGGGGGTAGGCTTCGGCTCGGAGTTAGTTGAGTTGCACGTTAACCACTAAGGAACGGGGAATGGCGATCGCCTTTCCTTTACAACTGAGACGAATACTCTCCTCGTTGCGCTCGATGAGATGACCGCTCCAGTGGGTTTGCCCTTTATACGGTTCCTCCGTCGTGATGCTGACGGAAAAGCCTTTAAAGGAGATGAAGTCGCGATCGCTATTTAAAATGTCCGATAGTCCAGGACTGGAGACTTCTAAGACATAAGCCTCGGGGATCGAGTCACTGGCATCGAGCACGGCTTCTAGGGCGCGACTCATGGCTTCACAATCATTAAGGCTCGTCTCATCCTGGGGGTTACGAATATCAATTCGCAACACAGGAGGGCGCTGGTTGGTTTGGAAGACCGCAGCGACGACGTCTAACCCCAAGTCTTGGGCGACTGGGGTAGCTAGGTCTAAGATTTGAGGAATCAGCGGATGGGTCATAAGCCAAATAGCAACAAAAAAAGTGGGCGCATACCCACTTCACCAGATCGGCTGGACAAGTTGACCGTCCTGAACCATCACAGGCCCCTCTCAAGTAGAGTCTCCATCAACTCCCTCAGAGGTGTGATAGCCGTCAGGCATTTGAGCAGCACAGCCACCCATGGCTACAAGCCAGAATTCGTTTAGCTGGTTGATCTTCTCAAGCAGGCTGTCTAGATGAGTAGCCCGACCTGCTCAGGATGATAATAGCATAAGACTGCTGGGGACCGAGTTCGCCTTGCGGTTTCCCCATCCTTGAGTCTGACCGACCCAACGGGCTGGTGTGAGGTTGCTTTCAGGCTGTCGCTGAGTCATGTCGAGATGCCAGTCATTCCCGTTGACATAGGCCCCTTGCAAGTTGGCATGGGCGAGTTGAGTTTGTTCGAGTTGACTATCAATCAAGCGCGCTCCCCCCAGATTGGCCCAGCTCAAATCTGCCCCTCGCAAGTCGGCTCCTCGCAAATTCGCCCCCCGCAGGTCGGCTCCTCGCAAATTCGCCCCCCGCAGGTCGGCTCCTCGTAAATTTGCCCCTCGCAGGCTGGCCCCGCTCAGTTGTGCCTGAGAAAAGTTAGCGTTAACAGCGAAAATCCCCGCGAGGTCGGCTTTAGTGCAATCGGCGGAGATCGCCTGACAGTCACTGAGTTTGCTATAGTTAAGGCTGGCCCAGTTTAGCCGGGCCCCGTTTAGGGTTGATTTAGTCAAAAATGCCCGTTGCAAATTGGCACCAATCAGATTAGCCTGGCTTAGATCTACCCCAATCAGGGTGACACGGGTTAGGTCGGCTCTGGGGAGGTCAACCCCTTTAAATTGGGTTGTTCCCGCTTCATATCGTCTCAAAAGATGACTGACATTCATGGCGATATTTCTCACACTCTCAGAACCCGAAAGCTCCCAGTTACACATCTTATCGGCATTTCTAAAGAAAACCTGAAGATTGCAACAATTAGTCAAAACCCGAAACCTAAATTCACATTTGACCGGTGGCAGACTCAGCTAGGCTGGGGGATATCGCCGCAAGGATTTCCGTGAGACACAGGGAACACCATGTTTTTAGTCCTGACACGAGTCCTCCTCTGGTTACTCGTTCTCGTTATCTTCTTCTATCTTTTTTTCAGGATTGTTCCCAAGGCCTACTTCACATTTCTGGGAGGGTTGTTGTTAGCGGTATTCGTGGTTCTGCTGTTTGTCGACCCCACTGACCGCACCGCCACAACGGCCTGGGCCATCCTCTCGTTACCCTTTAGACCCCTGGGGATTGTCTGGCTGCTGCTGGCCCAGGGCCTACGAGGCTGGAAGGCTGGGGTCATCAGCCGCTCAGCTCAGAATGAGCTTCGCAGTGCCTTTGTTCTGCTCTGGCTGTTTAGCACGCCCTTTCTCTGGCAATGGATGTACCACAACTCCATTGAACCCCAAATTTCTCGTTTAGCTCGCATCACCCAGGAGCAAACCTCAGAAACCCTAGTTTTACTGGCTCACAATACTGTGGAACCCCAAGTGGAGGGGCGATCGCAGCTGCAACTGGGCGATCGCGGCAACCTGCTCCTCTATGCCAATCAACTCTACCAGCAAGGGAGTATCACTCGTATCATCGTCAGTGGGGGTGAGCGACTTGAGTTTCCCACGCCAGACACTCAGACGGACAATCCCGCCCGTTCCACCAACGAAGCAGACCTTGCGGTCGAACTCCTCAGCCGTCTCGGGGTTCCCAGAACCAGTATTTTGGTTGACCGAACATCCCCCAATCTACGCCGGAGTGTCCTCGGTGTGCGACAGGTGTTGGCAGAGAATAACATCGCCCCCCCCGTTCTCTTGGTGAGTCGTGCCTTATCCATGTATCGCAGCGCCAGTTCCTTTGTCCAGGCGGGCATTGCCGTGATTCCCCGTCCTACAGACTATGTGGCCTTTATTGACCCGGATCAAATGCGAGATCCCGTCTTTACCCTAGAGAGCATCATCCCCAGTTACCAGGGTCTGGCCCTCGCAACTCAACTGACGGATGAATACTTACTGACCATCTACTACTTTCTACGGGGTTGGCTGTCTCCAACGGAACTCACCTGTATAGAATGTCAACTCAATGCCGCCAGTCCGCACTCTACTTTTTCTGAGCCGCTTCTCGCAACTGACGGGTTTCCTCAATAATTGACTCGAAGTCTTCCACATCCTCGATCTCTTCCCGGCGGAAGTAGTTGATCTTCATCTCTTCTAAGAAATCTGAGAGTAATGTTTGAATTTCCGTAGCATTATCGGGTTTGCCAATCTCCTTCTGCATCACCTTGGTAAAGTTTTGCACCATGTGGTTAAACAGTTCTGCCCCGACGGGGTCTTCAACCATTCCCTTGAGGATATCATGAAGTCCATCTGTACTACGGCCAATGATCTCCCGCGCTAATTCTTCGGGTTGGTCTTGCATTCCCGGTAAATTTTTCAAATTTTGATATAGGGGAATCTCCTTCATACTATTGGTCATACTATGAAGCAATAGGGCATCCAAGTCGGGTTTGATTTCTGGAAATACCTCATACAAACTCATCCGTACCAGCTGTTGGGAGAGAACTTCCATCTCATTGCGATTATTGAGGACAATATACTCTCGTCCTGAACCCTTGATTAGATTGACCACACCATCATTTTCAATGGCATCCTGAAGGCGGTCAATGACCCGCACAACAACGGTCTCCGTGATTTCACCGGCTAAGGCCGCGACTAATCCTTGATTAATTTTACGGCGCAGTGGCTTGAGGTCGATGAGATTGGACTGATCTAAGCGAAAACTCAGAGGAATGAAGCGAGATAGGGCTAACACAGGAAACCCTAAACCGGAAAAAGGAATCAGGAAAAACACATCATACCAGCGTAGTAGCCAGGCCTCCCGCCAAGGAATATTAATCCGACGAGAAATTGTCCAAGTTCGGGCTAAGAACTCTAAGCTGAAAATCAAGATAAACCAAGCATCAATCATCCAAAAGCGATCGGTAAACGTGCCCCGAATGCTAATGGAGCGAAAATAGTTCGCCTCGATGTAGGGACGAATTTGGGATTCAAAAAAGTCCATTTCTCGCCGCCAGGAGGCTGGCGTGAGATGCTCTTGACTCCAAAATTGCCGAAATGAGTCCTTAGCGGATTCATTATTGAGGCGATCGCGCATTCGATTTTTGATTCGTTCGAGATCCCCAGTTTTGTCCGCTAGTTGAAAGGGGTTCTGGTCCACCATCATGTCACTGCGATCGCCCAGTTCGTCCAACAGGGGCACCACCTCATCGGATTGAATCCCGGTAGCGGCAACCTGTTCCATCAGCTCATCGACCGTATCAAGATACAGAACAGTATCTCGATGAGGCTCAATACCCTTAATGGGGTCATACCATTGATGCAAGGCCTGGGGTCCGTAGCGAAAATAAAGGTCACGCCAGGAGATATAACTGAGGTCGAACAGTACTAGACCAACATCTAAGATGGCAACCAGGGCCATGAGTTTTTCAAACCAAAGAGAACGGTGCTGTTTCAGTTTATGTTTTTTACGCTGGCGAGGTTTCATGGGCAGGAATAGGGAACAAGGGGACTAGGGAGAAGGGAGACACTGAGAACTCGGTGCAATTCATGGCCGACATCAACGACCCTCACCATACCTGACGGCGGCTAAAGCCGCCGAGTCGCTTTTCCGCCCCGCTCTAAAGAGACGGGGCTACCAAGCTTCTGAGTTTTTATCGTGTAGAAGGATTGCGCCAAACCGTCCAGGCCGTCCGTACACCTGTACCCAAACTGCGACCGGTTCCTCGCAGCCAATTAGCCCGTTGTCGCACTCCGGTGACGCTTTGATTGACTTGTTCAACCACATCTGAGGCGTTTTTAACGCTGGAACTGACATCTTCAGAGAGTTCTCCGAGTTCCAACCCCGTTAACCGCAGTGCATCTAGGGTGGGGGGTAAGTCTCGGGATAACGTATCTGCCAGTTTTTCTACACTGCGGGCCGCTCGTTGCAATTCGCTAACAGCGGGTAGCAAGGCAATCAACACCGTCACGAGACTAGCCGCGACGAGGCCAACGGATAATCCTAACCAAAAAATAGGGTCACTCACGGGGTTGTGTTCTACGATCAGTCACAGAATTTGCGGTGGGGTCATGGGAACTGACCAAGTTTAGGCGTTCCTGTTCGAGTTGAGAAGCGACCACGCCGGCGGCGATCGCCTCCCGCAGTCGTTTCAGGGTGGCCTCCCAGTTCCGGAGGCTGTTTTCCGAGAGGCGATCTGCTTGTAATTGCACATTTGAGGAGATGTCCTCTGCTAACTCAGGCATGGCCTGTAGGGATTTGTTCAAGACCCGCCGCGTCTCTTTCCCGGATTTGGGGGCTAAGAGGACGCCGCTGACGGCACCGATGGCAGTACCGATGAGTAGTCCTCCTAAAAAGCGACTGCTACGATTGTTCGACATAATCACACGAGGGTATCAGGGTTAGCTCTGTATTCATTGTGACATTGACCGGAGACAGTCAGGGCCGAGTGCCTCCTGCTGTCCAGGGGCCGGGCGATCGCCGAAATGGGGTCCATCGTCACCGTCTACGAGTCCGAGTGGGGATCCTTTAGACTATCAATCCGTTTTCGTCGTACAGAGTTTTGACGTTTCTGTTGATGTTGCAAGCGTACAATTTTTAGCCAAGTCTGCCAAGCTTGACGATTCAATAGGGCCGGGAAGGCAATCCGCACGCTGGTACAGAGTTTCCCTTGTCGCAGGGCCGCCCAGCTCCAACGTAAATGAAGATAATGCTGTAAAACTTGTAAATCGGGAATGTTCGACTGGTATTTGTTTTGCAGAATATCATAAATATCTTCCAGCAGCATGGCGTTAGCATTTGCGTGCTCATGAAGAGGGACTTTACGAATATTCCACTGGGAGGAAACATGATAAAAAATAGGGGTTTTTAAAATTTTTTTAATGGCATCAAAACCAAGAATCCACCCTAGTTTCCATTGACGTTTTTTGAATTGCACCCAGCTTTGTTGAAGCTGAAAACCATAGCGACTTAGTTCAAGATGCATAGAAGAATTTGAGGAAAGCTTAAGCTTGGAAGAGGATTGTTTTTCTGGAAAGGAAAACGGAGGCTCACTAAACCAAGACGTACGAGATAACCAAGGGCTCTGACGAAATAAAATAGCTCGAATTAAGAGTTCCCAAGCTGGTAAACAAAATATAGAAAATGAAAGAATTGGTAAAATTTCATTAAATTTTTTTTGCTTAAAAGCGACCCCGGCCCAATGGAGACGCAAATAGGCAATGACATGATTGAGTTTAGGAATATTAGACTGATACCGAGGAGATACACAATCGTATATTTTTTTCTTCATCAAAATATTGGTTTCTAATCGCTTTTGTAAGGAAAGTTTTTGATTTGAGGCTCCTTCCCACATTGTTCGATAAGCTAAGCATTGATTGAGAAAAATGGCGTCGCCTAATTGAGAAATTTTAATCCAAGAGTCAATATCATCGCAGTTTCCATCAAAATAAGAATCCCAGCCCCCCATTTCTAAGAAGGCCATTCGCTTAAAAGCAACCTGAACTGGAGTGCCAAAGGGAACAATCTCTAATAGCATTCCATAATGAATATCTTCTTGAGGAACGACAAAGGCTTTTCCTGGACCAGCCCGGGGAGTTCGGTGGAGTGGCTGACCGTCGGGATTGACCTGATCAGCCTGACAGGAACAAATAACGGCACCGGGATGTTTCTTAATAGCACACCACATGTGTTGAATACAGTTAACATCGAGATAGTCATCATCATCCAGAGGTTTAATCCAGAGTCCTGAGGCCCGTTTGACTCCTAAATTCATACTGGCGGAATGTCCAGAATTTTGAGTATTGCGATGATAAATGAGGCGATAGTCACCCTGGGCAACTAATTGTTGCTGTAACTCCAGAACATAGGTTTGAGTGTCATCACTGGAACAGTCATCAACGACCACAACTTCACAGGGATAGGATTGCGCCAGACTGGTCTCGATCGCACGTTTAAGAAGGGCTAACCGGTTATACGTTGTGATGACGATGCTAAATTGCATTAGTTATAGCGGTTAATAGTGAGTTGTTTTTGGCTTACGAAGAAGCAGCAATCGCTTGAAAGCATGACTCTCTAATTTGACTGTGGGTTTGGGCTTAGAAGACCCCCCAAGACTGCACCACAGTGACCCCTGTAAAAATGGGTCTAGTCTCAGAGAACCCAGATGTCTTAATTGTAGAGGCTCCTGTCCCTAAATGGGTAGTACCCTGCACCCCCAAAAGACACTTTTGTGCTAGCAAGGCCAACGTACAGCAGGAAAATCTGTCCGGCATTTGCTAGATGGGAGCCACCTGAGTGTATACACTTAGGTGGATTTACAAGCGCTCCGTCATGCTCCTCTGATAATCATTCGTCCAATGTAGGCAGCCAAGGGCCCGGACACTTGGGCATAGGTTAGATCTCCCGCCAGAAGTCGAGCAGCTACTTCTGTCGCCTGAGGACGGTGAATGATACGAGTAAAACACCAGTGAGGAAAGCGATAGAAAAAGCCAGCCAGGAGTCGTGCCCCATTAAAGTTTAAGGCCACCTCCTGATGTAGATGCCGACTGTAGTGATGGGCCTGGCCACTGGCGATCGCCTCAGCCGCAATCACCCCACTTTTAATCCCATGCAGGATGCCATCCCCAAAAAAAGGATTCACTAATCCAGCGGCATCTCCTACCAATAAAACGTGTCCCTTAGGGGTTTGTCGAGGTTCCCGGCCCTGCCAGAGGGGTAGAGGATGGGCGTAAAGGCGATGGCCTTGGGGATTGAGGTGGAATTGGGAACAATACTCCTGAATCACCTGTTCCAAGTCCTGACGGAGGCGGCGGAGGTTTCCCTGTTGGGCACGAGAGGGATAAAACACCCCAGCACCGATATTCAAGCTATCCCCTTTGGGAAAAATCCAACCATACCCCCGAGAGACAGCACCATAGTCTAGATGGGCAATATCTGGGCGGAGATAGGGATGACGGGAGTCGTTCCAATCATGGGGCAGTTCCGTTTCCAGGGCAAACGCCAAACGCCGCCGCGATCGCAGGTTGACGGCCTTCGCGACTATCCCATTCGCCCCATCCGCACCAATCACATGACGCGATCGCCCCTTCCAGGTCGTTTCGCGAGACGTTCCCAACTCCGACGCCTGCACCGTCACCCCGTGATCATCCACTTGCAGCGATCGCACCACCAGTCCATCATGAACCGTGACCCCAACTGCTGCCGCTTGCCGCACCAGGGCATTATCAAACTGAGGTCGCTGTACCATCCATAAATCCAAAGAAGACCCCTGGGCTTCTCCCGAGGAGCTGTGGCGAGAGACCGCCCCGAGATAGCCCTCTTGAAACTTCCAAGTGTGATACAGATGGCGAACTGATGTTTCCACCACCCCCTCAGGAATGCCTCCAGGCAGCCACTGACCCACCCGTAAGGGCATTCCCCCCCCACAAGGCTTGTGACGGGGGAGTCGTTGCTTCTCAATCAGTGCTACCCGTAACCCAGCCTGGGCCGCCTTGAGAGCAGCGGTCGCCCCCGAGGGGCCTCCCCCACAGACAATCAAGTCATAATTTAATGACATATTGAGCGTACTCCCCTGAAAACGGTGATAGTTCCAAAAACGAATTTAATCTCTTTGCAGTTCCGCATTTTACCCAAATTAAGGGCTGTATTCCCCGAAGGGCTTCCCCAGAGTTGCCCGGGGAGTTCCCCAGGTCTTTTTCAATCCAAGCCCTCCTAATCCCAGTGGTTATCCTGGTATTAGTCAAACTTGAGTCAGGGTGCTTCTGACGGGTTGGAGAGGGGTCGACTTGCATTTTTTAACGATTTCTGGGAAGATTTCGCTAGAATAAAAGCGTTAGCGTTAGATATATGCGGTAACCCCGATGACCCTATCAGTTAGACCTTGCAAACCTCTATTAAGCTGAGAGATCCATGGTTTTTTCAGTAATGGCTCTTCCCCTGCCACCAACGAGTGGGCGTGGTCAAGGGACAATCAGTTTTGCTTCGACGCTTTATCTGTGTCCGATTCTTGACCTTCTTCTCAGTGAAATTCCTCCCGACTTAGAACCTGAAATTCGGTTGGGTCTCCAAGAAGCTCTCGTCAATGCCGCCACTCACGGCAATCAACTCGATACCCAGAAGACGATCGCGGTCCGTTTCCGGGCCAGCAAAGACCTGTACTGGTGGACAATCTGCGACCAGGGATCTGAACCCTGTGGACAATGTTGTTGTGAACGCATCAATCACGACTTGCCGGAGGATAGCTCAGAAGGTGGACGGGGCTTTTACATCCTCCGGCAAATTTTTGACCGGGTCGAATGGTATCCCCACCAACGAGAACTACACCTAGGCAAATGTATTCCCAAACTGCGCCGTCGTGCTGATGACCCTGGGTAACTCCTAAGGGCGATCGCCATGTTGCGGACAAGGCGGAGCCGAAATGGAGCGATTCAGCCAGCCCACGGCATACTCAAGACGCGGCAGGGCCTCTTCAGGGTGATTGTTCAGTAAAAAGACTAAGGCGGCTGCCAGTTGTTCCTGGGCACGAACAGAACGGTTGGACTTCAGACGATGCCAATCCCGTTCAGGAATCGCCAGGCGTTCAGCTAACGCCTGAGCCAGTTGTAAGGTCTCTAACTCCTCTAGGGTTGGGCTAGCGGTCTGACGGGGAGTCGAGGATGAAGATACAGTCATGGCAGTATTTAGGAAACGCAACGGGTCGTCATCTCCCATTTTGACACGTCAAATCCGGTTGGCAACTGCCACCGGCAGTGAATCGCCCCAGAAACCGGTCAATTTTTGATAGCGTGGATTTACAAATTCTGACGTTGCCCATATCTTCATGCCCTCCCATCGCGATCGCCCCCCCGAACCATCCCCGCCCAACCGTGACCCCGAAGTCCCCGAAGGAGAACTTGAGCAAGACCTACAGGAGCTAGAAACAGCCCTAGCCCAATTTAAACGCCGTTATGCACAAGTCAAAGGCGATCGGCAGCAGCAACAGACCCTCCAACAACAATTACAGCAAATTCAGGAACAACTGCAAGATTTAGAACTGCGTTTAGAGAGTCAACTCTTCTCCTGGCGAGAGTTACGAGAACCCTTCTGGCAGGCTGTACGCTTCCTTGGCTTAGGCGTTGTTGTAGGCTGGATATTAAAATCATGTGCCAGTTGACAGACTCCGCCACCGCTTAAGCTATGGAACACCGCAAAATTCTGGATATTTTACGCCACGGTCACCCCCATGAGACGGCGATCGTTCGGGGTTGGATTCGCACCAAACGGGATCTCAAGAACTTTAGCTTTATTGAACTCAACGATGGCTCTGCCCTGGCTAATTTACAAATTGTCATCAATCCCCAGGTTGCCAGCCCCGATCTGCTCAAACAGCTCAACACCGGGGCCTCCATTGAAGTTCAAGGAACCCTAGTCGACTCTCCCGCTAAAGGGCAACGCCTAGAATTACAAGCCCAACAGATTCATCTCTACGGCGGCGTTGACAGTGAGACCTATCCCCTTCAGAAAAAACGCCATTCCTTTGAATTTTTACGAACCATCGCTCACCTGCGATCGCGCACCAATACCCTCAGCGCCGTCTTCCGAGTTCGCAACAGTGCCGCCAACGCTATCCATCAATTCTTCCAAGAACGAGGCTTCCTCTGGATTCATACTCCCATCCTCACCAGTAGCGACTGTGAAGGAGCCGGTGAACTGTTTAACGTCACCCAACTCGATTTAGCCAACATTCCCAAAACTGAACGCCAAAGCGTCGACTACCAACACGACTTTTTTGGCAAACCCGCCTATCTCACCGTTAGCGGCCAACTCGAAGCCGAAGTCATGGCCATGGCCTTTAGCAACGTCTACACCTTCGGCCCCACCTTCCGGGCTGAAAACTCCAATACCTCGCGCCACCTGGCAGAATTTTGGATGATTGAACCGGAAATGGCCTTCTGTGACCTTCAAGGAGACATGGACCTGGCCCAAGATTTCCTGAAATCTATCGTCCAGGCCGTTCTGAACACCTGTCCCGAAGACCTCGACTTTTTCAATCAACGCATCGATAAAACCGTCCTCAGCCGCGCTGAAGCCATTGTCAACCAAGACTTTGAACGACTCACCTACAGCGAGGCGATCGCCCAACTCGAACGCTCCAATCAATCCTTTGAATTTCCCGTTGAATGGGGACTAGACTTACAATCAGAACATGAACGTTACCTCACAGAGCAGCTCATCGGCAAACCCGTGATTCTCTATGACTACCCCATCGGCATCAAAGCTTTTTATATGCGTGCTAATGACGATGGGCGAACCGTTGCCGCCATGGATGTCCTCGTCCCCCAAATTGGCGAAATTATCGGCGGTTCTCAGCGCGAAGAACGGCTAGATCTGCTTCAGCAACGTCTCCAAGCTAGCGGCTTAAATGAACAAGACTACTGGTGGTATCTAGATTTACGACGCTATGGAACCGTTCCTCATGCCGGATTTGGACTAGGGTTTGAGCGTTTGGTGCAATTTATTACCGGTATGAGTAACATTCGTGATGTGATCCCCTTTCCCCGAGCGCCGATGAGCATCGAGTTTTAAGGCCAGCTCCTCCCACCCCCCCGAAACGCCCATCTGCCCCTAGCATCCCTCAACTGTCAACTGTTCACAGCAACCATGACTGGTAATTCTCCCCCTCAGACTGGTAATACCGGGTTACGTGTCACCCGCACGGTGACCCATCCCCGTAAAGCCATCAAGCACCTTGTCAGTAAGCAAGTCTCTGGGTGTCTCACCGTTGGCGATCCCCAGGATCCACAGGTCAGTTGGCAAGTCTTTCTCCGAGCCGGTCAACTCACCTACGCCACGAGCATTACGGGCAAAACGGAACGCCTACAATGCTTAATCCGTACCATCCAACCGAACTTGGCCAAACTCGAATTCAGTGACAGTGAGAATGAATATCCTCAACTCTGTCGTTGGTGGCATGGCCAGGGCTTACCCATGTCTAAATTGCGTCAGTTGCTGATGCGCTTGAGTCTGGAGGCGTTGGTTCATGTTTTGGCCTTGCCCGAAACAGAGATTGAGTTTTCCAAAGGCTCAAAAATTGATCCGGTGTTAATGGAAACCCCCTTGTCAGAAATTCCCGCTCCCCTCTGGCAAATGGCCCTGCAATGGCAACAATGGCGTAAACAGTTGCCATCCCCCTTTGTCTGTCTCTATCTTCCCGATCAGCAACAGGTACGTTTTCGGGCCGGATGTCATCGCAACCCCGTTCCGGTGCGCTCGGCCCATGAGCCAGATCAGCTCATTCAAGCCACCGCCAGCATTTTTCGCAAGCAGCTTTCTCTCTATGAGATTTCTAACTTACTTAAAGTATCCGTCCCTACCCTGGTAGCCTGGATGCAGCCCTTTCTGAATGAGGGGATTCTCGTCACCCAACTGGAACCTCCTCCAGCCGTCAGTTCCACCCCCCCAACGGAAGCAGACAACCCTCCGCCCCCCAGCCCGTCAGAGGTGCGACCCCTGATTGCCTGTATCGATGACAGTAAGACCATTCAAAAACAAGTGCGGGGAATTCTCTTGCTATCCGGATATGAGGTCTTAGGAATTACGGAACCCGCTCAAGCTTTAACGGCCCTGGTTCGACAAAAGCCGGCGGCGATTTTAATGGATGTGAATATGCCGGATATTGACGGCTATGAACTTTGTAGTATGCTGCGGCAATCTCGGCAACTACGGGAGATCCCCATTATCATGCTCACGGGACGGGATGGTATTCTCGATCGCATTCGGGCCAAAACCTTGGGGGTTAACTTTTATCTAACAAAGCCGTTTCATCCAGAACATTTAGTAGAGTCGATTGGCAAAGTGTTACAGAACAATTCCGTGGATGTCTAAGGGGATAGCATGGAACGCGATTACTTTAAAGTTCGGGTCTCAGGAGAGGTGCGGGTGGCCTTGCCCTTAGATGCTGTCGATGCGGCGTTACAACTTGATCGACAATTGATTTGCCCCATTCCAGGAGTTATGCCCAGTTTATTAGGGGTCATCAATCGTCAGGGAGTTTTAACATGGGTGTTGGATACCCGTCAATTTTTAGACTTGCCCTCTGGCCACTCGTCGCCGGGGCTGAATTTACCCGGTCAGGCCGTCAAGGCCTTGTTGTTAACCCGTGAACTGGCTCCTAAAGCGTCTCTAACGTTACCCGGGGATGAGGATGAGTCCTTAATGGGGCATGACGGACCTCCTGGACGGGGAGCAAACCGACAACGGCAAACCATAGCCTGTGTAGTCGCCGATTTAGAACGGGTCTTTACCGCCTCGCGATCGCGTCAAGTAAGGCAACGACTTAAACCCAGACTCCAACCGCTCTTATCCCAAGTGGTTTATGACGGTCATGAAGGCGTAGCCGTCTTAGATCCCCAAGCCTTATTAGATGCTCTACAAGAACAGCCTTTATCCCGACCTCGCTCAACCACCGCCCCTGTAGGAGCGCAAAACGTTTCGTCCCTACATCGGTCATAATTATGGCTCAACCCGACTCTGACCTCAGACCCAATATGGATCCCGATACCGTCAGTTCTACCCATTCCCTGGACTTGCTCGATTTGTTATTGAAGGCCAATAAATTTGAGCAAAATGGGGATGTGGAGCAGGCACGGGAGCTGTACCGGCAAATTATTGATCAAGATCCTGATGGAGTATGGGGGCAAAGTGCGCGTAAAGCTCTCGGAGATAGCCCTCATGGAGATGAACCCGCCGATACTCGGTTTGGCGAAAATAACCCTCTGTCATCGCCGCCAACAGTGGCACCGGTTGTCAGTCATTCTCTCTCCATGGCCTCCCCCAGTCGCTCTAAGCGGCGGGGACTCTCCCTGGGGGCAAAACTGCAATTGATGGCGATCGCCGCTGCTATCATCCCCTTAGCCAGCGCCGGATTAGCCAGTCTCTGGCTCTCCCGAGATGCCCAGGATCCCCTAGGAGACCCTTTCAATTCGTCCCTGGAGGATCTCCCCTTAGATCGTCAGCTCGAAGAGCAGTTAGAGCCTTCTCCATTGCCCTCGGGTCATCGGAGCTTACTGATTTGGCTACTTGGGGGGGGGAGTGCCTTCATTACCCTGGGTCTGATTCTGCCTTATGTCCATCGTTGGGGACAACAACTCGGGGCCATCGCCGACTATAGTACCGCCGTCAACCAAGATAATCCCCTGGCTCGCCTAGACCTGACCCCCGGCGATAATGAGATTGGTGTCATTGTTGAACAAATTCGGGAGATGATTGACCGCCTGACCTATCAAGGGGAACGGGTCAAACAACTAGAACGACAGCGCGATCGCGACCATTACCAACAGCAACAACACAAACAACGGCTGCAACAACAAGCCATGGATCTCCTGGAACGGCTCGAAACCACCCGGCGCGGCAACCTGACCAGCCAAGCGCCCCTCAGCGACGGTGCTATGGGGGCGATCGCCGATGCCTACAATGCGACCCTAGGGACCCTGCGTCGTAGCATCAGCCAAATTAGCCAAGTCAGCGATCGACTCCAAAACCAAGGCCAAACCAGTCATCTAGGCATCCAAACCCTTCTGGCACAGGTGAAACAAGAATGCCAAGATCTTGAACAGGCCCAGCAAGACATCCGAGCCCTCAGTGCCAACCTTCGTCAACTGAGCCAAAATCAGGAGGAGATTAGGCTCTTAGCCCAAGACATTAGCCAAACCGTCGCCGAGGGTGCTCAAGAAGGCTCTGAGGCCGTCACCAGTATTGATGCCCTCCGCAGCACCGTCGCCAACAGTTCCAAAAAAGCCAAACGTCTGGCCGAGTCTGCCCAGGAAGTCTCACAAATCTTAACCGTCGTCTTTGGGATTTCTGAACGTGCCAATCTCTTAGCCTTTAACGCCGCCATTGAGGCAGCCCGGGCGGGAGAGCGAGGTGCCGGATTTCGTCAAGTCGCCGACGATGTCCGAGGTCTAGCCGTACAAATTGGTGAATCGACCGCCGACATTGAACAGCTCATCAATGGCATTCAGCAGGAAACTGCCGAAGTCCTAGATGTCTTGGAAGCTGGAACCAGCACGGTTGTCAAAAGTACCCGCTGCGTTCAACAAACCCAAACCCGTCTTCAACAGGTGCTAGCGCTCTCCCACACCATAGATACCACCCTCGATCCAGGGAGCAACCGCCAACCCTCTGAGATCCATCAGGAAGGAGCCATTATCTCGGTCATGGATAGCCTCTATCGTGAATCCCTAAGCACCGTTGAGGAAGCGGGCCAGGTTGAGGGAGATCTCCAGCAACTACTTGAAGATATTGAGATTCTCAAGTCCGCCGTGGCAAAATTTCAAATTGAGTCCTCCTAGACTCTGAACCGATGACAGTCCAAGGGCGCTGTCCCCCTCTCCTAGAGCGCCCTCGGGCTGATACCCTAATCCTAATATCCTGTTCGAGCTATTTTCTAAACGCCATGAAACATATATTTGTTGTCGAAGACGGTCACGCTGAACAAAAAATGATGCGGGCCCTACTAGAACAATCTGGCTTTCAAGTGACCCTCGCCAGCGCCGTGGATGAAGCTTGGGAAAAACTCAAATCCGTGACCCCGCCTCATCTTTTCATTTTAGATATTGTCATGCCCGGAAAAAGCGGTTTAGAATTGTGTCGAACAATCCGCGAAAACCCTGAACTAAAAGATACCCCCGTGATATTTTGTAGTTCCAAAAGCGAAGAGTTTGACCGCTTCTGGGCTCTGAGACAGGGAGCGCAAGCCTATTTGATTAAACCCTATGCTCCCAAAGAACTCCTCGATACGGTGTATCAGCATATCCAATAGCCTGTTCGTTCCCCCTTGAGGGGCCGCCCTGTTCTTCTTACCTCGCCCTGCAACATGTCCGATCATGAAGTGTACGGGAACCGCGATCGCCAAGGGGGCCCAACCCCCGATCGCCCCGTCCGATCTCTGTCCGATAGTTCCCCAGCTACGGCACATCCCTCCCATCCTCACGGCCCTGAGGGAGACCCCCTCCTAGAACAACTGCTCGAAGCCAATCGCTGCGAGCAATCTGGGAACTTGGCCGAGGCAAGATTCCTCTATGAAGGTCTGATCCAACAAGACCCAGATGGCTTTTACGGCATTAGCGCCCGCAAAGCCCTAACTCATCTTGGCCCCCAGGACTCAGAGTCTAGGGCGGGGAGCGCCGCCTCCACCGGAACCGCCGGGTCTGCCGCTGGCTTGTTATCCCTTCCCCAAACGGCGACAGACTGGTTAAGTCGGTGCTGGCAGGATCTCAGCTTTACCCACAAACTCACCATTCTCCTCGTGAGCGGTTCGGTGATTCCTGTGGCCATCACCACCCTCTTCCTCGTTGCTCGGACCCAAGAGCGGGTTCAGGAAGACTTCCTCGCTCAACTCAACTCCGATGTTGCCAGTTGGGGAACTGACTATGTGATGTGGACTGAGGATGATAGTTTCACCGAAGCCGAAAACCTCTCCTACCTGGTGGCGGTTCGAGATATTAATCTCAGTAACCCTCAGCAAATTGAACAGGAACGGCGCTATCTCGATGCCCTAGCCACAGAAGCCCTGGCAGCAGGCGATCGCAACCGGGCTGATACCACCAAGAGTTTTCGCATTCTCACGGACGCGGAGGGAACTACAGTCGCCCAAGGGATCAAAATCCACACCTCCGCCCTCTACGAATCCCCCTATCCCCCCGTACCGGAACCAGACCGCGAGATTTCCTCCGCCGAGTTTCAGCGTATCGAAACCCAACCGGGCATCGCTCTGGGAGACCTCGATATTGTGCGAGCAGCCCTGGAAACCGGTCAGCCACAACGGGGCATTGAAATTCTTCCGTCCGGGATTATCAGCCGCTTAGGACTCGAACCCCAAGCCAAAATTCCCTTGAGAGAATCCCTAGCCCGTACCACCCAACCGCCCCCCCTGCCCCTCGCTCAACGGGACTTTGCCCTCGATGACTTTCAAGCCGGACTGACCACCGTTGTCGTCTTCCCCGTGCGCCTGGACGGGGAAATTGTGGGGACTACCATCGTCGGCGTGCTTCATAACCGGCATCATGCCCTCCTCGATGAGTTTCAGCAGCTATTTGGGGCTGAGGCTCTCTCCGTCTATGCCTACGATTGGCGAGTGAATACGAATATCGACGCGGGTGACGGAACCCGGGCCATCGGAACCCTGGCCCCCGCCCCGGTGGTGCGGCAGGTCTTGCAGGAGGGACAGGACAATATCTCCTTGGTGGAAAACATCGATAACAAGAACTATCTGACGGTCTATCGTCCCCTCTATGACCATACCCGTCGCACCAATCCTGAGGTAACGCCGATTGGTATGGTCTCCGTGGCCCGACCCCAAACAGAACTCGAACAACTCGTACGTGCCCAACAACTGCTGGGGTTAGCCGTTGGCGGGGGGGCAGCTTTGATTGTCAGTGGCATTGCGATCGTGGTGGCTAAAGCCTTTGCCAAATCCCTGGAAGACCTAGCGGCCTTCGCCCAGCGAGTGGGGCGGGGTGAGCGAGGGGTTCGGCTTCAAAGTACAGAGCGAACGGATGAAATTGGTATTTTGTCCCAGGAATTGAATCAGATGGCTGCCAGCATTGAGGTGAACATGACCTCAGTGGAACAACAGGAGACCCTGCGCCGCCAGGAAGCCGAACACCAACGACAGGAAAAAGAACGGCTGCAACGGGGGGTGATGAATCTTTTGTTGGAAATTGAAGGGGCGCAACGGGGTGATTTGACCGTTAATGCAGCGGTGACGGATGGGGCCGTCGGTTCTATTGCCGATGCTTTCAATACCACGATTATTCGCTTGCGGGAATTAGTGTCCCAGGTGCAACATATCGCCAATCAAGTCAATGATCTAGCCTCGAATAATACCCCAGTGATGCAACAGTTATCTCGGGATGCGACGGTTCAAGCTCAGGAAATTAGCCGCACCTTGGGGACTGTGGCCCAGATTGTTGAGTCTATTCGGGTGGTAGACCAGTCCGCCCAACAGGCCGCGGCGATCGCGCAGCAGGGGGCGAAGACAGCTCGCGATGGGGAAGAGGTGATGGACTTGACGGTGTTGAGTATTAAGAAAATTAGCGCCGCTGTGGCCGAAACCGCTAGCAAAGTCGATCGCCTCACGGACTCCTTCAAGCAAATTTTACAAATTCTGACGATTATTTCAGGAATTTCAGAACGAACCAACCTCTTGGCTTACAATGCCAGTATTGAAGCCTCTCGGGTGCCGGGAGAATATGGTCAGGGCTTCCGGGTGGTGGCAGAAGAAGTGCGTCGCCTGGCAGGACGGGCCACGGAAGCCACCCGCAGTATTGAGCAGATTGTCGAGATTATTCAGCAGGATACCGTTGAGGTGCAACAGGCTATGGAAGTGGGTAAGTCAGAGGTGGCAGAAGGGACGGAACGGGTGGCCCAAACTAAACAAACCCTGAAGGGATTGGCGGATCTCAGTCAGACCATTGACCAATATGTGCAAGCCATCTCGCAAAATACCACGACGCAACGCTCCGCCTCGAAACAGGTCAATCAAATGGTGGAACAGGTCTCGTCCATGACAGAAAACACGTCCGCGACGGCCCAAACGGTCACGGAATCCTTGGAAGAACTGCGCCAAGCGGCGGCCACCCTGAAGGATTCCGTGGCTCAGTTCCGACTTTAATCTCTCACGTAGCTGCTCAGCAAAATTCCTATGAATTATAGTCTTGATCCGTCAATGTTGGCGGCGATCGCCGAGGAGGCCCGACAGTGTTTTCTGGAAGAGGATGCTCCGGTTTATTTGCAGGTGTTACAACAGGGACTGCAACAGTTGACGGTGGGCCAGTCCCCTGACTACCAGGCCCTGATGCGGGCGGCCCATTCCGTTAAGGGTGGGGCAGGAGTCGCCCAAATGCCAGGATTGAGTCGTTTAGCTCATCCCCTTGAAGACCTCCTTGAAGCCTGGAATGATGGCAAAATTCAGGGGGAGCAACAGGAGATCGCCTTACATCTGTTGCAAGAGGGCCTAGAAACCTTGACGGAGTTATTGGAGTTAGCTCAAGCTCAAGGGATAGATTTGGAGCCAGACTCGACCTTACTGACGGCCCTACACCAGTTTCAAGCGCAACTGCAAGACCCAGGCTCTGAGGAGCGTTCACCGTCGTCCTCTGAACGTCTCTCTCCCGGTAAGCGTCGTCTCATTCAACAGGCCCTTTCTGTGGATTTAGAAGCCTGTTTACAGACCCTAGAGAGTCATCTCCAGGAGGACCAACCGAAGTTGGCGGAGGCGATCGCCCTATTCTTTGATGAAGGTCTGTTAATTGGCGAAGCCTATGGCTTGGACTGGTTGGTGAGTACAATTGAGGCGGCGAACCCTCAGTTGGATCAAGGGGGTGATCCCTTGGAGGACTTGGCGCGACAGCTATTGGCAACGGTGCGATCGCAACGACAGGCCTATCTAGAGACCCTGGAAGCGGGGGATACGCCGGGAAAGTTCCAAGGGGGTAGTTTCCCCAGTTCCCTGGCAACTCCGGCTGCGCCACCCCCCGCCTCTGCCGAGAGGACAACGGTAACCCCGGCCCCCACTCCCCCCTCCCTACGCCAACAACAGTTACGGATTCCCTTAGAACGGATGGAGTTAATGGGAAGTCTGGTGGGGGAACTGATTGTCTCCCATGAGCGCCTAACCTTACAACAACGGCAACTGAGACAGGCTAGCCAAACCCTGCGGCGTATTGTGCAGCAGGTCAAACCGGTTCGCGACGATGTTCAAACCCTGTATGATCGCCTCTCTACCCTGGACCATCCCTCCCACCCACAAGCCCCCAGTGAAGAGACCGGGGAGTTTGATTTATTAGAATTAGATCGCTACACAGCCCTCCATAGCAGCTTACAAACCTTTGAGGAGTTAATCGCTCAGGTTCAGGAAACCCGCCTCGATATTGATATTGTTAGCCGGGAATTGGCTCAGGATCTCGGGCAAGTTCGCCGAGATTTAGATCATCTCTATGATGAAGTCACCACATCGCGCTTAGTACCTTTTAAGGTCTTCGCGGAACGCTTTATTCCCCAATTAGAACGACTCAATCGCCGCTGTCAGAAAGCCTCTCGTCTAGAAATTTCTGGGGAGAACGTCTTAGTCGATCGCATTTTGCTTGAACAACTCCAAACTCCCCTGACTCATGTCTTGAATAATGCCTTAGACCACGGAATTGAGGCTCCGGAAGACCGCCGTTTGTTAGGGAAACCAGATTTGGCTCAAATTCACTTGGGGGCCCGCACTGAAGGGAGCGAGGTGGTGATTACCATTGCCGATGATGGTCGCGGGATTAACCTAGAATCGATTTACCGGAAGGCCGTAGAGCAGGGGGTATTGGAGGCAGGAGTCTCCATGAATCAGTTACCCCGGGAAACGCTGCTAAATTTGATTTTTGAGCCGAGTTTTTCCACGGCGGATGCGGTCAGTGATATTTCCGGCCGGGGGGTGGGCATGGATGTGGTGCGGACTCAGGTGCGACAGTTACGGGGAACGGTGGAGGTGGATACCATTCCCTCTAAAGGCACAACCTTTACGGTGCGGTTACCGTTGAGTTTGAATTTACTCTCGGTGTTGCTCTGTCAGATTGGCCAGCAGTTGGTGGCGATTCCCAGTGACACGGTCTTGGATTTGTTGCCTTATGATGACGCGGTGGGGGTGGGACAACTGCTGGTGACATCAGACCCCTTGACCCCCGGATGGGTCAGCCCCAATACTGGGGAACGTCCCGGGGAAAGGCTAGAACAGTCCATGACCTGGCGCGGTCAGGTGTTATCGTTGTTTCCCCTCTGGGAGTTGCTACCCTACTCAAGTGGGGGGACGATGTCTCATCGGCCGCGGGTGGTGCTGGTGCTGCGGGGGGCAATGGAGCCTCTGGCGGTGGTGATCGATCGCATTGTTGATGAACGACCCCTGATTCTCAAACCGTTTGATGACACCGTCGCCATTCCTCCCTATCTAGCTGGCTGTGCCATTTTGGGAACGGGGGAGGCGGTTCCCACAATTTTACCGAGATTCCTCAAGGGGCGTTTAACGACTCAAGACCGAGTCGCGGCATCCCCCCAGGTGGGACGTTCCCCCGGAAGAGATGTGCCCACAATTTTGATTGCAGAAGACTCAACGGGGGCCCGGCGATCGCTGGAGCGAATTTTGAGTTCGGCTGGCTTTGCGGTGGTTCCCTGTCGTGATGGACAGGAAGCTTGGAAAAAGTTAGAGCAACGACAGGGCCAGGTTGATATGTTGGTGACGGATATTGAGATGCCGATTCTGAATGGCTTCGATTTGTTAGCCCGGATTCGCGCTCATGGCAGTTGGTATGGCCTACCGACGATTGTCTTAACATCCCGGACCGGCGATCGCCACCGCCAGAAAGCCGAAAGTCTCGGGGCAAATAGCTATCTCGGGAAACCCGTGGCTCCGGCGGAACTGTTAGCAACGATTGAAGACATTTTAACGGCGTGGAGTCCTGTGAGTTGACACAGACCGGTTCACTCCTGTTAACTAATAGTTACGCCTGTTTAATGATTGAGCAATTATGGCTGAGTTAACGGTGGGTGCAACGGTACGGTTAGTCAGCCGTCCTCCTTACCTCAAAACAGCAGATCCCATGCCGATGCTACGTCCTCCAACCCTGTTAGAATTGGGTGCGAAAGGAGTGGTGGTGACTCGTAATCCCGGAGGAACCTGGACGATTAAGTTTGAAGGAGGAACCTATCTTTTAGATAGTCAATATCTGGAGTTAGTCAACTCTTGAGAGAACTCTGTTAGGACGACATTAACCCCGCCTCCTGCAAGTGCCTGATCGCCTCTTGGGCTGCCTCTTGTTCCGCCGCTCGCTTGCGTGACCCTATGCCCGTTCCTAAGAGTTTCCCTTGGCCCCAGACTTGGACCACAAAGATGCGGTTATGGGGCTCTCCTCGCTCTTCTATTAGGCGATAGGTGGGAGGTTTGCCATGGTGTCGTTGCATCCATTCTTGTAAGCGACTCTTGGCATCGGTGATGCGATCGCCCAGGTGTTTGTCTAAGTCTTGCTGCGCTGCCATTTTGGCGATCGCCTGGCTCAGTAACGGTTCAACAAACTCTCGCACAGCCTCAATTCCCGCATCCAAAAAATAAGCCCCAATGACCGCCTCAAAGGCATCACTGAGAATTGAATCTTTATCGCTGCCGTGGCCTTGCTGTTCCCCCTGTCCGAGCTGAAGGCGCTCATTCAGCCGTAGCTCTCGTGCTAAGGTCGCTAGGTGAGGTTCGTCCACTAAGTTTGAGCGCAGCTTAGTGAGTTTCTCTTCGCTAAACTGAGGATACATTCGATAGAGAAATGAGCCACTAATAAAGTTAAGGACAGCATCCCCTAAAAATTCCAATCGCTCATTGTCTTCAATCGGGATCGGGGACTCATTGGCATAAGAGCGATGAACGAATGCCTGGTCTAATAAAGCCGAGTTTTTAAAGGTTAGACCCATCACAGATGCCATAATTTTCCCGGTGCTACCAATGATTCCTCTCAATGGAACTCCCCGCCTGACTCGCGAGGAATTGCACCATATGGCATTCCTGGGAACTATAGGCTTGGGTCGAGGTGACAACATTCTCGGGCCGTAAGATGATGTCAGGGCGAACTTTACGATTGAGCAGTTGCAACACACCAATGGTCTCCCCATGGCCATTGTCCATGGGAATCGCTAACATTGAGCGGGTGCGATAGCCAATATCTACATCAAAGTTGCGGTTGAAACGATAGGGCCGGTGGTTGGGGGGACGGTAGGCGTCGGCGAGATTCAGAGATTCCCCAGTCAACGCCACATAGCCCGCAATACTCTCTTTCGTCAGAGGCATCGCAAACTCCCGAAAGGAGACCGAGGGACGGGAATCATTTTGAGCGGCCTTAAATAGCAAAACAGGAAACTCTGGACAACTGCGATCGACGAGATAGACGCTACCCGCATCACTACAGGTCATTTCCCGGCCTTTGTGGAGAACCAGGTCAACGAGTTCTGAGAGGTCGCGACAGTCCGAGAGGGCCGCTTCAATACCAGACACCTGCTTTATAGACTGCAACTGCTCATCATCATCACTCAGAAAGTTAGGATCAGGGACTACCATCGCTACATGGGGAAACTGGCTACCGGGAAGAGTTGCCAAAATCATAACACCTGAGGTGATAGCTCAGGGCAATCTCCCCCGGTCTACCTCAACCGGAGCCGGTCTGAAGATCTGATGCCCCGAGACGATTGATTAGAGGGCCGAGATCGTTTTCGCCATCTCAAAGTCACTTTCTGTTAGTCCTCCAGCATCATGACTGGTGAGGATGACCGTGACTTTGTTGTAAGAAATACTCAAATCTGGATGATGGCCAGCCGCCTCAGCTGGTTCAACCAGTTGATTTACAAAATTGATGGCTTGCACAAAATCTTTGAACTTAAAGGTTCGTTTTAATTCTTTACCCTCAACAGTCCAATCTGAGAGTTGACTGGCCTGGCTTTGAATTTCACTGCTACTTAGTAGTGCCATAGTTGTATTAACGCTTGGATAGTTCGGTTGTTGGATCGGTCGGTCTTGGGCAAGCTCAACCGGCAGCCAATGCCGGGTTTAGACTCCCCCTCCTCCGAAATTAACGTATCTTCATACAAATTACGAGGCCGGAGCGCTAATTTAGCCGTTGCTGAGATTCTCAAATCTGAGCAACTGTTCGCCGAGTTGTGGGGGGCTGAACTAGAGCGATTCATGGGACTGTTGCTGGACAAAGGCGGCAGTTTCCCGGACAAAGGCTTCTGGGGTTTCGTAGGGCATGACGTTTCGCCCGGGAATCAGGCTTCCTTGGACAGGGCCCCCTGTGCCACAAGGATGACGGGTTGCTGAATCACCGTGTTGAGGAAATGGTGGAGTTGGTTCGACCAATCTTCGGGACGATAGGCAATCCGGGGCATTTCACTCTCGCCACAGCCGAGTAAATCGGGAAGATAGAGGGGATTAACCTGGTCTTGACGCTGCCACTCTTGACAGAAGCGGGACCAAAACTGCCGCGATAGGCCCACGCCAATGGGATGAATCAGCACGAGCGGGATTCCCTGAGATTGGGGAGGATGCTCAACGGTATAGGCACAACGGTAATTCTCCCAGTGGTAGGTTTGGCTGGGGGGAGTTCGGGGAAGGGTGGTGGACATGGTTACTGAGGGTTGTACATCACTGGATCTATGCTATACAATTCTTAACACTTAACCCGATGCTCTATAGGTAAGAACTTGTGGGCCGCTTGACGGTCATGGTTTTGGGTACGGCCCGTATCACTTTCCCAACTCACTGTGTAATGCTCTCATGACACCCGACTCGTTGAAGGACTTCCCCCTCTTAGGATTTGATCCCGGTCGCGATAAGTGTGGCGTGGCGGTGATGGAGCCGGGTGGCCGGGTGTTAGAGGCCCAGGTAGTGCCGAGCAACGGCGCCCTTGATACTCTCAAGGATTGGGCCAATCGCTTTCACGTAACGACGTTGATTATCGGCGATCGCACGACATCTCGGGACTGGCAAACTCGGATTCGTCAACAACTCCCCCAACTGGAGATCGTCACGGTCAATGAGCAAAATAGTACCTTAGAGGCGCGCGATCGCTATTGGCATTTGTATCCACCTCGGGGATTCTCACGCCTAATTCCGCAAGGATTGCGACTGCCACCTCGACCGATTGATGATATCGTGGCTATCTTACTGATAGAACGCTATCTCAGCTTGCCCTAATCAACGATGTTGTCCATGAGTTTTAGTCCCAAGGTTCCCATTGTTACCATGAGTCTCGGTGTACTGGTAATAGCCGTGGCATCCTCAGTACAACCTCGCAGTTTGACGGAAAACTCAAGTTTAGATTCCTCCTTGGATTCCCCGGATGAGGTGAGTTCTTCCTGGCGAGAGGAACAACTGCGTAAATCTGCCCTAAGTCAGCCCTACCTGAGTGCGATCGCCCAGGCGCAAATTAGTTTGGAGGCGGAAGACTATGAAACAGCGGTGCAGGACTTTAGCCGTGCTATTGAACTCTATGCTGAGACCGCGCGGGGCTATCATGGACGGGCGATCGCCCGCTTGCAACTTGGCGACTATGATGGGGCAATCGTTGATTTTAGCCGGGCCTTAGACTTTGAGCCTGAAGATGTGCGCACCTATACCAATCGTGGCAAAGCTTACGAAGCCATCGGCGATCGTGAGTCAGCCTTGCAAGACTATAACCGCGCCATTACCCTCAATCCCGACTATCCAGATGCTTACTTCAGTCGTGCTAGCCTTCACTTCCAGATTGGAAATTATGAGGCGGCCCTAGAAGACCTCAACCAAACCCTGCTCCTAGAACCCGAGTCGGCCAGAGCCTTTTATAATCGGGCGATGGTCCACGTGAAACTAGAGCGGCTGGAGCGAGCTATTGCTGACTTAGAAACCGCCGAAGCCCTATTCCGGAAGCAGGATGATTTCGCCTCGTCTGAATATACCCTCAATACCCTCAATACCCTCAAGGGTCTTTAGACCAGAGCTGGCGTTGCAATAGCCCCTATGATGGAAGTATACACACATTAAAAACTTGGCAATTTAAGAATTTGGCATGGGAACTGTCTGGGAACTTGACTTCTACTCCCGTCCCCTCGTGGACGACACTCAAAAGAAACGCTGGGAACTGCTGATTTGCGAAAGTCCCTTATCGGTGTCGCGATCGCCCGAAAGCTTGTTTCGCTATTCCCAATACTGCCCCAGTAGCACGGTGAACTCCACCTGGCTCAAAGAGGCTCTAGGCCAGGCCATAGCTGAAGCCTCCACGCCTCCAACTAAGGTGCGCTTTTTTCGGCGACAGATGAACAATATGATCGTCAAAGCCTGTAAGGATATGGGGCTAGATGCTCAAGTGAGTCGCCGCACCTTGGCTCTGTATCAATGGTTGGAAGAACGGATGACAACGGTTTATCCCCAAGATCCCGACTACCAGGAAGCGGCTGTACGGACCTCCTCAGTTCGCTACGAGGTTCAGGCCCCTCGTCCTCTTCCCGATGCCCTAGAGGGGAATAAATGGGCGATGGTGAGCTTAACAGCTGCTGATTTCGCTGATTTGCCGGAATGGACTATTGATTTTGGTGAGTCATTTCCTCTAGAGCTGTTAAATCTCCCTGAGGATACGGTGATTCCCGGCTTAGTCATCTACTCCCCTCGCGCTTTTCCCATTGCTGCCTGGATGTCTGGGTTGGAACTTGGCTTTATCAAGTTTGTCCCGAGCCCTCGGCCTCGTTTAATTTTAGAAACGGAAGATGACTCAAGTTGGGTGTTGGCGGATCTGACAACGGAACGCAGTGTCCATGATGGTAAAACCTTTGAAGATCAAAAATATAAGGCTGGGGGCGCTCATTTCCTAGCGGTTCAATCCTCCCCGGAGGTGGAAGCGTTTGCAGGCTTCTGGCTGCTCCCGGAACTTAATCTGGGCTGAGGCAGTTTTTTTTAGTCAGTCAATAAAAGACAAAATAAACTGTCATAATCTTGATAGATTTATAGATTTTGACACTTGCACTGTCTTATTTATTTTGTCTTTTTTTTGTTTTTGGTCCAAGCTCCCCAGATGATTGAACAACTCCTAGATTTAGCCCTACAACAAGGTGCAGACGCGGCGGAGGTCTTCCAATCGCGATCGCACAGTCGTCCAGTTTATTTTGAAGCCAACCGCCTTAAACAACTTGAGAGCGTGGAATCCGAGGGAACCAGTCTGCGAATCTGGCGTAATGGACAACCGGGCCTAGCGGTAGCCTACGGCGAAATTGCCCCGGAAGACTTAGTTCGTCGCGCCCTGAGCATCAGTCAGCTCAATCCCCAAGAACCCCTAGATTTGCAGTCTCCCTACCCCACCGCCAATCTGGATGTCGGTCACCCAGTCTCCGTAGAACAACTGTTGAGTTGGGGCCGCGAGAGTATTGAGCAAATCCGCGAACACTATCCAGAAACCCTCTGCACCGCTGCCTGGGAATGTGATCATGAGGAGATTCACCTGGCTAATACAGCAGGACTGAACTGTCACTATACCGATATTACCCTGAGTAGTGATTTGGCAGTGGAATGGGTGCGGGGAGATGATTTTCTGAGTGTCTCGGACGGGGAAAGCCAACGCGATCGCCTCAACCCCTGCCAGATTACTGAGCCTATTTTACAACGGTTGGCATGGGCAACGGAGAATGTACCTTGCCCTAGTGGTCGGCTCCCGGTGTTGTTTACGGCCAAAGCGGCTGACTTACTTTGGGGCACAATCCAAGCGGCTTTAAATGGCAAACAAGCCCTAGAACAGTCCTCACCCTGGAGTTCTCAACTCCATCAACAGGTTCTCTCCCCCCTGATTACCCTCTCGCAACAGCCGCAACGGGGCCCCTACAGTTGTCCCTTTGACGACGAAGGAACGCCAACTCGCCCCTTGACCTTCATTGAGAGGGGGAGGTTACAACTATTTTATTGCGATCGCCGAGTGGGGCGGCTGATGGGAAGTGGCAGTACGGGCAATGGGTTTCGTCCGGGATTGTCGAGTTATCCAACGCCGGGCCTGTTTAATCTAATCGTTGAGCCGGGGTCAGGGTCTTTGCAGGAGTTAATCGCTCAGTTAGATCAGGGCCTGATTGTGGATGAAATTCTGGGGGGTGGCGGTGGTTTATCGGGAGATTTTTCAGTGAATGTAGCCCTGGGGTATCGAGTGGAGAAGGGCCAGGTTCTAGGACGAGTGAAAGATACCATGGTCTCGGGCAATGTCTATACGGCGTTGCGGGAGGTGGTTTGCCTCGGGGGAGATGCCCGCTGGAATGGTTCCTGTTATACGCCCTCGATTTGGGTGGAGGGACTCTCCGTTACAGGACAGGGGTGATGACGGTTAGGTGTTCTGGGACCCGTTAGACTGGGAATTTGAGTGAGGAAGTTCTTCCCCTAAGATGGGAGCCAGTGCTTCAGAGAGCGCTTTGGGGTCCATAAAGACCACTTTCGAGTTTTCACTCTGACTGAGCTTAAAGCTAGAGTCGACATAGCGTTGGGTCATGAAGAAGTGGAGAATCTCGCGGGCATTTTCCCGAGACTCCAAGGCCCGGGCAATGTATCGCATATATTCAGCGGTTCCTTCTGCTTCCAGGATCGAGGCCCGTTTTTTGATTTCTGCGGCCCGCTCAATTTCCATGGATTCTAAGACCGTCGCCGAGGGGTTGATTTTCTGAATATCTACCCGTAAGACTTTGACACCCCATTCATAGGTTTCATCTTCAATTTGTTCTAGGAGAACTGTGTTAATTTCTGCCCGGGCCGTCACGGTACGGTCCAGCTCCCGTCGTCCAATTTCAGCGGCAATAATGGTACTGATGCGGTTTTGTAGGGCGGCGGCTACATCTTCGATTTTATAGTAGGCCATCTCTAAGTTGAAGATGCGCCAGTACACGATTGCCAAGACCTCTAAAGAGACATTATCCTTAGTGATGGCAAGCTGAGGCTCAATGCGACAAAACTGTTCGCGGGTGGTGTCTTCCCAGACGATACTCTCGATGACGGGGGCCACAAAGCTTAACCCCGGTTCTAGGGTACGATCATATTTCCCCAAGCGCTCGACTAGGGCGAGGTTTCCTTGATTGATAATCTTAATCCCGGCGGCGGCATAACCGATGGCCGAGAGCAGGATGGCGGCCAGAATAGAGTTCATAAGCAGGTCCTCGCTGACACAGCTCCAGGGTAAGGGTGGACTTAAGGTGACCGAGACGGCCGTGAGATATGATCAATTGAGAGTCTCTGAAACCCTCCCGGACTCGTGTTTGCACTTTTGAACTCCACTGGATAACAGCCCATGATGAATGATTACGACTCCCTCTACGTTGGTTTAGTTCGCAATCTTTCTAAACGAAAACGTCAGGCTCTTTCTGAAGAACTCGAAACCCTCATCGAAGCGATTGAAAACGAAGGCTATACCTTTGCGGATCTCATCGGTGCGGTTCGTGATATTTTACGTCGTCGCAAGTCAGGAGGCTACTGGACTGATTGTAGCACTGACCTCGATCGCGCTTTTGAGTCGGCCCAGCGGGCTCAGGAGAAGCGTGAGGAGCGAGATTTACGGGAGTTGCGTCAGGAACGGGAGGAAGAGCGCGATCGCAGTCAGGAGGACGAGGACAACGGGGATTGGCGCGAACGAGACAACCCCCTGGTTGGCTAAGGGGTGGGAGCATCGAGGGTGAGAAAGTTCTCCAAGGCCTCAGTCATCCGTGGGGGCCAGCGACGAACTCCGCGCACCCAATCGATATCACCATAGCGACTATCTAATCCGGCAACGGCCACCCAGTTACTTTCCGCTTCTCCCCGTTTTCCCATGTCCCATAAAACGGCGGTGAGGGCTGCTCGCATGTCGGCAAACTGAGGATAACGGCGCACGAGGTTTCGCATCTCCTGCAGGGCCTGCTGGGATTGTTCGGCTTGGTATAGGGCCAGGGCGTAGTTGGCTCGAGCTAGGGCGAAATCGGGGGCCCGTTCCATGGCTTGGCGGTAGTCGGCGATCGCCCCAGACCAGTCTCCCTGTCCAGCTTTGGCGTTGCCTCGGTTGTTGTAGGCGGCGACGTCGTCCCTTGACTGTTCTAAGACATGGTTATAGTCAGCGATGGCCTCAGACCACCGTCCAAGAGCCTCGTAGGCGGTGCCTCGGTTGAGATAGGTCTCCGGGAACTCAGGGGCTAGTTCGATGGCGTGATTGTAGTCCTCTAGGGCGGCTTCGAGCTTGTTTTGGCTCACCCGTACGTTGCCGCGATTACTCCAGAGGGCCGGGTTTTGGGGGATTTGTTCAATTAAGGCGTCCAGGAGGGCTTCGGCTTCGTCAAAGTTACCCTGTTGGGCGGCCTCGCGGGCGCGATCGCTGATCTGTTCAAGTTCCTCAATGACGGCATCACTCAAGGATGGGGATGGCTCAGCTTGGGCGTTGGGCGGTTGTCCTAGGAGTAGCCCTAAACTACAGAGTAGGGTCAGCAATACGCTTAGGATGGGGGCTATGGCCCATGAATGACCCGGTGACTGTGGTCGCTGCGGAATCTGAATCAAACCAATTAGTTCTCCCCAAGGTTGAGATCTCTGCGGGCCTAATATAGCAGTTGAGAGTTCTAAGTGGGCCCTTCAGGGTCGGGGGAAGCTCAGGTGCAGTCACGGCGATGGACAGGCAACTCAATACGAATTTCTGTGCCTGAGTCAAGGTCAGGATTAAGATACAGTTTACCCTGATGACCTTGGACGATGGTTTGGTAACAGGTGGACAGCCCAAGGCCCGTTCCTGAGCCTACGGGTTTGGTGGTAAAGAAGGGATCGAAGATGCGATCGCGAATCTCGGGGGCAATTCCGGGACCGTTATCGGTGATGGAGATTCGAACCCAATCCTCTGACAAGACTTCTGTTCGTAGGCACAGTTCTACAGAGCCTGGCTGACTTTCTAGGGCATCTAAGGCATTTTCGATTAAATTGAAAAACACCTGATTCACTTGTCCCGGATAACAGGCGACTTGTGGCATCTCTGGGCTATACTCTTTCTCAATACTGAGGTTGGCGTGAAAGCGCAACTGCAACATCGATAGGCTACTGTCTAAACAGTCATGGAGATTGACTGACTTAACTTCAGCTTCGTTTAAATGGGAAAAGGTTTGCAGCGATCGCACCACCGTATGAATTCGCTGACTCCCCTCACGCATTGATTTGAGCATATTCGGGAAGTCTTCCTGAATATAGTCGAAATCTAAGTCCTCTTTTAGGTTAATCGCGGCCTCACTATCTAAGCAGGCTAAACCTTCTAGCAAGGATGTTCCATATTCTTGGACATAGTGAAGGTTGGCAAAAATAAAGTTATTAGCATTGTTGATTTCATGGGCTACTCCTGCTGCCATTTTCCCCAGTCCGGAGAGTTTTTCCGTTTGAATTAACTGAAGTTGAGTGGATTGTAAACGGTCTAACGTCGCTTGAAGTTCCTGAGCCTGAGTTTTCGTTTGGTTGTATAACTCAGCCTGTTGAATGCCGATGGCAATTTGTTCCGACAATTGCCCTAGGAGTCCCATTTCATCATCCTGCCATTGACGGGGCGCTGCACAGGCTTGAGCGAGTAATAATCCCCATAAATAGATTTCTCCATCTGGAGAATCTGCTAATTTTGTGACGATAGGAACAATTAAATTAGCCTGAACTGAAATATTACTTAGGAATTGACGGTGACAGTCATCGAGGTCTGGGTCATTGGCAACATTATTGATAGCACGAACTCGCCCTTTTAGATAGAGTTGAGTATGTTCACCGCCAAAGCAATCGTCACAGGTTTTTTGATTAATAATTGACCATTGAGGCTGGGAGACATCCTCAACGACAACATCCCCATCCCATCCTCCCTCTTTACCATTAATAAACTGATACACCAGGACTCGGTCAGTCTCCAAGAGTCCCCGGATACCCGTCACAGCTGTTTGCAGAATTTCTGGTAAATCTAGGGTACTATGTACCCGCTCCGTCATAAGCCGTAAGAGAGATTCTCGTTCCGCTTGGGCTTGAGAACGGGCTAAGATTTCTGCTTGTTGAATAGCGATGGCGATCTGGTCGGCCAGTTGTGACATGAGATGACTTTCTCGAACTCGCCAATGGCGGGAACTACTGCATTGATGGACAATCAAAAGCCCCCAAAGTTCCGGGAGATCTCCCTCTTGATTTTGACCGATAAGAATGGGAATAATTAAATTGGCTTTAACATCTAATTTTTTGAGAAAGCTAGCGTGACATTCATCTAAATCTAAGTCCGTTTCGATATTATCGATAGCTCGGATGCGTCCCTCTTGATATAGGTGGGCATATTCTCCCGAAAAACAATCATCGGCGCCCATATTTCCCAGGACAGATGTCCAAGGCTCAGTGACGTCTTCAACGACCACTCGACCTTTCCAATTCTCCTGAAATTGATAAATGACAACGCGATCCGCTTGCAGAAGACGACGGGCTCCGTCAACGGCAGTTTGCAAAATGGTCTCAACATCTAGGGTATTACGAATTTTATTCGTTACTAACCGCAAAAAGGCTTCCTGGGCAGCGGCATCTTGACTAGTTTTGTAGAGCCGGGCCCGATCAATGGCAATTCCAAGCTGACGCGCAACTCCCTGTAAGAGTTGTTCTTCCCAGTCTTGCCACTGGCGAGGCTGATCGCATTGATGTAAGCCAATAATACCGTTTACGTTCCCCTGATAGCGGGTGGCCATGGCCAACATGGATTTAATTTTTAAAGACTCTAAGGCCTCTCGGGTTTGGGCCCCTAATCCGGGAAATTCCAGCATATCCCGCTCACTGACCGGGGTATTTTGAGACATTAATACCTGAAGATGGCTGTTGTCTTGTGCGTCAATTCTTAGGCCCATTTGGCTGGGATACTCCCCATCCATATATTCACCTTGGGTTATTAAGCTGTCAGGATCGCCATCATCTTGTACGAGAACACTGGCCCGACTACAGTTGAGAGTTTGACAGAGAAGGCGACAGGCGGTGTTGAGACTATCTTCGAGTTCAAGGGTACTACTGAGTTCTGTATTGATTTGGTTAATCAGGTTGGCAACTTGAACCTGACGTTGTAAATCCAGGGTGTTATCCTCTCGGTTGTCTGGCACTATCCTGGATGTTGGCTCCACGTTTCTCTCACAGCCACGGCCAGAGGAGGATCGAGTGGCAGGATCAAACCCTTGGTCGTAGCGTGGGTTGGTGGAAGGATGAGAAAAAGACATAGGAGGTTCAGGGATACTAAAAAATCAAGAATTACGTTGGGGTAAATGCCTCATTAGCCAAATGAGAGCGCTTTGTGGTCTTACCGCCTGCATCCTGATACTGCGATAGCGGTTGATGAGAAGAGCACTGGGAAGGGCTGATTCTTTTTCATTGTCCTTAAAAATTTGTTAACTTGCAACTAAAAATATAGGTTACCCCCTGGCCTCATCGGTGATACGTTACGTTTTGCTCGGGGAACCTTGGACCATGCTATGGCTAGATGAAGTGAGACCCCATTTTAAGAATGATACGTCTATAATGTGTCTCAAAATTAGGAGAGAAGAATGAGTCTGCCTCAGGAATGTGAGATGCAACAGCCATGGTTGGCGATCGCCCTGGGGAATTCCCGTCTGCATTGGGCCCGGTTTGAGTCGGGGGCGATCGCGGCGAGGGGCCATAGTCCTCATTTTAAGGGGTCTGAGACAAGGGAATCTTTGGAACAACGGCCATGGTGGCCAGAGGTGAGGTCAGGATTGCCTCTGGTGGTGGCGAGTGTGGTTCCTCAACAGCTTCGACGGCTGGCTCGATATCTGCCGGAGACAAGCCCCATGTACCGGCTGACAACGGACTCTCTCCCCCTACAAGGACTTTATCCTGGGTTGGGTTTGGATCGGGGTTTGGCCGGGTTGGGGGCGGGGGAGCGTTGGGGGTTTCCGGTGCTGGTCATTGATGGGGGAACGGCCCTGACACTGACGGGGTTTGATGAGGAAAGAGTGTTGGTTGGAGGCGCGATCGCCCCGGGAGTCGCACTCCAGTGCCGCGCCTTATGTAAGGGAACGGCGTTACCGCAGCAGCCCAATCTCTTAATTGATGGGGCTCTTCCACCTCGTTGGGCCTCAGATACGGGGCAGGCAATTCGCAGTGGCATTCTCTATACCCTATTGGCGGGAGTTCAAGGATTTATTCAACAGTGGCGACGGCGGTTTCCGGATAGTGCTGTGGTTTTTACTGGGGGAGACGGGGCAATGTTAGCATCGGGCCTTAGCCAAATTGCCCCTGAGTTGGGAGCAGATTGGTGTGTGGACCCTGATGCGATGTTTTGGGGAATGGCGCTGATATGGATGCAAAAAAAGACCGTCCAAACCTAACGATGATAGGATGAGGCGTTTCTTGGGAGGTTTTGCTTGGCATACAGACGCTCCCAAGTTTTAGACTCATGTACACCATCAGTTATCGTCGGCATTGCAGCTTGGGGGGATCTCATCAACGAGGGAAAACTCTGCGTCTTTAATCATCTCTAGGGTCACCCAACCTCCGACGGGGTAGGGCAAAACGGTACAGGGGGTTAATTGAAACCATTCAGGGGAGTCTGCGTCAGGACGTTGCATTGTTTCAACGAGGAAAAACTGGTTTTCATTGGGAAAGGTTCGCGGGGGAGCGGATGTCCCGGGAATGCTATACAACTCGATGGGACGGTTGAAACGCAGGATATCGCCAACGCCAATTGGTGTTGGGTCTTCGAGTTGAGCTGCAATGCCATCATCCTCGGAGGGGGCAGGGGGGGCTGTGTTAGGGTCTGCGACCTCGGGGCTGGAGGGCTGGTACTGGGTGAGGGCATAGGCGACCCCTCCCACAATGCCGGCAAAGAGGGCAATCAGGAGGGTCACCTGTAGCCAGCTTCGGGGGGAGCGTTTGGGGCTAGGAAGGATTTCGGTTGGGCTGAGATGGCTGGCGGTGGAGGCTTGGGTGTCAGCATTGTCCTCGTTGTTGAGGAAGCCAATGGTTTCATCTCGGTCTGGAGGAACGGCGCGGGGAAGTTTGTCGAGGCAGGCGAGGAGATCTTGGGTTGAAGGGAGGTTAGTGGGCTTTTTGTCAACGCTCAGATGGAGTAAGGAAATGGTGACATTGTCGTGGCCGTTTTGATGGTTGGCAATTTCGATGAGTTTGCTGACGGCTTGCTGGAGATTACCTCTGCTGTCTAGGAGGGGCTGAATCTCCCGTTGCCAAATGCGGTCAACGCGATCATAGTCGCTGAGTCCGTCGGAACACAGTAGACAGATGCAATCGTCGTCAATGACAAAGTGGCTCGTGGTGGGATGTAGGTTGTTCGAGGACCCCATGCCTAGGGCTTGGATTAGGGAACCGGCGGCGGGTCGTTGTAGGGCTTCTTGATAGAACGCATAGCCTAGACGCACTTCACGACTGGCCACGTCGTCATCAATGGTGATGGGATAGCAGTTGTGACGGGTGATGAGATAAGCTCGACTGTCCCCGATATGGGTGATGTAGAGGTCTTGGTGTTGAGCCAGGGCCATGACGAGGGTGGTTCCCATGCGTTGGCGACCATGGCGTTGTTCTTGGTTGTTGCGATCGCTGATGGCGTCGTTGGCTTTGAGGATGGCATCTTGAATCCCTTGCAGGAGGCGATCGCGATCAGGGCGATGACGGCGATTGCGGAAGGGACGTAGTTGTTGCTCGACGATGTGAATGGCTAGGTTGGAGGCGATGTCTCCTCCTTCATGACCGCCTACCCCATCACAAACTAGGGTTAGGGGGTATTGTTCGGAGTTTCCCCGCTGACCGTTGACGGGATAGCAGGCATCTTCGTTGCGGGAACGACTGGGGCCGCGATCGGTGTGAGCGGCAACTCGGGCTTGATAACGGCGGTGGGCGCTTACTTGTTCGATCGCCCGTTCAAGGGCGGCAATCAGTTGGGCTTCCCGCTTGATGTTACCTCCCATGAGGCGATCGCACAGCTCGTTGAGATAATCTTTGACCGGGGGAGCCGTCCGTTCAATGAAGCCACTCCAAAAGCGACCAAGGTTATCGAGGCTTTGAGGATGACGATCGGCGGCGAGATGAGACAGGCGAACCATTCCCCCTTCAACCCGTAGCCGGTTGGGGTCAAGGAGACTAGAGGCCACTCCTTCTTGACAGCAGGGTTGCCATAGACGGGCGATTTGCCAGAGCCAGTTGAGTTGACGTAGAGGGGAGGCGTTGGCCCATTTTTCTTTGAGGCTTGGTTGCAGGAGCCAGACTCCTGAGGGATCACGACGAATGGGGGCTTCGTCTAGGAGCCAGATGGAGCGACCCTTGAGCTGTGAGGGGGCCCCGGCTCGCCCATAGAGCTGAGGCACGTGCCAGCGGTAAGGAAAGAGGCGTAGATAGGGTTCGAGTGAAGGGGGGACGATTTCTGGTAGGTCCGGGAAGTTCCCTGGGCGGGTATCGAGGACGATGCGATCGCCTTTATGCCAGTAGCGATCGCACCAAACGTCACCCAGTTCCAGGTCATCCCAGTCTTCATTGACTTGGGTATTGTCAGGATCGCGCAAGACCATTGCCCAGAGGTAACGCTTGGGCAGCGAGGTCCGACAAACTTGGCAAGACTCATGGCTTTCATCATTGACAGCCTGACAGGTGGGATTGGGACAGTACAACTTTGCCAAGTTTTCTTCCATGAGGCTTGTGCAGGGCAAATAGTTCGGCTGCGGACTCCATGACCGCTTCACTATTGTAGCTCTCTCTTGCTAGTGGGATAGATTTCCAAAAGGAGATTTTTAGGGTGTGTTCTATCCTATCTGCCTTTAGGGGCTTCGGGGGTCTTACCCATCAACCCCAATTCTCGGTCTGAGAAGGATTAAAGACTGACGGGTCTTGCTGTCACACCCTATTGATCCCCCCCGGAGGCTTGTTACAATTTTTAACATACAAGTGGGAACCGCGACAAGTTGTAACCCGTCTCAAGGTTTTACTGGGCAAGGGGTTGAGGTAATTTTACTTCGTCTTGTCTGGCGCGTCGGCGTTGGCAGAGATCCAATCTGAGGGATTGGGCAAGCGCTCGGGGAAGGCACAGGCTAGGATAGGATGGATTGCCCAATGCTCAGGCTGATGCGATCGCCATGTCTGATACTCTCAATCTCCCTCACTGACTCACTCCTCGCGAGTTAAGAACTGTTATGCGCTATTCGTCGTTTGCTTTTTCTCCCTCCCGCCTCGTTGTTCTCGATGCTGGGGTCGACTCGCTTCAATCTCTGGCGGCTGGGGTTCTGGCTGGGGTGGAGGTTCTCGTCCTGCGGGGCGATCGCGATGGGGTGGTGCAAATCACTGAGGCGATCGCGGCTCGGCCCGGACTCGAAGAGTTGCATATTATCGCTCATGGTTGTCCAGGGTCCCTGAGATTGGGAAACCGTGAGCTGAATTTGCAGCGGCTGAGGGATACGTCTTCAGGTATACCGGATTGGGGTGAGGGAAAAGGAGACTGGGCGATCGCCCTCTACGGCTGTCAGGTGGCGGCTGGGGATGCGGGGGCGGAGTTTATTGAGAAATTACATGATCTGACGGGGGCGACGATTTCTGCGTCGACTCGGGTTGTGGGTCAGGCGGAGTTGGGTGGAACTTGGGAGTTGGATGTCCAGCAGGGTCTGGGTCCGGTTCCTGGGGTTGTGTTGGATGAGTCGGTCCGGCGATCGTATCAGGGAGTGTTTCCTTTTGACTTGGGACCGACCCAGGCAAATGAAGTATTTCAAATTACCCCTGATGTTCTCCGAGGCTTTGGTCCTTATGGGGAATTATTCCCTGAAGAAGTAACCAGTGGACAAGGTGTTTCCCTCATTATTTCTAATACCAATAATGCCCGCTACGATCCCAGGAATTTCAATTTTTTTAGAGCGTTACCTGAATTTGAGGCAGGAAACACAGATACATTTTTTATTGATGAATTTACCTTTCGGGGAATAGCAGGAGGGACGATTGAAAACCGGCTTGTTCGGATCAAAGTTCGCGGCGTTAATGAACCCCCAGTAGCCTCCAATTTCTCGATTGGTATTGGTGAGCCACCCCTTTTAAAAACGCAAACTTTCGTTGTCAATAGCCCAGCAAATAGTCAGTCATTGCGGCAAAACGCCACTGATATTGACAACGATGATGATACCTTAACGTTTAGCGGACCTAACACCAGTGCTCGGGGAGCGGTAGTTACCATCAACGCAGATGGAACCTATACCTATGACCCGAGGAATGTTGCTGAAATTCAACAGGTCCCCGATGGTCAGACCATTACCGACACATTTCAATACACCGTTAAAGACCCCGGTGAATTAACAGACAGTGGAACTGTCACCGTTCAGATTCGTGGCTTAAACACACCGATTATTGCCAATGACGACGAAGCCACCGTACGACGGGGGCAATCCGTTACGATTCCGGTGTTGGCGAATGATACTAATATCGAAGGTGGGCCCGCTACTATTCTCAGTTTTGACACAAGCACCGATAATGGAGGGAGTATCAGCCGCAGTGGTGACTCATTGATTTACCGTGCTCCCAACGATTTTATTGGGATAGATACCTTTGAATATATCGCCGTTAACGAAGGGGGGAGCGATCGCGCAACAGTCACCATTACCGTCAACACGCCTCCCAATGCCTCGAATGTCACCGCCTTTAGTGAATCAGCCGCACAACCGATTCGCATTCCCGTTTTAGACAACGACAGCGACCCCGATGAACCCTTTGGGGATAGCATCAGGGTCAAGAGTGTTGATGAGTTTCCCCGCCGGGGAGGTCGCCTCAGTATCCTTAGTACCGGAGAAATTCTCTACACCGCTCCCAGTGGCTATAACGGACCGAACCGTTTTCAATACACCATCGAAGACAGTCTCGGGGCCACCGATACCGCTACCGTTGTGATTAACCCCCCGAGAGCGCAGGATGACGCCTTCCGCACCCGTCCAGATCAGGTGTTGCGGATGCCGGTACTCGACAATGATGAAGTCTTTAGCAATGTGTCCATTGTGGCCTTTGACACCGAAGGTATCAATGAAGGCTCCATTACTCGCGATGGGGACCGACTCGTCTATGTGGCTAAACCCGGATTTGAGGGCTTCGACTATTTCGAGTACACCATTGAAGATATTGATGGTAATCGCTCCACCGCTCAGGTTGAAGTTCTCGTTTCTCCAAGTGTGCGGACTCCTGAAGAAGAGGAAGCACGCCGTCGTGAACCCGATAACCCCTTTGGGAATCTCGGCAGTACCATTCAAATTCCCCCCATTCCCGATCGCGGCCCCAATCCTAGCGTGGATCGCCTAGAGGTTCCCGCCGATAGTGAGGACTTTGTTCTGATTGGTGATGCCAATGCCAATACCCTGATCGCCCGCGATGGTGCAAATAACGTTATTGCCGGATTAGAAGGCAATGACAATATTTTTGGAGGGACGGGGGATGATACTCTCTTTGGCAACCAGGGCAATGACTTCATTCGTGCTCGTGCCGGCAACAATCTCATCTTTGGCGGTGCGGGGGATGATTATATTGAGGCGGGTCCTGGTAATGACACGATTTATGGCAATCGCGGCAACGATATCATCAAGGGGAGTTCCGCTGATGACTTAATCTTTGGTGATTCAGGAATTAACCGTATTGATGGGGGGTCTGGAAATGACACCATCATTGGGGGAGTGGATGCTGACATCATCACCGGAAATGCGGGCAACGATATCATTGCTGGTGGTGGCGGTGATGATCGTATCCAAGGCGGTGATGGCAATGATTTAATCTTTGGCAATGAGGGGAATGATTTGCTTGATGGCGGTCGTGGCAATGACACTATCTACGGTGGACAGGGCAATGACACCATCTACGGAAGTGCAGGGAATAACCGCCTCAAGGGAGATTTGGGCAATGATGTCCTTGTTAGTGGTAGTGGTGCTGACTCGTTTGTGTTGGAAGTTCCCGATGATGGTTCGGTGGATCTGATTCTTAACTTCAGTCCAGATCGGGGTGACAAAATTGTGGTGTTAGGTGGCTTTAATGCGTCTGATATTATTGTTCAACCCAGTGGTGACAATAGCCTAATTCGCCTTGCCAATACGGACATTACCTTGGCGGTCTTACAAAGTTTTCCTTTTGATGCGATCGGCCCTGATGATTTTGTCTTTGAGTGAGGCGGAATGAGGGGCTTCCATGGCCCAAAAAACTATCCGCTCTTACCTGTGAGTACGGCGTACGCACTAAACGGTAAGAGCGGTCTAGCGGATCTTCAAATTGGAACCTGACTGCCGGAAGGAACTCTAAGTTCGTTTGTCTTCCAAAGCACAATAGAGCACTCAAGGTGCAAGCGATTGCTTAGAGAACAGCCCCGGCACACAGCCGGCAAAGTCCAATCTGGAGACCCTTGCAACTACTACTATCTTGCATGGACATCACCTCCAAATCGCGAAACAACTTAAGAACACAGGGTCCTTACTGCTGTTAGGATAACACAGGTTTTCCAAGATGGGGGAGAATTAAGAATTTGGATGGAATCTAGGGAGATTTGACTGGACGACCGGCTTAAGATTGTGGCTCAAAAAAACCCCTGCAAGCATCCTTGCAGGGGTCAGGGGTCAAGGGGATTGACCCTGGGTTAGCCAAATTGACATGGCTTAAACTTAGAGCGCGTTACCGCGAGGTAGAACTTCCTCGGGGAACTCAAAGTTTTGGTGCGGTTGGTCGGTCGGTGCCATCCAAGCGCGAATCCCCTCGTTGAGAAGGATGTTTTTGGTGTAGAAGGTTTCAAATTCGGGGTCTTCAGCCGCGCGAATTTCTTGGCTGGTGAAGTCATAGGCCCGCAGGTTTAAGCCGAGTCCCACCACACCGATGGCACTCATCCACAGTCCCGTGACGGGAACAAAGAGCATGAAGAAGTGCAACCAGCGTTTGTTGGAGAAGGCAATCCCGAAAATCTGAGACCAGAAGCGGTTAGCGGTCACCATAGAATAGGTTTCTTCCGCTTGGGTGGGTTCAAAGGCGCGGAAGGTGTTAGCTCCTTCACCATCTTGGAAGAGGGTGTTTTCCACGGTGGCACCGTGAATGGCACAGAGCAGCGCCCCGCCGAGAATCCCGGCAACCCCCATCATATGGAAGGGGTTGAGGGTCCAGTTGTGGAACCCTTGGAAAAAGAGGATGAAACGGAAGATTGCCGCGACACCGAAGCTCGGAGCAAAGAACCAGCTCGATTGTCCTAGGGGATAGAGCAGGAACACGCTCACGAACACGGCAATGGGACCGCTGAAGGCGATCGCATTGTAGGGACGCAATCCCACCAAACGGGCAATTTCAAACTGACGCAGCATAAAGCCAATCAGTCCGAAGGCACCGTGCAGGGCGGTAAAGGTCCAGAGTCCACCGAGTTGGCACCAGCGGGCAAAGTTCCACTGGGCTTCGGGTCCCCACAGGAACAGCAGGGAGTGACCCAAGCTGTCAGGGGGGGTGGACACGGCAACGGTCAGGAAGTTACAACCTTCCAGGTAGGACGATGCTAGACCGTGGGTATACCAGGATGTGACAAAGGTGGTTCCGGTGAGCCAACCGCCGACGGCGAGGTAGGCACAGGGGAACAGAAGGATTCCGGACCAGCCGACAAACACGAATCGATCGCGCTTGAGCCAGTCGTCGAGTACGTCGAACCAGCTTCGTTCTGGCGCGCGACTTACAGCGATGGTCATAGAGTTTAACTCCGAATGAGTGCGTCAAATCGTTGGCTAACTTTCCAGGAAGGCATCGTTGAGAAGAATGAGAACAAGGTGTTCCCGGAAAGTTTACGATTCTTTACCATACTACTCATTTTTCTTAAAAAGATCCACTCTGGCTGCAAATGATTTCCCGGGCGACCAAGATTCTGCCCCCGATCGCGGCCCAATCCCCCGACATCCGATACAGTAGTTAACAGTCACAGTTTTCACGTTCATTGCGACGGTAGGCTTCATTACTGATATGTTTACGATTGACCTGATCCTGAAATACACCCCTATGCCCCTGTCTGTGCAACGGAAGGATGAAGAGGGGGCCCAGTCTCTTTACCGAGATATCTGTGAGGCGATGAACTCTGGCAACCCCAAGGTTCTGGAACTCACCTGTGAGGGCAAAGTCGAGAAACGTCTGAGCATTGCCACGAGTGAATTAGTGGCGGTGCAGATGTCTCAGAAAGGTCCGGCTGGGGGCGATCGCCAACCGGGATTTTTTGTGGCTAGCACGGAATCTTAATGGCATCGATGTCCCAACATCCCGCCATTACGGTGCGGGATGTCTCATTTGAATGGAACTCGGGCAGCGTTGTCCTCAATCACTGTAGTCTGGAGGTTCCGGCGGGGGAGTTTTGGATGCTCCTGGGAACCAATGGGAGCGGGAAGTCAACGCTGTTACGGATTCTGGCGGATTTATTGCCTCGTAAGAGTGGGGCGGTGGCGGTGAACGGCCAGGTGGGGTTTGTTTTCCAAAATCCGGATCATCAGTTGGTGATGCCGACGGTGGGGGCCGATGTGGCCTTTGGTTTGGTGGAGGAACGGCTTACCGTTCCCCAGGTGCGGCAACGGGTGACGGAAGCCCTGAGTTTGGTGAATTTACAAGCATTGCAACAACGGCCGATTTATGCTCTGAGTGGGGGGCAGAAACAGCGGGTGGCCATTGCCGGGGCGATCGCCCGTCATTGTGATATCTTATTGCTCGATGAACCCACAGCTCTCCTCGACCCGGAGAGTCAGACAGATTTGGTGCAGCAGGTGAGTGAGTTAGTCCGCCAGCGACAGATGACAGCCTTGTGGGTGACCCATCGTTTAGAGGAATTAGATTATTGTGATGGAGCCTTTCTCCTAGAAGGGGGGCGAGTGGTGGACTCAGGGGAGCCGGAACGCCTTAAACGCCGCTTAATGTCCCAGGGCTGAAATGCTTCTGTAACCTGGATTACATCCTCTTGTTAGGGCCGCAGGTCCGCCGGGGAGGGTGGCACAAAACTCAACTATGGGCAATGATGTTAAGCAAAGATGTAGTTACAGTTGTTCATCTTTGACCCCATACGTTTTTCTGAGTTTGTTAAAATGCCACGTTCTTCAACCCCCGTAACCCTCCTGGTGGATGGGTATAATATCATTGGTATCTGGTCGAGACTGCGCGAAGTCCGCGATCATCATGGTTTAGAATCGGCCCGCAGAGACCTAATTGAGTCTTTAGTGAACTACAGTGCCTATCATGGCTATGAGGCACAGGTGGTCTTTGATTCTCAATATCGTAATTCCCGAGGGATGCGAGAGGTTGTTTCTCGTAACCTAGCGGTGCATTATACGGATTTTAATCAGACTGCCGATACTTATATTGAAAAACTCTGTGCGGTTCGAGCCAGACAACGAGCGCCTTTTGGCTCCCGCACCATTGTCGCCACGAGCGATCGCGCCCAACAGTTAACGGTCGTCGGCTATGGTGCCGAGTGGATGTCGGCGGATCAACTCCATTTAGATGTTAAAGCCACTGAGCAACGGATGCGCCGTCGTCAACGCAGCAAACCCAAACGGGCCAGTCGTCCTTTTCTGGGAAGTCGCCTCGATCCCATTGCCCAGCAACGACTCGCTCAGTTACGCCGGGGCTATTAAACCCCCTCTGGCTGGCGGTTTTAGCCCCCGCCTGGGAAATTTCAAAAAAAATTCTCAAACCCCTTGCCAAAAGCAAATCCCTGAGCTAAGATTGATAATGCGTTGGGAAAAAACGCACCCGCAATCCTCAGTAGCTCAGCGGTAGAGCGGTCGACTGTTAATCGATTGGTCGCTGGTTCGAATCCGGCCTGGGGAGTTTTAAAGAAACCCGTAGGGGCGAAAAATCTTTCGCCCCTACAATTTTTTATACCGTCCAACGAGTTGCACCTGCTCTCCAGACGGCCCCCTTTTTGATTATTGTTGAGATAGCCGTTGCACATCTCGACCCCCCAAGAGATGATCAGCCTCCTGCAACAGATCGGGAATAATATGAGCGTGGGGACTGTCGTGCAACACCTGTAAGAGCGATCGCCGATTAACATTCTTAGCCGGTTTACCGGGGAACCAATGACCCCCATTTCCCAGCAAGTTATAGCGCATCTTGCCATACTCAATCATATCGTAGGCGATCGCCAAATTCCGTAGCCAGAGAATCACCGGGATATTCACCTCTCCCGGCGTTTGGTCATATTCCGGTAATCCCTTAAACCAAGACGAATACCACTCCTCACCCAAACGGGCGATCGCCGCTGTTTCCAAACGCTCTAAAATAGGCGGTAGAATCTCATCGGCCCGTTCCAACAGGGGTAAGGTTTTAAGATGTTCCTCAAACTCCTCAGGACGGGCCGCCCCCAAACTTAAGGTATGAACTTGGGGATGACTTAGACAAAAGAGATTGTTAAACACCAGCGGCGAGAGGGGTTGACATAACTCCAGCAAGCGAGGCGAGGGTTGATATAACAATCCTCCCTTATTAGACGGACTAATAATAAAGACCCCCATATCATGGCGTCGCGCCGCCTCAATGGCTGACCAGTTCCCCTGATTGATATAGTACCAATGCAAATTCACGTAATCGAACTGATCCGAGGCGATCGCCCTCTCAATCAACTCCGTCGCGCCGTGAGTAGAAAAGCCGATATAGCGAACCTTTCCCTCTTGCTGTAGCCGTTGGGCCGCCTGCAAACAACCCCCCGGCCGTAACGTCTCCTCTAGCAGTTGTGGGGTATTGAGGCCGTGAATCCCCAACAAATCCACATAGTCTAACTTAAGATTATCCAGGGAGTGATGGAACGTCTTGCGAAACTCCCGAGGATTCGCTGTGGGAACTACTTTCGTTTGGACAATTAACTCGTCACGGGGAAACTGCGGTAGAATCCGCCCCAACTGAATCTCTGAGGTTCCATAGCCTCGGGCCGTTTCAATATGGTTAATTCCCACATCGAGCGATCGCCGAATTACTGCCTCTAAATTTCGCTGATTCTCCTCGGGAATCTCTCCTGGTGGAACATCTTTCCAAGAATACTGATAGCGCATTCCCCCACAGGAGAAGACAGGAATTTCTAACTCGGTGCGTCCAAAACGTCGGTATTTCACGGTGTAATCTCAGACTGAAACGGGGCCAAGTCGGGGAAACATCGCGGGCCGCCCCCGTTGATGATAGGGTTGACCCAGCGCCGTTACATAATTTTACTCAATTTTGCCAATTGTGGCCCCGTTAACGGCCTCGGAGCAATCGCCAAGTGCGTCTGAGGCTGTAACGCAGACTCTTGAGGTTGAAATGGGGCCGCAGAAACTCCCAGCCAACAGCCCGAAAGCGTCGCCAATAAAACCCCAGGGTATATACCGCATCCCGCCAACGTCGTCCCCAGAAATTGACCTGAATCCCTCCTGCATCCAGCCGAACGCCGTGGCGGTTATAGTTGGAGGTATTGAGAGGGTTTAAAGAGGTGAGATTATCTCGTTGTGCCAGGGTTTCATAGTCCAGGCCCGGGCGGTTCTCCGGTTTCTCCGTCTCGTCAATCCATTCCCATAACATCCAGGTGAGGCCAGCGGCTTGAAAGCGCGCCATATCTCGACTCACCCCTTGCGATCGCAGATATAAGCCAATGGGAATTTCTGCCCAGATGCCATGTTGCCAAACCCATTGTGGCTCAAAACAGGCTTTGAAGGCCCAACAGGGGTTTTGGCACTCGCTGACGGTTGAGTCAGAGGAGTCTAATAGGGAAACCTTGACAACGCGCCCCACCAGGCCGACTCCTGCATAGGTGACTCGTAAGCTTAATCGATACCCTTCCCGGGATTGGAGATGGTACGTACTGGCGTCTGGAAGACAGGGTGACTGTCCGACGGTGACGGCCAGGGCATCCAAAAACTGCCGCAAGGCCGGGGTTGGAAAGGATTTCGAGAGGGCTGGGGGAAGTGGGTAAAAATAGAGGCGATCGCACTCCCAAGTCCGACGCGCCTGTTTACAAAGGCGGTAAAACTGCCAGGGAGACAGGAGTTGACGGGCGGCGATCGTCTCGATGAGGGCTTCGGGGCGATCGCCAACCGTCTTAGGACTGCGTAAAGTACTGCTGAGTTCCTTTAGCTTCAATGGATTTTGCAAGACGTTTTAGGGAATGAACATAAGCGGCGGTTCGTAGCGACAGATTCAACTCTTGGGCGAGATCCAGAATCTGTGATGTTTCGGCATCCATTTTCTCTTGTAGACGCTGGTTGATGTCTTCAAGACTCCAATAGAGTCCACTGCGGTTCTGCAACCACTCGAAGTAACTCACCGTCACGCCTCCAGAGTTAACGAGAATATCCGGAACCACACAGATCCCATTTTGCTGCAAAATCAAGTCGGCGGCCGAACTGATTGGTCCATTAGCCACCTCAAAGATAAACTTGGCTTTGATGTCATGGGCATTAGCCAGGGTAATTTGACGTTCCAAGGCCGCCGGAACCAGCACATCCACCCCCAACGTCAGCAGTTCGCTATTGCTGATGGTTTGGCGATCGTCGAGATTACAGACACTCCCCTCGCAATATACCGCCTCAATCTGTTTGCGATCGCGCTGATAGCGACGCACACTGGGGATATCTAACCCCTCAGGCTTATAAATTCCCCCTTTAGAATCACTCACCGCCACCACCTTGTAGCCAGCGTCATAGAGTAACTCCGCCAACACACCCCCAGCATTGCCAAATCCCTGAATCGCCACCGTGGTCACCTGGGGCAGTTTTTGGTGTCGGTTCATCAAGTTACGAATGACAAAATAGGCTCCCATGGCCGTGGCTGTATCTCGCCCAAGACTGCCGCCCAGGGCCGTGGGTTTTCCTGTCACCACCGCTGGGGAGAATTTGCGGCTGATCACACTATATTGATCCATCATCCAGCCCATAATTGTGGCATTGGTATAGACATCGGGGGCGGGGATGTCTGTGTCTGGACCAATAAAGTCGGCGATCGCGTCAATATAGCCTCGACTCAATCGTTCCAGTTCCATGCGAGATAGGGCTTTGGGATTGACCACAATTCCCCCTTTTGCTCCTCCAAAGGGAAGGCCAACGGCGGCACATTTAAAGGTCATCCAGAAGGCTAAGGATTGGACTTCATCGAGGCTGACATTGGGATGATAGCGAATGCCCCCTTTTGTTGGGCCGCGAGTATCATCGTAGCGAACCCGATAGCCCTGAAATACTTTTAACTCACCGCTATCGAGGCGCACGGGAATCGAGACCGCTAAACTCGCTTTGGGATAGCGCAATCGCTCGATGGCTTCACTGGAAATGGAAACATGTTGCAAGGCTTGATCGAGCCGAGTCATAGCATCGGCAAACAGGGATTGAGACATGATAAGGCAATAGAAAGTAGGGAGTAGGCAATCGGCAGTAGGCAGCAGGAGGCAAGGGGAACAAGTCCAAGTCCGCTCCTGAAAACCACAGGACAGGAATCCTTGGTTTTTAGAGGGTTTTTTAAGCTGTCATACTGTCAAATTCTTTGTTCTATTGTCTCATATTCGTCCAGGCTTTGCCCCAAACTAAACAATACATAAAATAGCAGATATGCGGGAACATATCTGCTATACTAGAAGAGCTTATTTTTGCGATTTTGGCTGTTAAGATTCCACAGAAACCGGACGACTTGCAGAAGGGCTGCGTTCGATGACTTTGTCTATCAAACCGTAGTTTTTAGCTTCCTCAGCGGACATAAAAAAGTCCCGTTCGGTGTCCTCTTGTAGTTTTTCCAGGGGCTGCCCAGTTTGTTGTGAGAGGTAGTAGTTCAGGCGATTCTTGATATAGAGAATTTCCTTGGCCCGAATCTCGATATCCGTGGCTTGTCCTTGGGCACCACCGAGGGGTTGGTGAATCATGATGCGAGAGTGGGGCAAGCTCATCCGCTTCCCGGGTTGGCCGGAACTGAGTAGGAAGGCGCCCATACTGGCCGCTAAGCCTAAACAGATGGTGCAAACATCAGGGCGCACATGGTTCATGGTGTCGAAAATACCCATGCCCGCCGACACCGCACCTCCTGGAGAATTGATATAGAGGTAAATATCCTGTTCAGGATCTTCGGCTTCGAGGACCAAGAGTTGAGCCACAATCCGGTTGGCTAACTCGGGAGTGACTTGTTCGCCGAGGAAAATGATACGCTCACGCAAAAGTCGTGAGTAGATGTCAAAATAGCGTTCGCCGCGCCCGGACTGTTCGATTACGGTGGGTATCATTGAGTTTGTTACTGTGCTGACGTAGTCGTGTCTTGACTCTAGTTTAAGGCGATCGCCGTTTTTCGGCAGATCTGAGGTTCCCCCTAGGGGCCAACGCTGGCTCAGAAGCAACGGCTGAGCAGATAGTCCGCCAAACGACTGAGACATTGATGAGCCTCCGACGCTGACAGATGGTTTAGATGCTCCACCGCTACTCGGGTATGCTCAGCAGCTAACTCTCGGGCCTGGCTAATGCCATCACTCTCGTGAATCAGGGTAATAGCTTGCTCAACATCCCCCTCTTCGCAAAACTCCCGACTGATGAGATTCACCAGTTGTGGTTGCTTGGCCATCGCATAGAGGGCCGGAGCCGTTAGGTTGCCACTGCGTAAGTCGGAAGCGGCTGGCTTACCGAGGGTTTCACTGGATTGGGTAAAGTCCAGGATATCATCGACAATTTGAAAGGCCAGGCCAATGTTACGTCCGAACTGATAGATATGTTCGGCTAACTCATCACTCATCCCACTGAGTAGGGCCGCAGCTTTGCTGCTGTTGGCAATCAGAGAACCGGTTTTATAGTAGCTTTTGTGCAAATAGTCTTCTAGGGAGAGGTCCGTGTCAAAGTGACTGAGGCCTTGCTGGATTTCACCTTCGGCTAAATCCATAATCACTTGGGAGAGGAGTTTCACCACCTCCAAATGATCGAGGTTCGCCAGATACCAGGAAGACTGGGCAAAGAGAAAGTCTCCGGCTAAGACGGCGATGCGGTTGCCAAAACTACTATGTACGGTGGGAATACCTCGCCGCACGTCAGATTCGTCTAGGACATCGTCATGGATTAGACTGGCGGTGTGGATCATTTCAGCGATTTCTGCTAACCGCCGGTGTCGCGGGGTGATATCCCCATCGCCAACGGTGGCTCGTGAAACCAGGAGGACGATCGCGGGTCTCAGTTGCTTTCCTCCCGCCTGAAATAAACGATCAGCAGCCGCAGACAAAATGGGATGACGGGCTCCAACGAGCTGTCTCAGGTTTTGGTTGAGAACGCGCAGGTCGTCTTCAACGGGAGAAAAAAGGGCTGTAACTGAGGTCATGGATCGGCTGACTCAGGGGCTAAGTTACGAAAGTTTACATATCCTACCTTCTATTCTAAGGCAACCTTTCCCTTGTAGAAAAGTTTCTTGGGGCAGTTGATTAACACTACCTGAATTCTCCTGTCAATCGTTGCCTCCGGGCAAGGGTTGGTAACAGAGACTACGAAATTGATGAAGGCTTTGCGGGATAAGGGTTTTAGCTGTTGGTCGTCCAGATGACGTTTTGTAAAAAAAATTGGTGAAACCGATCCCCAAATCGGGGATCATATGTTACATTTATAGATAAGGATTGTTGTAACTCCAAAATATCAACACGCAGACAAGGTCGTGGGGAGTGTGTTGGAGAGACTGGTTCATGATTGCCCGTCCTTCCTGGTCATTTTGGCTGGGACTGAAAGGATTATCAGATTAGCCTTGGCTTCTCTGTGCGGTGTAAGGTCTCGAAGACAAACCTCGAATCCGTGGCTGACCGACCCCCTCGGTTAGAGCGGTATCTTTTGCTGCGGAGTTACTCGGAACTTTATGAGACTCGCTCGTTTGCCCGGGTGATCGCTCCATCCTGTCCTCTGTTGTACTGGGTAGTGTCTTCATAGCATTGCCTAGCTGCCGGTGGAACCTGCTCGTCGTTTGACGTGGGTTCACCGCTAAGTTTCTCGATCCCTTTTGTCCTCCGCTTCTCACCCCTAGGCTGCCCTATGACTTTCGACGATCTGCCACTGACAATTCTACTCCTTGCAACGGCCTACCTCGTTTCGGTACATCTTCTGCTCCGTTTTTTTAGCCGCAACGCAGGAGAATCCCGGAGTTCCTAGCCGTCGCACCATCCAGGAGATGCTTTGAAAGCGTTTCCCCGGGACAAAACTTCCCAGAGCGAAACTCTGGGAAGTTTTTGTAAGTTTAGACGGCAGGTTTAGGTGTCGCGGTGACCTGTCCAAGAAGCAACGTCCCCCAAACGGGGCTGCTGACGTACCATTGTAGCACAGGGTCAGGAAGGTCTGGACGCGCGGGACGATTTGTTAGCTTTCTTTACAGGACGGTCTAGGGCCGTCGATGGGGGCGACAGAGAGATCACCTCGGCCTGACTCCCTTCCCGGGCAACCCGAACCAACAACCCTGCTGCCATTAAGCTGGCAATGGCCGAACTCCCCCCATAACTAAATAGGGGCAGGGGTAGGCCTGTGGTGGGTAGGGTTCCTGTGGCCACGGCAATGTTAATAAAGGACTGGCCCACTAAGGCCACCATTACTCCAATGGCAACCAATTGTGACAGTAGGTTGCGAGCGTTGAGCGCCACTCGCAGGGCCAAGGTACCATAGGCAATTAGAAAGAGAATCAGGATGAGACTACCGATAAAGCCAAATTCTTCGGCAAAGACGGCAAAGATAAAGTCACTCTCGTGAATCGGTAGATAGGACAGTTTTTGTTGGGACATACCAAAGCCATGTCCCCAAACACCTCCTGAACCAACGGCGAGTAGACTTTGAACCAGTTGATAGCCATCACCACTGACGGCATCCCAGGGATTGAGAAAGGACAAGACTCGTCGCCGTTGATAGGCTTTGAAGCTTAAACTGAGGGCGGCCAGAAGAACTCCTCCCCCAGCGGTTCCCAGAAGAATGCGATAGGGAATTCCGGCCGCTAGGGCCATCAGCCACAACATCATGCCACACATGGCGGTGGTGCTGAGGTTAGGCTGCAAGATAATACAGCCAAGGATCAGAATCAGGATGGCTAGCCAAAACAGCCGTTGGCCCACCGAGAGGCGGTTCCAGCGGCCAAAGACGATCGCCCCTTGCAGAATTAAGAAGGGTTTGATCAGTTCCGATGGCTGGATGGGGATAAAGCCAAGGGAAATCCAGCGGGTTGCGCCGTTGACGGTGGTTCCCAAACCGGGGACTAAAATCAACAGCAACAACCCAAGTAGGATTAAAACACCCCAGTGGGCGATCGCCAAGCAGCGATGGAGGGGGGTATGGACTGTGGTGTTAAATACCACTAATCCCACCACCAGCCAAAGTAGCTGACGTTTAACGTAGTAGGCTCCATCTCCAAGTTCTAGGGCGGCGCTTGGATAGGACGCGGAAAATAGAACCAGTAAGCCGGCCCCCAGCCAAACGAAGGTGAGCCAACGCAACAACCGGGCTTCCCAACTCCACTGACCGATGGAGTCGTCGTATAGGGGGATCAAAGACCATACGTTCACAGGCGGATTGAGACTAGAGTCTGTTAGGCGGCATTCTCTAGCATATCGTCTCCCTTATGAGCTAGATTGGTTTCTGTGATTAATAAGGCTTTGGATGACTGTAAGGCTACTTGACAGCGCCGGGCGATCGCCCAAAAGATGCGACGCAGACGAGTCACGATTTCTCCAAACTGGGAGATGGGATTGTCTCCCTGTGATGGTTCCTCAAAGGTCTTTAAGGGCTGTCTCCAACCGGTCTCCTGATCTGTTGTGGTGATGGGCAATGTTAACAAGAGCTGGGGTGTTACAGGGGTTGACCTGACCCATCCCGAGGCAGAAAGGCTAACGAGAGCTGCTGGGGAGTTCGACAGCGACCCATATTGAGGCAGCACCGAGAAAATTGCAATGAGCAGACAAACCGAGAGCACCGCCAAATACCTCGATGGCGATAAATGAACGTTCACAAGAGCGAATAATCCTCCAACAACAACATAAACCGCATTCGGGGGTTTAGCACTCTAAGGCGTGGAAGATTCACAAGGAGCCTAATTTTGTCCAGGAGAAAGCCACCCTAGGACGAAACCCAAGGGGTGCTGCTCCGGCGTTGGCTGACTGTCCCAATTTGCATCCGTTGCGCTGCAAAATACCAGGGCGATCGCCTTCCGAAGAAAACACCTCACCCTAACGAACACGACCGTTAAGCGAATGGGACGGCGTCAAGTCTAGCGTTAGCCCTTAACCTCATTCCTGAATCAAGATGATTACAAAGAATTTGGCTAACCTCAACGGGTCTAATACCGCAAGGGCCACGCCCTAGAACGCCTGCATCTCGAATGATTGATTTCTACTTTCCAGTATAGCAATCTTCCTGGGAGTTGTGGGGATTTTCCCAGATTTTTTGTCAGGACGTCATAAGGGCGGACTGACCGGGGTTGAGCGTTAGGGGACCCTACCCCAAACTCGCTCCCTCCAAGGGTGCTGTCATGCCTAGGAATTGAGGAGCGAGGCGACGCCCTCATCCACATCCACTGTAGTCTCAGAAGACTTAGACCCAGGGGAGGGTTGCTCCATGTAATGGGACCAAGCTTGACCCCAGTTGAGGGATAACACTCGCGGTAAGACCAGACAGACTGTTCCGTTGAACAGCACCAGGCCCGTTAACCCAACCCAAGTTTCTAAAATTGCCATAACGCCCTCTTGAAATTCTCAGTTCAGTCCATTATGAACGATGGTTGTTGTTTAAGTAAAGGTGGGGCTGTTATGAATTTCTTTTGGCTGGGATAAGCAATTAAAATGTTACAAATTGTGACGCGGTTTTTGATAGTTTCATTGAAACTGAGGAAGGCGTTGAAACAATCAAGATTTCCGAAACTAAGTCTTGGAAATAACCACGGTACAACCACCAGTAAACCCTAACCCTTAGGGTTGTCAATTGTCAACCCCAGTTTTTTCAAGAATAGCCGCCCACCTCCCTCCCGGTGAGGGATTCAGGAGATTGACTGGAGTTAGGGTTTTTCCCTAAAACGTTAGAGACTCTCCCTAACAGCCGCGAAACTTAAAATCAACCTGGACCTGCCAACGGTCACCGCTATGGATAATATAAATCTGTTGCACAAACTCCCGAAAATAGAAGCGGCGTTCCGTTTCTGTCAAATCCCACCAAAACTGGGGGATAGAGACTGTTTTAGCGGTTTCTTGTAAGTTAACTGGAGTCAAGGCTGCTAATTGAGATTGACATTGAGAAATTTCAGCCTTGAGATGATACTGACGTAAGGCTAAGGTTTCTGGGTCAAGAATTCCCTCATCAAGGAGTTGAGGAAGCTGGTGTAGAACCGCTTGTTTTTGAGAAATTTGCTCCTGTAACCCTTGCTTGCGGCCATCGCGATCGGGAAGGGGTAAGTGAGTCGCCAGGCGTTGCAAATCCTCACAGACTCGTTCCACCGTGCGCTGCAAGACCTCATCGTAAGAGAGTCCTGGACATTTAGGGGTTTGGGGACAGGCCTTCGGACGTAAATAGAGATACTCCTCAGGCTGACGACGACGGGTAACACGGCTGACGGTGAAGCCACAGCCGCAAGTTTGACAGGAAACTAACCCCGCCAAAGAGCGCGGCGCACTGGCGGTACGGGGAGGAAGCTGACGATTACGCCGCAGCAAACGGTCAACTTGCGCCGCTTCGGCCCGGGAGAGAATGGCAACATGGGTATCCGGGAGAACGCGACCATCCTTATAGGCCAAATCACCACGATAGACCGCACTGGTTAACCAACGTCGTCCCGTGGTGACCGAAATGCGTTTTCCGTAGCGTTGCGCGATATGACGAACGGCCCCTCGCAGGGACCCATAGAGGAGAAAATGCTCAAAAAAGGCTTTTACCACGGGAGCTGTACTGCGATCGAGGCGATAGCGATCGCCCCCCCGCAAATAGCCATAGGGGGCCTTTCCCGGAGGTGGACGGCCCTGAAGCCGCTGCTGCTGATGACCCCGCCGCAGTCGTCGCCGCTGGGTTTCCCGATGCAGTTGTTGCAAACAGTCCCATAACGTCAAGGGGTCGTCAGTTCGAGTTGGTATGGCCGCTCCCCCCGTGGCGACCACTCTCACCCCCATCGCCTCAAAGGCCTGTAGATGTTGACCAATCGCCTCAACCGTCTCCCCCAACTCATGGAACTCATGCACCAGGAGATAATCCACCGCCTCCTGAGAACAATCTTGGAGGAGTTGCTGGAGTTGCGATCGCCCCCCAATATCAACATAATGGCGTTCAACCCTCCCAGAATCCGGTAAATCGATGTCCGGGAGCGGCTCATCAGGACTCAGGCGATAGGAATAGACAACAATCCTCATTCCGCACTCAGTTCAACGATATTGCCATCAGGGTCTTGGGTAAACAAGGCCGGCCGTCCCGACGCACTGCGTTGAATCGGACACCCCGCCGCCTCTAAGCGGTTTAACATCCCATCGAGGTCATCAATCCCAAACGCCACATGAGGATTACGGCCCCATTTCTCCGACGCCAATTCCCGGGAGGGGGACTCAGAAACAATCAGATGTAATTGCATGGCCCCGACTTGATACCAAGTCCCCGGAAACCGAAAGGGACGTTCCACCTGAGTCAGTCCCAAAACCTCACCATAGAACCATTCCGCGCGGTCGAGGTCAGAGACCAGAATGGCAGTATGTCGATAGTCAGTAATACTCATCAACGGCGATCGCCCATCCTAAACACAAGAGGAGGTTCCAGCATCCAAGAAACACCCCCAACCCAAATTATACCAACCCCCCTCTCCCTCTTTCCTCCGTGTCCTCTGTGACTCCGTGGTTCCCCCTTTCCCCCAAATAAGGCAAAATACCAGGAGTCAGCTCTCAACACAAATGCCGTGAAATTTGCCTTCATCCTCGACCCTCTCGCGAGCCTTGACCCCGGCCACGATACCACCGTGGCTTTCATGGAAGCCGTCCAGCATCTGGGCCATGAAGTCTGGACCACCCAAGCCAATCAATTAGGCGTCGTGGATGGAGTGGCCCATAGTTGGCTATCTCCCGTCACCCTAACCCCCGTCGAAAACCATGACGGTCACTGGCAGGCCGCCAACCCCTGGTATGAGGTCGAAGCCCCCATCTGGCAGCCCCTAGAAGCCATGGATGCGGTGTTAATGCGAACGGACCCGCCGGTGAATGTGCCGTACCTCTACGCTACCTATATCCTGGACTATGTGAACCCAGAAAAGACCTTAGTTCTCAATCATCCCCGAGGCTTACGGGCCGCCAACGAGAAGATGTACGCCTTGCAGTTTCCCGAGGCCATTCCTGAAACCATCGTCACTCAGGATAAACGGGTGATTCGGGAATTTGTGCAACGTCGCCAAAAAGCCATCCTCAAACCCCTCGGTGGGAAAGCCGGGGAAGGGATTTTTATGATTCAGGTGGGAGACTTTAACCTCAATTCCTTGGTAGAACTGAGTACCCTCAATGGCCAAGTTCCCGTGATGGTGCAGCAATATCTCCCGGAAGCCAAGGACGGAGATAAACGGATTATTCTGTTAGATGGAGACCCCATTGGGGCAGTGAACCGGATTCCTACGGGGGAGGAGTTCCGGGGTAATATGGCCGTCGGGGGACGGGTGGCGAAGGCGGAAATTACTGAACGAGAACAGGATATTTGTCGGCAAGTTGCCCCCAAATTACGGCAAGATGGATTGTACTTTGTGGGCATTGATGTGATTGGGGGCTATTTAACCGAAATTAATGTCACCAGTCCCACGGGAGTTCGGGAAATCGACCTCCTCGATGACGTGCGCTTAGGGGAGACGGTGGTGAACTGGATGTGCGATCGCATTCAGCAGTTGCGCTGTTGAGAACTAGCCACGAGGCCCCTTCTCTATCACTAAAAGATTGACGATTTCGCAAGATGTTATGAACGGAGATATCAAGGTTGCTGTTATCGGGACAGGATTTGGGCAAAAAGTCCACATTCCCGGGTTTCAGATTCATCATCGCACCAAAGTTCAGGGGGTTTATCACCGAGATGCGGCGAAGGCTCAAGCGGTGGCGGCTGAGTTCAATATTCCTCAGGCCTATAGTTCCTTGGAGGAGTTGTTTAATTCCCCAGAGATTGATGGGGTGAGTATCGCCACGCCGCCATTCCTTCATGCAGAGATGGCCCAACAGGCGATCGCCGCAGGGAAACATGTCCTCTTGGAAAAGCCGATGACGCTCAATCTCTCGGAAGCCACCACGCTGTATCATCTGGCCCAGGATACGGGAATTGTGGCGGCCATGGATTTTGAATATCGTGGCGTTCCTACCTGGATGCGTCTGGCGGAACTCCTGGACGAGGGCTATGTGGGCCAGAAACGATTGGTTAAAATTGATTGGTTGATGTCCAGTCGCGCTAACCCAGACCGAGGCTGGAATTGGTATGCTCAGAAGGACAAAGGTGGCGGCGCGTTAGGGGCGTTGGGGTCTCATACTTTCGATTATATTGCCTGGTTGTTTGGCCCGGTGCAACGGATGTTGGCCCAGTTGCACACGTCTATTGGCCAACGGCCCGATCCCAATGAGGGGGGCCGTCTTAAACCCGTGGATGCTGATGATACAGCGTTGTTAACCTTAGAACTGGCCGATGGAACGCCTTGTCAGGTGAGTCTCAGTTCTGCCACCTATGGGGGACGTGGTCATTGGCTGGAGGTGTATGGTGATGGGGGAACTCTGATTTTAGGAAGTTCTAACCAGCAAGACTATGTTCATGGCTTCCGGTTATTGGGAGCGCCTGCGGGGGAGACTCCCGTGGAATTGGAGATTCCCAACCGCTTAGCCTTTCCCCGTAGTTATCCTGATGGACGGTTGGCCCCGTTCTTGCGTACCATTGATCGCTGGGTACAAGGCATTGATAGTGGTGTGGCGATCGCCCCTTCGTTCCGGGAAGGGGTGTATTCCCAACTGTTAATGGATCTAACCCACGCTTCGAGTGAGCAGCAAGCTTGGCTCGATGTCCCCCGTTTGGAGACTGTACTGGGTTAAACTACTGCCCTAAACGCCGTTTCAGAATTTTTCATGGATAGGAATAGACTTCAACAGGCCATTCAGGCCAGCCAAGAGTATCTCCTGCAACAGCAACAGCCTGAAGGCTATTGGTGGGCCGATCTTGAATCGAACGTCACTATGTTGGCGGAGGTGATTCTTCTGCATAAAATTTGGCAGCTTGAGGATCGCCTTCCCTGGGGGAAAGCCGAGCAGTTTTTCCGCCAACAGCAACAGAATCACGGAGGCTGGGAACTCTTCCGAGGGGATGGGGGAGATTTAAGTACCTCCGTGGAAGCCTATCTGGGATTACGGCTGTTGGGGGTTCCCGCTGATGATCCGGCGTTGCTGAAAGCCAAGAGCTTTATTTTGGCGAAAGGGGGAATTAGCCAAACGCGGGTGTTTACGAAAATGCACTTGGCGCTGATTGGTGCTTATGATTGGCGAGGAGTGCCTTCGATTCCCCCTTGGATTATGCTGCTTCCAGGGGAGGCTCCGTTTAGTATCTATGATATGTCCAGTTGGGCCAGGGGCAGTACAGTTCCTCTACTGATTGTCTTTGATGAGAAGCCGGTGTATCGTCTTGACCCTCAGATTAGTTTAGATGAACTCTACAGCGAGGGGGTGGCGGCGGCGTCCTTTGAGTTACCGCGCACGGGGGACTGGAGCGATGGGTTTGTGGAATTGGACAACCTCTTTAAGTGGGGGGAACAGCTTAATTTAGTGCCTTTCCGTGAGGAGGGCCTCAAGGCGGCCGAAGATTGGGTGATTGAGCGTCAAGAAGCAAGCGGGGACTGGGGGGGGATTATTCCCGCCATGCTCAATTCTATGCTGGCGCTGCGGAGTCTGAAGTATGAGCTGGGTGATCCGATTGTGGAACGGGGGTTTGAGGCGATCGCCCGCTTCGGGGTGGAGACAGACGATACTTATTGGGTGCAGCCTTGTGTGTCCCCGGTTTGGGATACGGCTTGGGTGGTGCGATCGCTGGTTGAGTCTGGTGTATTACCAGATGACTCGCGTATTGTCAAGGGGGCTAATTGGCTCCTGAGTCAGCAAATTCTCGATTATGGGGATTGGCGGGTTAAAAACAAAACCGGGGAACCGGGAGGTTGGGCCTTTGAGTTTGACAATCGCTTTTATCCCGATTTGGATGATTCGGCGGTGGTGGTGATGGCCCTGAATCAAACCCAACTCCCCCAGCCGGAGAAAACCCAAGCGGCTGTCAAACGGGGAGTGGCTTGGATGTTGTCGATGCAATGTCAGAATGGGGGCTGGGCGGCCTTCGATGTGGATAATGATAAGGAATGGTTAAATGCCTTACCTTACAGTGATTTGAAAGCTACCATCGACCCTCCCACGGCTGATGTGACGGCCCGGATTTTGGAAATGGCGGCGGAGTTGGAGACGGGGGGCCCGGAAACTCCCTTACAGCAATATGCTAAGCAATTTGAACGGGCCTTAGCCTATTTGTTGGGGGAACAAGAGAAGGATGGGTCTTGGTTTGGCCGTTGGGGCGTCAACTATATTTATGGAACCAGTGGTGCGTTGTCGGCCTTGGCTCTCATTACCCCTGAACAGCACCGTCCGGCTCTGGAACGGGGGGCGAACTGGCTGCTGGCGGTGCAAAATGCCGATGGGGGTTGGGGGGAAACGTGTCTGAGTTATGACCATCCTCGTTTTAAGGGAGAGGGGGATAGTACCGCCTCTCAGACGGCCTGGGCGTTACTGGGGTTGATGGCTGTGGCGAAAGTGTTAGACTCAGGAGCGAGTTTGGCTTGGCAGCAGGCCATCGAACGGGGAATTACGTATTTAATTGAGACGCAACAGTCTGATGGAACTTGGGATGAGTCCTGGTTTACGGGAACGGGTTTTCCCAGTCACTTCTATCTACGCTATGACTACTATCGTCTCTATTTTCCCCTGTTGGCATTAGGACGCTATCGCCAGATGTCTTAGAGGGGTGACAGGCGGCGGTCAGAGGTTGCGCAGTAGTTCCGGGAGTCGTTGACGGAAGGTGCGATCGCGTTCCTCATAATACTCTCGCGCCTGTTCTCCCCAGGCGCGACGGGTGGCGATGTCGGTTCCCCAAAGTGTTTCGAGAGCGGTGGTGAGGCTGCGGTGGGTGACATGATACTGGGTTCCCCAATATTGAGGTTGTATCTTTTCATAGGGAACGAGAATCCCACAATCGGGGCTGACAATTTCATTCATGGGTGGTGCATCGGTGGTCAGCACGGCGGCTCGGCAACTCATGGCTTCGCTGATACGATGACCAAACCCCTCAATTCGGGTGGGATACAGATGAACCCCATGGCTATTCTGAAGTGTCCGTAGCTCGGGGGTGGGGATGAATGTCTGAATCAAGGTCAGGTTTTTGGGAATCTCGGTCTGGGGAGGTAGGTTATGACTGCTTAAGGTCAGGGGCGGGAAATCTGGGTGTTCTTGCCAAATTTTCCAGAGGAGAGCGGTTTTTAAACGGATGCGATCGCTCCCCAGGTGAAAGGCGCGATCGTAGTCGGGAGTCATCTTTGGGAGGTGGCAGTCTTCACTGGTGAAGCCGATATACACAGTCTTTCCCCAGGAGGAGAAGACGTCTTCCGCGATTTTGGTTTTGCAGAGGATATAGTCAAAGTGTTTCAGGTAGGGACTCCAATAGTCATGAAACCAGTCTTGGTTAGGAATGAGCAGGTTAAAACGGGCATGGGGTAACCACCAAGGCACGACCCCTTCAATGAAGAGATTGATATCATAGCGCGGCTGACCTCGCCAGCGTCGCCAGCCCTGCTGTAAGCGCCGCAGAGCCTGTTTAGACAATTGACCTCGTAGTCCGGGTTCGCAATCTTTAGACCAAGAGACGTCGAATCCTTCTCCCTGTAACAGGTGCATCAGCAAGAGGGCATCCCGGGTTAGCCCGGAATTGTTATCTCGGGCAATCAGATTTACCGAACAAGAAGAAAACGTCATAATCTACAGTCATTCCATGGGCCTGCCAAGCCAAGTCTCAAAAATCTCTACCTTAAGATAGACTAAACATCTCGATTCTATCGTCTATGATGTCCTCATACAGTCGGAACGCAAAACGACTCGGGACATATCTAGAACAGTCTGTGGAGGGGTTTCCCTTCACAGATTTTAATTTTTGGGGAAGTTCTGGGAGTGAGTCCCTAGGAACCGTCCCTTGCTGCATCATTCTGGGTGGGCAATGTCCAACGTTTAATCGTTCCATCATGGGAGGCGGTAATGACCTGATATCCGTTGGGGGTCAAGACAAAACTACTGATGTCCTGGCTATGACCCCGGAAACTATACTCGCGATCGCCACTATCTAAGTTCCAAAAATGCAGTTCACGCCCAGCTCCAACCACATAGGTCTCATCAGCGGTGAAGGCCAGCTGATTCACATTCACCTCAGTATTGTTAAGACGGAATAGCTCAGCCCCCGGAAAAACATTCCATAGGCGTACCTGATCCCCTTCAGCAGCACTGGCGATCGAAGCTCCATCGGGGGAAAGGGCCACGGCGGTAATGGGGCCCTGATGTCCGGTCAGGGAACGAATCAGGACTCCACGCTCCATATCCCAAATATGTAAACTTTCATCTTGGCCACCACTCACTAGGATACGTCCATCAGGGGAAAGGGCCAGGGCGTTGACGGGTCCTTCATGGCCGCTGAGGGTCCGTTGAATCCGTCCCTGGTTCACATCCCAAACCCGTAAGGTTCCATCGTCACTGGCACTGACTAACACTTGGCCATTTTCGGAGAGAGCTAAGGCGTTGATGGGTCCTTCATGGCCGCTGAGGGTGAAGCGACGGATTGCTGTTCGTAAATCCCAAATGCGAATACTGGCATCATCACTGGCGGTGATTAGGCTATTGCCATCGGGGGTTGTCAGAATAGCTCGAATGGACGATTCATGGACAGACCGGGTTTGCAGGACGATATTGTTACGGGTGGCGATGAGGTCGAGGTCTTGGTTGTGACCACTGATGAGGAGAGTTCCATCGGGGACAATGGCTAAAGCCTCCACCTCCCCGGCGTGACGAGCAATCAACGTCTCTAAAAAGGAGGAACTGGGAATGGCAAGCACCAAATCCCAAGGCATAGCGGGAAACAGGCCATAGCGCCAATAGCCATAGCCTTGACTCAGGGCCGCTAGGGCAACGCACAGGGCGACTAGGGGCTGCCAACTGATGTGAAGTTGGGGCAAACGGGGGAGTTGGGGGAGGGACCGCTGCGGGCTGGGCCGGGAATGGGGACTCTGGGTGCGCCCACTGTGACTTGTGGAGCTGGTGTTTCCGGAGTGACTGGTATTGCGGGAGGTTGTCCCGCTGGAGTTGTTTCGGGAAAAGCCGGACTGACTTCCCCGTTGGCGGGTTTTGCTGGATTCTCCGGCTGAGGGAGTTTTGGGTTTGCGTTGGAAGGATAGGGTGAGGGTGGATTTGGTGGAGGCGATGGCCGGTTCGGCTTCCGCCAGACAATTGAGAATCATCTGGGCATGTTGGGGACGATTGCCAGGGAAGGGGGCCATGAGATAATCGATGACATCGCCGAGGGCGTCGGGAATTTGCGGCGCTCCTTCGCGCCAGAGGAGTTTACCGGTTCGTGGATTTTCGGGAAATTCTGTGGGCTTTTTCCCGGTCATGAGATAGACGAAGGTACGCCCCAAGGCGTAGAAGTCTGACTGGGGGACGGCCTTACCGTTGATTTGTTCGGGGGGACTGTAGCCGGCAGAGATGATCTCGGTGACGTTCTGGCCGCCGCCAACTTTGTTGAGGTAGGTTCCGGTGACTTCCCGGGCCGTGCCAAAGTCAATTAAGACTAATTGACCGTTGGGACGGCGCATGATGTTTTGGGGTTTGATGTCGCGGTGGAAGTAATGCTGCTGGTGGACTTGTTCTAGGATTTCTACGAGTTGTTCGAGCCATTCGACGGTTTGTTTTTTGTCGATGGGTTTATTGTTTCGTTGTTCGAGCCATTCAACGAGGTTTAACCCCTCGATTTTTTCCATCACGAGGCAGTGAACTGGCTCTTCACTATCCGGTGGGGTGTAGGTGAAGTACCCGTCGGGCTTGACTTTGGGAATCCCGGGATGTTCCAGGCGGCTGAGGACTTTGGCCTCTTGTTGGAATAGGGTGACCGCCTTGGGGTGGTTTTTGAAGAGAACTTTGATCACCTTTAGCTCCCGACCATCGAGCGCTTCAAAGGTTTTGCCAAATCCCCCACTCCCAAGGAGTCGGTTGATGCGATAGCGATTCTGAAAGACTAAGTCTGACCCGCAGTGAGGACAAACGGTGTCTCTCGGATCGATCCCGTCTTCGGGGCTAGGGCATTGGGGGTTGATGCAATAACTCACAGATAATTGCTGACCCTGCAGGTTGGCTTAAGCGGTTGTCTTCACTATAACTTGTGGGGATAACTTACGACGATGCCCGTCAAGATACTGTAAAACCCGAAGGCGATCGCAAGAACTGCTCCGGGTTATCTGATGAAGCTGTGATGGGTTCCTGAGTCCCGACGGGAAAACCACTCGTTCAGGGGTTGACTAACGATGAGGCAGATAAATTGTGATGGATTCCCCGTCATCATTGGTCAAATGCCGCGCTTCAAATCCTAGGTGATCGCCCTGGCGCGAGGGGAGAGAATGTCTGGAGTGAGACCGATGATGGCCAAGGGAAGGAGCGGGGCGATCAAGGGGAGATCTAGAGCGTGCCATAGAAGGAGTCCTCGGGATAGGCGGTTAAGGGCATCCGGGTACACTCCTGTATGGCGAGCACTGTCGTCCTTTAAGGAATGGCGGACCCGGAAGACGTAAGATGAATCACAGACACATTAGAGCTTGGAGATAACTAAGGTCAGGAGACTCAAGGTTGGGTTCTTTGACGTTAACGTCACGTTAACCTGTTGCTTATTTACATTAAGTATATCTCGTTTTCTTCCCCTCTTTCAGGATGATGAGTTAAAACTTTACAAATTTAATAGTATGCCCTAGCGAAGATATCCCAGATTGTCAAGCTCAGGAGTTACAAAAAACACGATTCCTGGGTAGGGTTATGACAGTTTCTCAATAGGTCTATCCGTGTAAATACCTAAAGTTTCTCCTAGAATCAACGTGTTTTTTCCTGATCCCCAGATGTCTGGGGAACGACTTGAGGATGCGATCGCACGTCATTGCTGTAAGTTTGAATGGCTTGGGCGATGGTCTCCCGTAAGTTGGCATAGACTTTGGCAAAGGGCGGCTGGCGATCGGACCATCCTAGGAGATCGTGGGTGACTAAAATTTGTCCATCGCAGCCAGCTCCAGCGCCGATTCCGATGGTGGGAATTGTTAATTTGGCGGTCACGGTTTCCGCTAACTGACTCTCTATATGTTCTAAGACCACGGCAAAGGCACCGGCAGCTTCGAGGGCTAAGGCTTCGGCCAGAATGCGCTCAGCCTCGGCCTCAGTCGTTCCTTGTTTGCGGTAGCCAAGCTGATGCACAGATTGGGGAGTGAGTCCCACATGGCCCATCACGGGAATCCCCGCTCGTACTAATTTCGCGACAATTTCGCTCATTTCTGGATGTCCCCCTTCTAACTTGACGGCGACGGCCCCGGCTTCTTTTAAAACACGACCGGCGGAATGAAGGGCCTGTTGAGGACTTTCTTGATAGGTTAGGAAGGGCAAATCCACCACCAGCAGGGCCTGTTTCACGCCTCGACGCACGGCTTTGGCGTGATGTAGCATTTCCTCAAGGGTTAGGGGTAAGGTGGTCTCGTACCCTAGGGCCACCATGGCTAAGGAGTCACCGACGAGGATGAGATCTACCCCCGCTTCATCTAAGACTTTGGCGATCGCATAATCCCACGCCGTCAGGGCCACTAACGGACGCTTTTCTTGTTTCCAACGCGCCAAGGTTCGAGGTGTAACAGCCATAACATCCGAGTCAATGGGGAAATCCCCTGAAGGTTTAACACAACCAGTGTATCGAAATTGGGGGATTTCCCTGACCTCTATACCAATAGCGGGCTGAGGTCACGATATCCTAGTCAGTAGTGGAACCGGTCGGTTCACCTTCTGGTCTCCCCCTCTGTTGTCTCCCAGGTTGTCCCTGTTTTGGGTGCTGCCTCTCTCCACAGTTCTAGCCCCCCTTTTTACCCTCTTCAAACTTGTGTTCTTTCGTCCGACTTCTAACCGTTCCTTCCCAAAACTGTCATTGCGCGCGGCTTTGACAACACCCTTGGTATTATTGCTATTAGTCTTTACGACGGCCATCGGCTTTGCCTCCTATCGCTCAGGCCAGCGAACGGCGGAGGAGTTTACCATTCAGCTACAGAATGAAGTCAGTCGTCACATTCTCCAATATTTGGGCGGGTATCTGGCAACTCCTCGCCAAGTGACCCAAACTAATGCAGCGGCGTTAAGTCTGGAACGTTTGACCCTAGAGGACTGGCAGGTCATGGGAAGCTATTTCTGGGAGCAGATGCAGGCCTTTGAGATACAAACCCTCTTCTATAGTGAAGCGATGGAGGGTCAACTACTGCTGTCTCGTCAAGAGGATGGAACGGCTCGCTTATATCGTAATACCGAGGAGATGGACGAGTGGAATATGATTCCGATGAGTCGCCAGGGACGCTTTTTGCCGGCATCTGAAGACATCCCTAGGAGTCTAATGGAGATTCTCAATCAGGTGGCGATGCAGCCGGCGTCCGAGCCTCTGTGGCAGCATCTTCCCTCGGGAAACTTGCTGGCGATCGCCCCGATTTATGGTCCCACTGGGGACTTACGGGGAACTCTTGGGGTGGAAACGGATATTGCTCCGGTGGGTTCTTTTCTCCGACAACTGACGCTGAGCCAAGGAGGCCAGGCGTTCCTTGTGGACCGTCAAGGAGAGCTTATTGCCAGTTCGGCTCCGCAACACTTGCGGGATGAGGTCAGCCAGGAGGGCAGTGGCCGGGAGTTGATGGATGTTCTCAATAGTCCGAATAGTACCATCCGCACGGCGGCGAACGTGCTGCTAAACGAGTTTGGCAGTTTGGGGAATGTCCAAGGAACGCAAATTCTCGCCTTTTCTCAGGCTAATCGACACTATTCAATGCAAGTGACTCCTCTGCGGGATGAGTGGGGTCTCGATTGGTTAGTCGTGGTGGCGATTCCTAAGACGGAGTTCATGGAACCCATCTGGCTCAATCTGATGATTATTGGGGTTTTGGGCCTGATTGCCACCATAACAGCGGCGGTGATGGGTTGCCAATTAGCCACTTGGCTGAGTCAACCGCTACGACAGCTAACTAAGTCTATGGCTCAGTTGGGACGACGCTCGGGTTCTGTGACTATTCCTCTCGTGGTGGATGATTCATCCCAAGAGGTGGGGGTGTTGGGTAAGAGTTTTAATCGCTTGGCCTTGCGTTTTCAAACCACTGTGGCTCGCTTGGAACAGGAAAATGGGGCGTTGCGGGAAACTGATCGCCTTAAGGATTTGTATTTGCATAATCTGGCGGAGGAGTTCCGCAAGCCGATTGAGGAGGCGATTGAGCGGGTTCAGGGGTTGAGCGATCGCCCCCATGAGTATTCTCAGCAAGACCGCCGGGATTTAAATCGTCTGCGGAAGTTGGGACAACGGCTACTGGAGTTGATGGAGGATATTTCTGATTTAACTCAGATTCATTCGGGCCAAATGACGCCGCAGTTAACGGGGGTGGAGTTAGAAACTCTTTTGGATGAGGTGGTTGAGGCTCATCGGCCGCTGTTGCAAGAGGCGAATCTTGACTTGGAACGTCGCGATTTTCCGCCCCCCTTACGGGTAACGGCTGATCGGGAAATGCTCAAACAGGTGTTAGAGATTATCTTGGAGAATGCGATTCAGTTCACGGAAGACGGCTCGATTACGGTCTCGACGGCGATTAGCGCCCCCATGGGTCGTACTAGCTACCATGAACTCCCGGAGGCGGTGATTGCCATTTCCGATAGTGGGATTGGTATTGATCCACAGCAGCAGGAAAAGCTCTTTCAACCGTTCGCTAAAATTGAAGGCTGTCCCGAAAGCCGTCGCGGCCCGGGGTTGGGGTTGGCGATCGCCGCGAATTTGGTTTCCCTCATGAGTGGCAAAATTTTTGTTGATAGTGAGGGGTGTGGTCAGGGAACCACGGTGACGATTCTGCTTCCGGTGAGTAGTTAATGGGATGGGTTCAGGGGGGAATCGGTTAGTCAGTGATGGCGGCTAGGAGCACTTCTGAGAGGGTAGCGCGGTTGATGGTGTCGAAGGTGACGGCATCGCAAATGTCAAATTTGGCTCCTAAATTTTGGAGTTCGTTATCGAGGCTGATGAGAAAGGATTGTAGTTCTAAGTCTGTGCCCACTTGTAGAAGTAGCACTCCTAATTCATCTTCGCGATAGAGACGTTTTGAGGCAGTAATAATGGTTTGTTTGACATCATCGGGGTCTAGGGGCATCGTGCCAATGAGAACAAAAATAATCTCTCCGTTGGCTTTGGTTTCACCATAACGGCGATGTTGAAAATAGCGGTTGAAGGCATCCCTGAGAACGGGGGCCAGGTGAGGTTGGTGGGAGGGAGGATGTTGGCGGAAGAGGGCGGGAATGCGCTCGGTGGTAATGCGATCGCAGTATTCAAAGCTGTTGTTATAGAAGTAGAGGTTGATACCTTTGAAATCCAAGTGTTCGCAATGGGTGGCGACGGCTAGGGTGGCATCTTCGAGGATGGATTGCAGGGTGATTTGATGGGTGGGGTCGATGATGCTCATGTTGGAGCTGCGATCGACAATGAGGGTATAGTTACGATTCTGAATTAGGTCGCCCCCATCGGTCAGCACGTCGGGATGACTGGGCTCTTCGTCAACTTGGCCCAGGGTTGAGAAGCCTGCATCTGAGGCAAAGCCAAAGAGGTTAATGGGATTCATGTCGCCGGAATTGATATTTGCCATGATTTTAATGATTCCTTAGAGTTTAGATTTGGAGTTAGAAACATTTGATTTTTTTAAAGGAATTGTTGTAAATTTGAGTCCTCTTTTAAGGTTTTTAAAACTGATTTAATATCCTGAGTGCGGTCTTTTTTGACAATGAGGGTGGCATTGCCGTCGCGTACCACCACTACGTCCTCTAGGCCAATGGTGACAATAAGTTCGTCCGGGTTGCTGTTATAGAAAATACTATTTTGGCTATCTTGCCCAATATGGCGGCCCAGTTCGACGTTGCTGGATTGGGGGCTGGTATTGTCTGATTGCAGGCGATCGAGGGCGTTCCAGTCGCCGAGGTCGTCCCAGCCAAAGGAGACGGGAAGGACGGCGGCCCGTTGGGTTTTCTCCATGAGGGCATAGTCAATGCTGATTTTGCTGAGGTGGGGATAGGCGTTGACTCCCTCTTGCTGAAGCTGTTGTATCAACTCTGGGGCGTATTGCTTCAGTTCCTCTAGGGCCACTCCGGCTTGGAAGATGAAAATGCCACTGTTCCAGCTAAACCGTCCGCTGGCCAGGAAGGTTTCGGCGGTGGGGCGATCGGGTTTTTCGGTGAAGCGGGCCACTTGGAAGGCGGCTAAGTCTTTGACGGTTCCCTGGGGGGTTCCCTGTTCGATGTAGCCGTAGCCGGTGGAGGGGTAGGTGGGTTTGACGCCTAGGGTGACGATCGCCCCTTGGCGTTGGGCGACTTCGATGGCGGCGTGGAGGGTGTGGTGGAAGGCTTCGGGGGGGTCAATCCAATGGTCGGCGGGGAAAAAGCCCACCACCGCGTCGGGGCCATGGCGTTGGCTGATTTCTAGGGTTGTCCAAGCCACGGCGGGGGCCGTATCTCGACCTTCGGGTTCGATGAGGAGATTGGCGTCGGGGAGGTCTGGTAACTGTTGACGGACTCCGTCGGCGAGATGGCTGGCGGTAATCACCCAGAGGTTGTCCCAGCCGTTGGCTAGGGGGAGGAGGCGATCGGCGGTGGCTTGCAGGAGGCTGCGATCGCTCCCATCGAGGCAGAGAAATTGTTTCGGGCGTTCCAGACGACTCAGGGGCCAGAAGCGTTCGCCTTTACCACCGGCGAGAATCACAGGGGTGAAAACCATAGGGGGCCTATTCGTGAATGAATGCACTTATGTTATAGCAAGAAGGCAAGAGGCATAACCCACCCCTAGCCCCTCCCAGGAGGGGATCGCAAGAGGGAGAACCACAGAGACACGGAGGACACAGAGGAAGGGAGGGAGAGGGGAGGGAAGGGGGAATGGGGAACCTGTATGACGTGATTTTCTGGGTAGTGTAATAAAACTTACTTGCAATAAGTAGCCGCGATTACCACCCTTACCTGCTCAAAGAGGATGGGTAAAATCCCTTGCTTTTATCATGGGGTAAGGGCTTCAAGCTCCTAAAACCATGATAGGCTCGCAAAACTTTACAAAAGTTAATAGCTTTTTATTGAGAAAGATTCTAGTCTAAGTGTCAGTCGCTTATTGACTAGATTTAGCAATAAGCAGTGGAAACCATGAACTTGTGAGTTGAGCCTATGCAAACCTACGATAATCCCAAGGTCACCTATGACTGGTGGGCGGGAAATGCCCGATTTACCGATATGTCGGGCTTGTTTATCGCCGCTCATGTCGCCCAAGCGGCCCTGATTACCTTTTGGGCCGGGGCTTTCACCCTATTTGAAATCTCTCGGTTTGACCCAACTCTCCCCATGGGAGAACAGGGGTTAATCCTCTTACCCCACCTAGCCACTCTCGGCTGGGGTGTGGGTGAGGGCGGACAGATTGTCGATACCTATCCCTACTTTGTCGTGGGGGCGGTTCATCTGATTTCTTCCGCCGTGTTAGGGGCTGGGGCCTTGTTTCATACCTTCAAAGCCCCAGAAGACCTCAAAACCGCCTCAGGACGTGCTAAACGCTTCCATTTTGAATGGGATGACCCCAAGCAGTTGGGTCTCATTTTGGGACATCATCTACTCTTTTTGGGAGCCGGGGCCCTACTGCTAGTCGGGAAAGCCATGTACTGGGGGGGACTCTATGATGCGGCCAGTCAGACAGTTCGGGTTGTGACTGAACCCACCCTGAACCCCTTTGTGATTTATGGCTATCAAACCCATTTCGCCAGTGTCAATAATTTGGAAGACCTGGTTGGCGGTCATGTCTATGTGGGCGTGATGCTGATTGGTGGTGGAATTTGGCATATCTTAGTTCCACCGCTCAATTGGGCAAGAAAGGTGCTAATTTTTTCCGGAGAAGCGATTTTATCGTACTCCCTTGGTGGAATTGCTTTAGCTGGATTTGTGGCATCCTATTTCTGTGCGGTGAATACCTTAGCCTATCCAGTAGAGTTCTATGGCCCCGCCTTAGAAATCAAACTTGGAATTACTCCCTACTTTGCCGATACCGCTGAATTACCCTTCGGCACTCACACCGCTCGCTGCTGGTTAGCCAATGCTCATTTCTTCCTCTCGTTCTTCTTCTTGCAAGGACATCTCTGGCACGCTCTGCGAGCAATGGGCTTTGATTTTCGTCGGGTTGATAAGGCATTAAATTCCTTAGAAACCTAATCTCCTTTCTCCTCTCTCTCTCAACTCTGTTATCGCTCCTCACACCGTGACTTATGAACTGTCCTTGTTGCTCGGGAAAATTACTGCGTCAGGTGAGTCGCCATGAACTCACGTGGTTCTGTCCCAGTTGTCGGTCGGTGTTTCCGGACTCGATGACCCATTTGAGGACAGTTCACCTCTCTAACGTGCTGGTATCTCCTCGGCATTAAGTCGTAAAAATTAGGGTCGTTATCAGGAGGTTAATTTATGGTCTAATTCGTTGCATTGGATATCAGACTGTGAGGGCGAACAGCCGTTCGCCCCTACAAGATGGGTTTTGATGTTTCCCTGAAACGTCTTGTCCTGAAATTTGTTGCCATTCAATCTCTGTTATTATGTCAAAAATTGGTCTTTTCTTTGGAACCCAAACGGGAAATACGGAAGCGGCGGCTGAGATGATTCAGTCGGCGTTGGGGGGAGATAGTGTTGTCACCCTTCATGATGTGGCTGAGGCAGATTTGGATGAATTGGGTGGGTATGACTGTTTGATTATCGGTTGTCCCACTTGGAATATTGGTGAGCTACAAAGCGATTGGGAGGGGTTATATGATGAGTTAGATGCTCTCGATTTTAGTGGTAAGAAGGTGGCCTACTTTGGGGTAGGAGACCAGATTGGCTATGCGGAGAATTTCCAGGATGCGATGGGGATGTTAGAAGAGAAAATTTCTCAATTAGGAGGGATGACGGTGGGTCATTGGTCAACGGATGGCTATGAGTTTGAGGAGTCGAAAGCGTTGCGAGATGGTAAGTTTGTCGGTTTGGCCCTTGATGATGATAATCAGTCGGAGATGACGGAAGAGCGGATTCAGGCTTGGACGAGTCAGTTGAAAAGTGCCTTTGGACTGTAGAGATTGAGGCGGACGGTTCGTTTCCCAATAATCCCCGGTTTCTGGACAGATATGGTTGGGCCAGGCCGGGGATTTGGTTTGGTTGAGGGATGGTTGGGTTAGTCGCTGGGGGACGTTTCGGGTGGGGGGATGTTGCAGAGAGCGCGATCGGCCTCGGTAACGTTAGGATTAGAGGTGAGGTAGGGTCGCAACCAGTCACAGGCGCGATCGAGGAGTTCGTCTAAGGTTTCCACTTTCCAAATTTTGACGGTTCCGTCATCTGAAGCTGATACTATCCTTGTGCCATCATGATTAAACTTGGCACTCCTGACCGGACTCAAATGTGCTTCAAAAGAGTAGAGAAGTTTGCCGCTGCTAATATCCCAAATTTTCACCGTTCCGTCTTCTGAGGCCGAGACCATTCTGGTACCATCTCCGTTAAACTCGGCACTATAGACCCTATCCTCATGAGCATCAAAGGACTGAAGCCGTTCCCCACTAACGGTATCTATTAGCTCCACTTTTCCATCCCCATCTAAGAAACCAGGAGAAAACAGCCTCATAGCATTCCCCTCAAACTCCGCACTATTGACCCAATCGGATTGAGACTCAAAGGACTGGAGAAGTTCACCACTGTTGACATCCCACAGCTTCACGGTTCCATCCCCTGAAGCCGAGACTAGCCTCGTGCCATCTCCATTAAACTCCGCACGCCAGACCCAACCCGAATGAGCCTCAAGGGAGTGGAGGAGTTCCCCAGTCCCCACATCCCACAGCTTCACCGTTCCGTCCAATGAAGCTGAGACCACCATCGTGCCATCCTCATTAAACTCCGCACGCCAGACCGAACCCGAATGAGCCTCAAGGGAGTGGAGGAGTTCCCCAGTCTCTACATCCCACAGCTTCACTGTTCCGTCCTCTGAAGCCGAGACCACCATCGTGCCATCCCCATTAAACTCCGCACTCGTGACCGGACCCGAATGAGCCTCAAGGGCGTGGAGGAGTTCCCCAGTGGTGACATCCCACAGCTTTATTCTGTCCCATGAAGCTGAGACCACCATCGTGCCATCCTCATTAAACTCCGCACGCCAGACCGAACCCGAATGAGCCTCAAGGGAGTGGAGGAGTTCGCTGCTAACATCCCAAAGCTTCACGGTTCCGTCCCCTGAAGCCGAGACTACACTCGTGCCATCTCCATTAAACTCCGCACTATAAACCCTAGATGAATGAGCCTCAAGGGAGTGGAGGAGTTCCCCAGTCCCCACATCCCAAAGTTTCACCGTTCCGTCGTCTGAAGCCGAGACTACCCTCGTACCATCCCCGTTAAACTCCGCACTCGTGACCCCACCTGAATGAGCCTCAAGGGAGTGGAGGAGTTCCCCAGTCTCTACATCCCAAAGCTTCACGGTTCCGTCCCCTGAAGCCGAGACTACCATCGTCCCATCCCCATTAAATGCCGCACTCGTGACCCACTTCGAATGAGCCTCAAGGGCGTGGAGGAGTTCCCCAGTCTCTACATCCCAAAGTTTCACCGTTCCGTCCCCTGACGCCGAGACCACCATCGTGCTATCCCCATTAAACTCCGCACTCTCAACCCACCAACCCAAATGAGCCTCAAGAGATTGGAGGAGTTCCCCAGTTGTTGCATCCCACAGCTTCACGGTTCTGTCGTTCGAAGCCGAGACCACCTTCGTGCCATCCCCATTAAACTCTGCCGTCCAGACCTCACCCGAATGAGCCTCAAGGGAGTGGAGGAGTTCCCCAGTTGTTGCATCCCACAGCTTCACCGTTCCGTCGGATGAAGCCGAGACTACCCTCGTGCCATCTCTGTTAAACTTGGCACTAATGACCCCACCCGAATGAGCCTCAAGGGAGTGGAGGAGTTCCCCAGTTGTTGCATCCCACAGCTTTACGATTCCATCGAGTGAAGCCCAGACTACCATTGTGCCATCCCCATTAAACTCCGCACTCGTGACCCTACTCGAATGAGCTTCAAGAGAGTGGAGGAGTTCCCCAGTGGTCACATCCCACAGCTTTACCGTTCCGTCATTTGAAGCTGAGACTACCATCGTGCCATCCCCATTAAACTCCGCACTATTGACCCAACCCGAATGAGCCTCCCATGTGTTGCGAAGACGGATATTTCGTAGAACCTCACTAAGACTTACAATCGGTCGCATCGTCCCATAGTTCTGGCCAGGAGGGGTTGCCTGCTGCAACTCCCGAGCCGTGCGCGTTGCCGTTAACAGCGCCTCTAACTCATCGTTGCGCTCAAACTGTTGCAACGCTAAATGACTATCGCGCTCCAATCGCGTAATCAACCGTGCCGTGTTCAACTCCCGATTTCCCCAAACCACAGCACCCAACGACACCGCTATAACAATAACCCCAGCCGCACTCAGCCAACGAGTCCGCCGCTTCACCTGAGTTTGCCGCTGTTCCAACTCCTCTAAGGTTCGCTCCGCCACTAACCGTTGACGCCGTTCCTCCTGCAAACTGGCGATTAACTCCGACTGACGGGATTCATAAATCAACTCCGCGAGATAATCATGCACCAATTGATAACGTTGCGGTTCTCCCGGAATCACCACCACCAACCCCGAGGCGGTGAAAATTTCCAGGACTAAATCTAAAGACTCCTGCAACACCTGACCCTGGGAAACCTGGGAAACCTGCTGTAACTCCTGCCATAACTCCTCATAGGACCGTAGAGGTCGCGTCCGCCGTTCATCGGTGAGGAGGTACAAGACCCCATTGGCTAGTCGCTCTTGCTCAGAACCACAGGCGCGGACGATATCATCGAGATATCCCTGGACTAACTGCTGTTTGGGATGCTCCCCCAAGGCGTCATAGGCGGACATCTCGTGAATCTGCTGAGATTCCAACTGAAAGCCGACAAGCTGAAGTTCAATGGGACGGACGGCTCCCATCTCCTGACTCAAATCCACCACCAGGCGCGTTCTCAACTCTGCCTCTAAATGGGGAGCCAAGTTCGCTAACACCTGACGAGTCCGTTCTGCTGAGAGATTCCCCAACTTGTGCAACACCTGACGGCTGAGAATGTCCCGATTGATGCAGTCCATGGATTCTAAGTCATTGCAGAGCAACAAATACCCGACATAATCCGTTCGCAGGGAAAACACCACTTTCAAGGCTCCCAACTGCTGGATATTGCTGCACAACCGACCGATAAACTCAAAAAACGCCGCCTGGTCTTGGGGGTTGGGGTTGGCAAAGAAAAACTCCTCAAACTGGTCAAAGACTAAAATCACCTGACAATGCTGCTCCTCCAAGGCCCGCAACTTGGCCTCAATTCGTTGCTGAGCTGACCCCTGGGGTATCCCCTTCAGGGACTTTTTATGACGTCGGCTGGTTTGGTCAATGGCGGCCTCGAGTTTCTCGGTCCAGGGTTGATAGAGTCGTAGCAGGATGGGAATCCCCTCCCGTCCGCCGCTGAAGGTCTTTTCACGCAGGACGGGAAGTAGGCCGGCGTTGAGGAGGGAGCTTTTGCCGACTCCAGACAGTCCGTGAATGACGAGAATCTTGCTCTGGGTTCCCGAAAGACGTTCTTGCAACTGCCGGACATCCTCCTCTCGTCCCGATTCTTTGATTTCTGGGGGGAGATTGTCCAGGGAACAGCGTTGATAGAGAATCCCTTGCAGGCGACTGGCTCCCACGAAGGCTCGCTGACCGCCGTAGCGTTGGACTTGCCATTGCTGTTGCTGAATGGAGAAGGCGCGGCGATAGTCTTGGCGGTCCTGAAAATAAATGTGATGCAGCTGCTCTAAGGCCTTTAGCCAAAGGTTGGGGAAGGGGAAACTCTCTTGTTGGCACAGTTGCTCATTCACCGCTGCCAAATGGTCCACCTGTTCCGGGTCTGGGGAGGTTTCGGGATGGGTGATGTCCCTTAAGTGGCTGACCAGTTGTACGACGGCGGCGTTGGCGACGAGGTGGGCCAGGTCTGGCTCATTGGCGGCTTGGAAGTGCTGCTGACTCTCTTGGAAGTGGCGGTTGAGGAGATGCAGGTCTGGATAGTCGAGAGAGCCTTGTTGCTGTTCGCTCCGCCAGAGGGAGAGAACGGCTTGCTGAAAGGCTATCCAGCCGAGGCGTGTCTGGCGATTGGGGGTTGGGGGGGAACTGTCTTGCCAAAACTGGACCCCCTGTTCTAGTTGCTGTTCGGCTTGGGATAGGTTTTGCTGGACCAGATGCTGCTGACTTTGAATGAGGGCCAGGTCGGCTTGGAGGCTGGGGGAGAGGTCGCGGTTGAGTTCCTGTTGGGCCAGGTCGAGTTCTCGCTGTTCGCTCTGGGAGAGAAGGGGTTGACTCCCTAGCCATTGCTCTGGGGAGGCTTGGGGAAGACGTTGGAAGAAGGCGGCGACGAGATGGTGCAGTTGCTGCTCTAGGTCGTTGGGGGTGGGGACAAACTGTTTGCTGGTGGTCCAACTCTGGAGGTCGTTGGCCAGCTTGAACATCTGTTTGAGGGTCCGGTCGTTGAGCCAGATGGCGATGGGGAAGGGACAAGTCCGGCGCAGGCGATCGCGGATTTGGTTACTATTGGCTAGAAACTGCTGTACATCGGCCAATTGATTGAGTCCCAGGAGTTGCACGCCGTCTGGGGGGAATGGCTGGATGGCTTGGATGGCTTGAGCGAGGTTCTGTGCCTCGGAGGGGAGATGAACCGCTGTGAGGGAGAATTGATGCTGCTGTTGGCAGGTCTGGGTCAGTTCCTTAGACCACTGTTGGCAAACGTCGCCATAGTTACAACGCACCAGAATCAGTTTAAACTGACCCCGCGACAGGGCCATGGCCTGGGCCAGTTGCTGCAAGGTTTTCTGATTTTTGGCGATTACATCAGTGGTCATCATTCATCTCGACTATGGCTAATGATGAGATGTAGGCTCGGGTACCATCCCAGTTTATCCCATAGTAGAAGGGTTTTCAGGGGCTTCGCCTAAGAGGTTAACTTGTCTGCTTGACTGGGACAGAGATTTGCTACACCATAAGGCAAGGGGTCTTTGTCTTGGTGTGGAATAGGGATAATCTTGGTCTTGCTTGAACATGTCTCAACAGTCGGTTCCTAGAATTGAATATCTAAAAGTCCAGAACTACCGGGCGCTACATCATATAGAGCTTAAAAATATAACTCCCCTTACAGCATTTTTAGGTCCCAATGGGAGCGGTAAATCGACAATTTTTGATGTTTTTGCGTTTCTCTCAGAATGCTTTACAGGAGGACTGGGAAAAGCTTGGGATAAACGGGGCAGATTTCGGGAACTTCGCACCAGAGGCCAAGAGGGCTGTATTGTCATCGAACTTAAATATCGAGAAACATCTGAATCTCCTCTCATTACCTATCATCTCTCCATTGATGAAAGCAATAATCGTCCCTATGTCGCTCAAGAATGGTTACATTGGCGAGGAGAACGAACGGGCACACCCTTCCGCTTTCTTGATTTTAAAAATGGTGCAGGATATGTTATTAGCGGGGAGATGCCTGATGATGAAGATGAGCGCATGACCGAAGAATTAGAATCCCCCGAACTTTTGGCTGTGGCAACTCTGGGGCAATTTGCCAAACACCCCCGAGTTAGTGCGTTACGTCGTTTTATCACAGGTTGGTATCTCTCCTACCTCACGGCAGATAATACCCGTTCTATCCCAGAAGCTGGGGTACAAGAAAGACTTTCACCCACTGGGGATAATTTAGCTAATGTTATGCAATATCTTAAGGAGGAATATCCTGAGAGATTAGACAATATCCTCAGAACTTTGTCAGGACGAATCCCAAAACTAGAGAAAGTAGAGGCATCAATTATGCAAAATGGTAGGCTTTTACTTCAGATAAAAGATGCTCCTTTTGCTAAACCTATTCTTGCTAAGTTTGCCTCCGATGGAACTTTAAAATTATTGGCTTATTTGACGGTTTTATATGACCCAAACCCCCCACAACTGATTGGAGTGGAGGAGCCAGAAAATCATTTACATCCTCGCCTCCTTCCTGAACTTGCTGAGGAATGTCGTGCTGCTTCTGCTTGCACTCAGCTTATGGTAACAACTCACTCTCCTTTTTTTGTCGATGGGTTAAAGCCTGAAGAACTCTGGGTTTTATATCGAGACAATAATGGCTTTACTCAGGTTAAACGAACGGCTGACATGCAAGGGGTTAAAGAATTTATGGAACATGGTGCATTACTGGGTTCTTTATGGATGGAGGATTTCTTTGAGGCTGGAAACCCTCTAAGGGAGAGCTATTAAATCATAGAAACTTTAGGCTAATCCTTCATCTCCGCCGCTTCCAACAGAATGGGATTGACATCAAACCAGGATTGACGGTTTTCCTGATATTCAAAGACCATACGGCTGCGAATCAGGTTCTCATAGCCGACTTGGTCTTGTACTTTCTGCGTTCGACGCACCTCCCGCAATAACTCCCACTCCTCCGGGGAAATCGCCAAGGTCATCTCATTACAGCGATCGATAATGGCTGCTTCCAGGGTAGCCTCGGTTAAGGGAAGTTGCATCTCTTCTTCCACCCATTGAGCCAGCAATTGTAGCAAATCCCGCACATGACCGCCACTGACGCGACAGAGGCGGTCGAAAACCTCCCCTGTCTCGAAAATCTCCCCGACTCGTTCGAGGCGTTCGGCGTCCGTTAACTGGGGAAAGGCCCGGGCCAAGACCATTTGCTTGAGTTTCCCTAATCCTTCGGGATACTCCTCGCCGTTGCGATGACGAATGGAGACCATGGGGAGACATTCGGGTTTATATTGAAAGCGTTGGGTCAAGTTGCCAAATTCGTTGGAAAAACGCAAGCCTAATGGCATGGTATAGACGGTGTGACAGGCGAGTTTTGTCAGTAATTCCCCTCGGTCAACAAAGAGATATTCTTGTTGCGATCGCCCCGAAAGTTTCGGACGGTTATCGATGCGGTCAAGATTATCGACAATCACCACTAACCCAGCATAGCCGTTCTCTTTTAATAACTCGATTCCCGGTCTCAGCAAATCATCATTAACTGCACTGAGTAACCCGGTTACTTGTGGACCTAGATATTGGCTGAGTCGCTCACGAATCCGGGAGTCATTTTTGGCTCGTACGGTCAGGGAGGCAATTCCGGCTGAGAGGGAAACGGTTTTTTTCTGGCTATCTAATTCTCCTTTGAGGCTGGAGGTTCCCAGGGAGGCTTTTACGTCAATTTCTGTGGTCAAAACGTGATGAGTTCGCTCAATCAGTCTTCTCAACCCCCTCGCTTCGGGGACAGCAATCTGTTCGAGTTTGGCACTGACACGCTTGGCGACGGTCAAAAGAACATCGACAATATCTACATCGGCGGTGTCGATATCTTCGTCGGATTCAAAGTTAACGACGCAAAATCCATCGGTTTCTAATTCGGCTTGTAGTCGCTGAAGTTCAGTAGATTTGCCGCAGCCAATATGTCCAGTGAATAGGGAACAACTGGGTTGCTCTCGCAGCAAGACGCTGATTCGGTGTTTGAGTTTGCGAATGGCATCTTGACCCCGAACGCTGGTAAAATCAATGTAATATTGTCTGTCTTCTTCTTGGCTGACAAGGAGTGTTTTGCTCGGGTTAATGCAGTTAAAAAAATCAATATAATCCAACATCGCTAGACCCCTTAACCCCTCCGATATCTCTGATTATCGAGCCGTTCCCCCGTAACGGCGATCGCCCCCGGTTCAGGCGGCCAGGGGTCACAGTCGAGTCGGCCGAGCCAACGTTGCCAAATCTCCCAGGCTAGGCTATCTAGGGCCTGACGGCGATCGCCCGACAGACGCAACCGTTCCCGAGGAGGAATCCCCGCCTGAGTCCGTAGCGCCCCCGTTAATGCCCCCAAAATGGCTCGAACTTCATCTGAGTCACAATTTGCACTAAAGCCATCTCCCTGAAAGGCTAGAAGGGTGCTGAGAGCTTGTTTAAGGGCAGGAGACAGGTTGATAATTTGCTCCGATTGACTCAGAAGGCGATCGCCCACGGCCAATCCCACCGCCATTGCCAGGGGCTGTAACTCAGGGGGGAAGGATGACAACGCCTCCAGACGCTGATGGTAAAATACCCCCAGCACCGTCCCCAGGCCCAGTTGTACGGGAAACTCAGCATACTGGGGAAGTTCTGGCGCAAGAGTGCGTTGGTGGATTAAACTATGGAGGAGGTCTGAGGGAATTTCTTGCCAGAGATGGGGACAGCCGGGTTGTTGGAGATAACCCAACTCGGCCCCGAGAATGGCACCGCGAACGTTTTCAAATCGGGGTAAACCCATTAAAGGTATCACTCTAGCTGGCTCCCCTTTAGCATTAGGATGAACTGGCCGTCTCTCGCAAATGCTGCACCAGAGCCTGAAGTCCTAAAATATAGCTATAATAGCCGAAACCACTAATCTGCCCAACGGCAACTGGGGCGATGTAGGAGTGATGACGAAAGGCCTCCCGCTGGTGGATATTGCTGAGGTGAACTTCCACCGTGGGCAACTTGACGGCGGCGATCGCATCCCGTATCGCTACACTGGTGTGGGTATAGGCCGCAGGGTTAATGAGCAGGCCCTGAACTTGCCCCCACGCCTCCTGAATGGCATCGACTAACGCCCCTTCATGATTCGACTGAAAGCACGAAACTTTAACCTGTAAAGTCCGTGCTTGGTCTTCTATGCGTTTGTTGATCTCAGTCAGAGTGAGTGAGCCATATACGTCGGGTTCCCGTTGACCTAGCAGATTCAGATTCGGGCCATGGAGGACGAGAATCTGAAGGGGTGGGCCCTGATTGGACAGCGTCACCAAGAGACTACCGACGAACCCGGCGATCGTTAACCGGAATCGGAATTGCCTCGGGTTCGGGTTGCGCTTCGGGTCCGAGGACTGCATCAATGAGTTTGCGAGTCCATTCTCGAACCTTGTCCAATACCTTTTCGATGTAATCCATTAATCCGATAGCTCCTTCAGTTGAGCAGCAGGTCTTGACTCGCCGGCCAAGCTACCATAGCTTTAACAGTTTTAGGCGTTACTCTTATCATAGCGAAATCCCCCCAAAGGGTCAAAGTTTTAACTTAAATTTTGGAATTCACCAACGGGGGCGGCGGGCTAGGAGTTGTGCGGCCGCTGGGGCGGGGAGGGGTTTGGCGAACCAATAGCCTTGACCGATATCACAGCCGAGGTCTCGTAGTTGTGCCAGTTGTTCGGGGGTTTCGATCCCCTCGGCGATCGCATCTAAGCCCAGGATATGAGCCAGGTCGAGAATCGTCTGGATAATGGCGCGATCCTGGGCAGAATCCTCCATACGCCAGACAAAGGAACGATCAATCTTCAGGGTATTCACGGGGAAGCGATTTAGATAACTCAGGGAACTATAGCCCGTGCCAAAATCATCAATTCCTAACTTAACCTGAAGCCGTTTGAGGTCGTGGAGAACCTCCAGCGTGGTCTGGACTTCTTCCATCACTGCACTTTCGGTAATCTCCAATTTCAAAGATTCAGGAGCCAACCCCGTCTCGGTCAAAATGTCCTGCAACCGCTGTTTCAAATCCGGCGACTGGAGTTGATAGGGAGATAAATTCACGCTGATGATACTCTGGGCATGGTCAGGAAACTGATGCTGCCAGGCCCGCATTTGATAGCAGGCTTCATACAGCACCCAGGCCCCCAAGGAAATGATGGCCCCGGTTTCTTCGGCGACGGGGATAAACTCTGCTGGAGAGACCATCCCCCGTTGAGGATGTTGCCAACGCAGTAGGGCTTCAAAGCCAGCAATCCTGCCGCTGTGCAAGTCCACCAGGGGTTGATAATAAACCCGGAAGCGATCGCCGAGTTCTGAATGGGGCAGATTGGAATCCGTCAGTCCCTCGTCATGGGCCGGATGCTGCGGGGGGAGATAGACTTGGGAATGACTCATCGACTCCCGTAAATCCAGTTCCAGTTGAAAGGTGGAAATGGCCTGGGTATGGACATCGGGGTCAAAGGCGACGGGTTGAAACAGGTGTAGGGCCTTGGCCCGGTGCATGGCAGATTTGGCATCTTCCAGGAGTAGAGTCTGGCTTTGGCAACCATAGGCTACGCCAATACTGGCCGTCAGAAAAACCGGCTGTCCGGTCTCCAGGATAAAGGGGCGTTTGAGATAACGACGCAATTGCTGGGCGACCTGCATTACCGCTTCCAAACTGGTGGCGTTGGGTAGGAGTAGCACAAACTCATCAGCTCCCACACGGGCCAGATAGTTTCGGGGTTGTAATGGGGACTGTAAACGTTTACTGACATCGATGAGGATGCGATCGCCCGTCTTATGCCCCAAACAGGAATTCACCGCTTTAAAACGATTGAGATCCAAAATAATCACCCCAAGACCCCGAGCCTTGCCCCAAGTCCAAACCCGCCAGTTTGACCCGATCTCGTAGAGAAAGGTTTGATTGGGAAGTTGGGTCAAGGGGTCATTTAAAAAATGATGGGCGAGGCTATAGATAAAGGTCAGGGTTCCCCCCAACACCATCCCCCAACGAATCCAAATACCTGGCAGCCAGACGTTTAGAGCAAAAAAGCCCCATTCCAAAACGCTCAACCCCAACAGCGTTAACAGAAGAGCCCCCAGTAACCGTCCCAGATGACGCAGCCGCCAGACTAGGGTCATGATTAAAGCAATCCAAGCCCAACCCCAGAGCAGTTCTAACCCATCGGGGATAAATCGCCAGGGCTGTTGCTCTCCTAGGGCCAAACCAAGGAGCTGATTGGCCATGTTGCGGTGCAATTCCACCCCCGGCATATTCACCCCATCACGATCGGCACGCTGGGAACTAAAGGGTGTGGCAAAGCGGTCTCGGAGGGTGGGGGCCGTAGAGCCGATTAAGACAATGCGATCGCGCAGCAGTTGCGGGTTGAACTCTCCATCTAATAACTGGCTCACCGAGAGCATCTGAGCCCCACTCGCTTCGCTATGATGCACATAGTTGAGGAGAATTTGATAGCCGGCATCATCGATGTGATGATACCCTCCCGGGGAACTCGACAGGGGAACCAGACGGGACTTGCCAAAACGAATGCCATCGGGATGATGGGGATCGTTGGCTAGGGCAATGCCCTCAGATTCCAGGTATTTTAAGACCACCCGCAGGCCGAAAGAGTAAACAATCTCGCCCTCTTGGGTATTGGCAAAGAGCAAATGACGGCGAACCACTTGGTCGCGATCCAGAATGACATCGTTAAACCCCACCTGATGCTCAGAAACCCCCCTTGGAGCCGTCACAGAATTGGCAATGTTCTGAATCACAATCAGGTTATCAACCCTGAGTTGTTCGGCTAAAGTCTCATCCCCCGTATCAGGGTCAAAGTCGCGATACACATCTAAACCAATGACGCGAGGGTTGTGAACCTGCAAGGCTGCCAGAATTTCCCCCAAGCGTTCATCGGAGAAGGGCCAGTGGTAGCGACGGATATCGGCTTCAGTGATTTCTAAAATCACCAGTCGAGGATCGAGCCGCACCTGGCTACCCTGACGTATCACGGCATCAAACTGGGCAAGTTCTCCCGCCTCAAAGCTCCCAACTCCCCGCAAAAAAGTGATTACGAGCATCACCAGGAGGTTGAGAGCGATAATAGTGTAGTTGATGCGACCCTTATGCCAGATTCCGAGCGATCGCAGCCGTTGGGGTAAGCGGCTCTGCGCGAGTTTCTCTCGTAATAGCTTTAGGGTAGTGCAGTTTCGGAGAGTGTCTGAATGCAAGGGCAAGCTCCGGACATCACTAAGGAACTGTGAACAGGGGTCCATTAGACCGCAAACCCCAGTTTTGGGAGCGGAGTGTACCTGTTCTTGTACCCTACTATCCTAGTGCTGAGGGAGGCACCTGGTTTAACTCGGTTCGGGAATTGTCACATCAAGCAAGGTGACATCATCCTGAGGGGCGATCGCATCCAATGGGGGGTCAATGGCCTCACGGCTGCCCACCACTAAGGTAACTAACTGCTCAGGGTTGAGATAGGTTTGAGCCACCCGTAGGACATCCTCCACCGTGGTATCTCTGACCCCATCTTGGTAACGAAAGAGAAAGTCGCTGGGGTAATCATAATAGTCGTAGGTTAAAAGGCGCGAGAGGGTTTGGGCACGACTGGCGAAGTTAAAGACAAAGGAGTTGAGGGTGGAATCTTGAGCAAACTGCAATTCCTCTGAGCTAATGGGTTCTTGGCGAATGCGCTCGATTTCCCGTCGCACCGCTTGGATAAAGGGAACCGTTGCCTCTGAGCGAGTTTGTCCCCCAGCCCGAAATACCCCCGGGTAGTCATATTGTGCGCCCCAAAAGCCGTAGACTGAGTAGGCTAGGCCTTGGCGCGATCGCACCTCGTTAAACAGCCGTCCCCCAAAGCCACTGAGAACATTATTCATCACCCCCAACACCGGATAGTCGGGGTCATTACGAAGGCCCCCCAGATGACCCAGTTCTACATAACTTTGAGTTAACTCTGGGCGATCGACCAGAAACACCCCCTCGGTCTCAGCTTGAGAAATGTCCGATAAGGCGGAGGCGGGATTCCCAAGGGAGGACCCGCTCGCCTGCCAATCTCCTAGCTTGTCCTCAATTAGCCTCTTCATCTGGCGGGAGTCAAAATCCCCCACTAAGCCAAGAATGAGGCGATCGGGTTGCACGGACTGTTCATAAAACCCCTGGATATCCTCTGGCTCAATAGCATCGAGGGTGGCATATTCCATCGTCCGAGCATAGGGACTTTCCTCACCATAAATCAGTTTCTGAAACTCACGATTGGCAATGTTGTTGGGTTGGTCATTGCGTCGAGAAATGTTCCCCCTGGCTTGATTTTTGAGTAAGGCCAACTGTTGGGTATCAAAGGCCGGTTCCCGCAACACCTCGACAAAGAGATCGAAGACCCGTTGTAAATCGGGGCTGAGGGCCTCAAAGCTCACGCTTCCATTACTATTGCCAATAGAGGCTTCCACGGAGGCAGCATTTTGTTCTAATTGCTGATTCAGGACATTAGGGGGATGACTTAGGGTTCCTCCTGCCCGCATCAGGGCCCCAGTCAGACTGGCTAACCCCACCTTATCAGCCGGTTCTAAGCGACTGCCAGTTTGAATGAGGCTCACACCCGAGACTAAGGGGAGCCGGTGGTCTTCCATTAAATAGACCTTAAGGCCATTGTCTAGTTGAAATCGCTCATACTCTGGGAGTTCAACGTCCGGTAAGGGGGGAAACTCCAAGTCCCGGTAATGTTGTGGTGTGGCCGCGACGGAGGGGGGAGCTTGTAACAATTGGCTAATCAATAGCCCCACGAGAAAGAGTAAGGCCAGGTAGGGGCGCAGATGGTTCCAGAAGGGAGTTTGGGACGGCTCAGACATGAGTTCAGAAGGTGGAGGGGTCAAGATAGGGATTGAGTAGGTCTCTAGGAGGGGAGCAATTTACCGATCGTACGATTCTCGGGGGTGAAGGTCTCTTGGGCCAGGCGCCGGATATCATTGGCAGTGACAGCGTCGATGGCTTGGATTTCCCGGAATAGGTTATGCCAGTCGCCGGTTTTGGCTTGGTATTCAGCCAGGAGACTGGCCATCCCTGAGTTGGAGTTGAGCGATCGCAACAAACGGGCTTTGGCTTGGGTTTTCACTCGCTCTAAGTCATCACGGGAGACCGTCTGTTGTCTCATCTGGTCTAGCTCCTGACGTAACAGGGTTTGTACCTCGTCTAAGCTATGGTTGGGAGCGGTTACGGCATAGAACAGGAGGAGATTGGGGAATTTATCACCGGGAAAGCCATTGAGACCTTGAGCATTGAGGGCGACCTGTTCTTGTTCTACCAGAGATTGATAGAGTCGGGAGGTGCGGCCATCGCTCAGGAGGGCCACCAGCAACTCATAGGCGGCGTTGTCAGCATCGGTGCGGGCGGGACGATGATAACCTTCGAGATATAGGGGTTGACTGGGAAAACGGACTTCCACGTCCCGCGTCTCCTCCTGAGGGGGTTCCACGTCCTGCACCTCTGGGGGGGTGGGGCCCGCTTCGTAGCGACCAAAATAGGTTTGGGCTAAGTCCTGAACTTGGGAGAGTTTCACATCTCCAACAATCGCTACGGTGAGGTTGTTGGGAACGTAGTAGGTTTCGTAGAACTCCCAGGTGTCTTTGGGAGTGAGGTTGCGGATATCGGCTTCATGGCCAATCACCGGTTGGCGATAGGGATGGACGGAGAAGGCGGTGAGGAGAAATTCTTCGACGAGACTGCCGATGGCGGAATTGTCAGTTCCCAGGCGACGTTCTTCGAGGATGACGTCTTGTTCTTCATAGAATTCTCGAAACACCGGTTCTAGGAAGCGTTCGGATTCTAGGGACATCCAGAGTTCGAGTTTGTTGGCGGGGAAGCTATAGAAGTAACGAGTGGCATCGGCGGAGGTGGTGGCGTTGAGGCCGACGCCGCCATATTGCTCGACGATTTGACCAAATTCATTTTGAACGACGTACTCTGAGGCCTGCTGTTGGACAGCTCGGAAGTTCTCTTGCAGTTCCTTGACTCGGGCCTCGTCACCGTCAGCTTGGGCCTGGCGAATCTGCTCATGGAGGTCGTTGAGTTGTTCGAGGAGGGGGGCTTCCGCCTCATAGTTGGTGGTGCCGATGCGGGGGGTTCCTTTGAAGGCTAAATGTTCCAGGAAGTGCGCGACGCCTGTTTTTCCTGGGGGTTCGTTGGCTCCCCCAGCATCAGCATAGGTCATGAAGGAGATGATGGGGGCTTCATGACGTTCTAAGACAATGAATTTCATGCCATTGTCTAGGGTGAATTCCTGGATTTGGGCTTCGGTGCGATCAAGATAAGGGGTAATGGAATCGGCCCAACTGGCCCGGGGCATCAGCGTTAGGGCTAGGAGTAGGGGGATGAGGAGCAGGGCGATCGCCCACCCTCGACGGGGAGACTGGATCGCATCACGGCTGACCGGGGCTTGCCAAGGTTGGGAAAACATGAACATAAGAGGAGTCAGATGAGGAGTCAGATGAGGAGTCAGATGGGGTCGAGTGGGTCTTAAGGCTGGGGGTTAATGTGAGTCACGATATAGAAGTTTTGCGATATATAACTTCTGATAACAATCTGTGAATGTTTCCGCATTTTTTTCAAAACTTATCCCAGAATAATGTTAGCAACTCTCTGCGAATGTCCTCGAGTTTTATTAAGACCGATGAAGACAATGCTTCACCCGACCCGCACTCCGGAGGCGGAAACCCGCACGCGAATTTTAGCATCGGCTCGTCGGTTGTTTGCCCATCAAGGCTTTGAGGGCACAACCACTCGTGCGTTAGCTCGGGCCGCTGGGGTGGCAGAAGGAACCCTCTTCCGACATTTTGACAACAAAAAGGCCATTTTGGTGGAAGTGGCTACTCAGGGCTGGGTGGAACTGCTGACGGATTTGCTGACGGAACTGAGTGAGATGGGGAGTTACAAGTCCGTCTCTCAGGTGATTCAGCGTCGGTTGTTCCATCTCCGGGAGAATGCTGATTTGATGCAGGTTTGCTTTCTCGAGGCCCAGTTTCACCCGGAATTGCGCGATCGCATTCAAGAGGATGCGATCGCCAAAATGATGGATGTGGCGGAAGCCTTTGTGGAAACGGGCATTGAGCGCGGGATTTATCGCCCCATGAACCCCCGCTTGGTGGCTAAGGTCTTTCTGGGCATTTTTGCCATCTCCGGCTTTAGCTATCAAACCCTGATGGAAGGGAATCCCTCTCCAGAAGCCATGAAAGAGATCGCCGATGGCTTGGCGGATATCTTCCTCAATGGGGTACTGGTGAAGGGTGCTTAGGAGCTGTACGCCTCGCCGATGCCCTGCTGTCCCCGAAATCCGGTGATAATCCGGGTTCCATCTTTGAGAATATGGATTTCCATCTGATCGCTGGCCCAGTCGAGACGGGATTCTAAGTCGGGGTTGAAGACTCGCACTCGTTGGTTGCGGGAGGAGACGAGAGAGGTGGGGTTATGGATGGCTTGGTTCTCTAGGTAGGGGCCATCGACGAGTAAGTCTAACTGCTCTAGGAGGGCGGAGGCTCCTGGAGGGGCCTTGGGCGATCGCAATTCTTCTAGGGTAAAGCCACTAAAGGACATCACGGTGAACCCTTGAGCTTTCAGCCGTCGCGCCAACTCAGCTAAGGCGGGAGCTTGCCAAAAGGGTTCTCCCCCAGAAAAGGTGACCCCTTCGTTTAAAGCATTACCCGTGACTCGTTCGACTAATTCGTCGATAGAGATCAGTTGATTCGCTTCAAAGGACCAAGAACTGGGGTTAAAACAGCCTGGACATTCCCGCAAACAGCCTTGCACCCAAATAACGGCCCGTTTCCCGGGACCATTGACTTCAGATTCATCCACATAGCCCATAATGTTGAGAAAGCCGGGGGGGATGGATTGGTTTGGGGGTTGGGGTAAAGTCATGGCTATTAGATTATCTTTGAGTTATAAAAACCTGGCATCCTAGACGCAACAAGAAAAGAGTCCTAATGGGGATTTGGCTCAATAGACCTTCACGTTGCATCGCTTCATGGTGGTTATTCGATAGTATAGCAATTCCTAGCTGAAACTTGACCAGCCAGCTACCGGCAGAAAGGGCAGAAGACAGGCACAACCGTCCTTAGCCACCCAGTTGTTCTCAGTTTACCCCAACAGCTTCGGGGTGGATTAGACTTGTGATGCTGAAAGCGGGGGGTCTGGTGTAGCGGACTATCATTGCAGGAAAGACGGGTTGGTGTCTTATAATTGAACAAGAATCCAGAACAACCTTTTGCCGCAGGCTTAAACTCTATGAGACTTATCTCTATTAAAATTAAAAACTATCGCGTTTTTGAAAATATAGAAATAAAAAATATTCCAGGTTTTTGCGTTATTATAGGAGCTAACGGAACGGGTAAATCAACTCTTTTCGATATTTTTGGATTTCTTCGTGATGCCCTTAAAAATAACATTCGTCAAGCTCTTCAAATTAGAGGCGGCTTTAATGAAGTTGTTACCCGAGGTAAGCAAAATGAAGACATCGAGATTGAATTGAAATTTCGCATGAAAATTCTTAGCGCAGAACGTCTAGTCACTTATGTGCTGATTGTCGGACAAGAAAAACAAAGACCCATCATCAAGCGAGAAATATTACGCTATAAACGGGGTGAGTATGGTTCTCCTTTTCATTTTCTTGACTTTCAAAATGGCAGAGGATATGCGATTAAAAACGAGGAAGACTTTAAAAGCGATGGAGAACTTGAGCGAGAAGAACAACAATTAGAATCCGCCGATATTTTAGCCATTAAAGGATTAGGGCAATTTCAACGGTTTAAAGCGGCTAATGCGTTTCGTTCATTGATAGAAAATTGGCATGTTTCTGATTTTCATATCAGCGATGCTAGAGGGAGTAAAGATGCACTCTATGCTGAACACCTTTCCCCCACAGGCGACAACATGGCAGTCGTTGCCCAATATATTTACCAACAACACCCTGAAGTTTTCCGGGAAATTTTGAAGCGTATGCGGTCACGAGTTCCCGGCGTATCAAAAGTCGAAGCCAAGAACACCGAAGATGGCAGACTGATCCTGAAATTTCAAGACCAAGCTTTTAAAGATCCGTTCATTGATCGCTATGTATCCGATGGTACTATGAAAATGTTTGCCTATTTAATTTTGCTATTTGACCCCAAACCCCACCCCTTATTATGTGTTGAGGAACCAGAAAACCAACTCTATCCCAGCCTGTTACGAGAACTTGCCGAAGAATTTGCGAGTTATGCCCATCGGGGCGGACAAGTCTTTGTTTCCACCCATTCCCCCTATTTTCTGAATGCCGTTCCCCTAGACAGCATTTTTTGGCTCATCAAAGACCAAGGTATCACCAAAATCCAGAAAGCTACTGATAGCGAAACGTTGAGAAATCTTGTAGACGCAGGAGATCTCCCAGGTTATCTCTGGAACCAAGGCTGGTTTGAAGGAGTTGCCCCCTAATGAGTGCTGATGAGTCCCCCAGATTAGGACTGAGAGCGGTTTTCCTGACGGGCGAGGTAGAGTTGACGGCTATAGTCAATGAGGCGGTTCTTCGCTGTCCCATAGGCGGCCGCCTCTTGAGGAATTAGACGCAGGAGACGGGTCGCGGTGGCTAGGTTACCCTGTTCAGCAAAGTCGGCTGCTTGCTGCAAGAGGTCTTGGGCTTGCTCTTCCCGGGCTTGACGATAGAGCGCTAAATATTGTTGAGCCTCCCGGTGGGCGTTGGTTTCTTGGGGAATTTGACGCAGATAGCCAATGGCTCCGGCAAAGTCGTCAACATAGGCAAGAAATTTAGCCCGATAAAGCCAGTAGTCGGCCTGGGTGTTGCGCTTTTGCTGATATTCCAGCAGCTTGGTTTGGGCTAACTCGCTGACTGGGGTGTTCTCGGAAATTTGATTGAGAAGGGCAATGGCTGAGGCAAAATCCCGTTTTTCAGCTCGATTGAAGGCCTGTTGTAGAATTTGCTGGGCCGGTTGCTCATGAGAGGCTTCAGCCGTAGGGGTGCTTGAGGAGGCGTTGATAGTGTTGGGGCGATGATCGCCACGGGGCTTCGGCTGTACGCGAGCTTGAACCGCTTGAGCAAAGCTGGTCAAATCCTGTTTCCATATCTCCAATTCTTGCTGGGCCAACTCTCCCCAAACTTCTGGGGCGACGGTACTTGGGGTGAGGACTAGATCGGGATCGGTTTCGGCTAAGTTTTCCGGAAGGGGGGGAAACTCACGGTTGGCTTCCGCTCGAAACAGTTGCTGGCCGTAATACTGACTAGCCAGCAGCACTGCTGTAATTCCGGCACTGGTTCCTAAGACGTAACACCAAGCCGGGGTCTTGTCCTCGTCCGGTTCCCCATGGATGACCATTTTCCTCGGTGCTGGGGGCAGGGGCAAATGCTCATGGACTAAGGCCCGCTGGGGTGGGGGTAAATAGGCCTGACGCACTAGGGGTAAGGCTGGGTTAGCACAGGGTTGAGGCTCAGTTAAGGGGGTAAGGTCTGCCATAGTACTTAAAGGGTGACGGTCAACCGCGACGGCAACATTCTCAGTTCCTCTAGGTACAGCCTCGGAGACTCTCTATCCGGATGGCTCAGATTCCGATGTTCTGCAAGTTTCTACGGAGTCTGTCTGGGGCTAGATATCGGGAGGGTCACGACACCCAGGTGCATCAAGATTTGTAAGGGCATGGCGATGGCTCTAGGAGGGGTTTGATAAGATTCCCCTAGAGTACACGGGCGATCGCTCGCCGAAACCCGTTCTCTTGCAGTCTTTTCAACCCCCGATTAATTATGGCCAATGCCCTTGCAAATGCCCCAGATATCACGGCGGATCATTATGTGGTTCTCGGACTGGCAGTGTGTTTTCTACAAGAAGATGGGGAGGTGCAACAGGTTCGCGTAATTGAGCCGATTCCCTCTTCATCCCTCGAAGCACTGCTCAAAGGCATTCCCACGTCTTATGAGTTGGCTTACGCCACGACGATTGGTGAGATTTTTGATGGGGAGACGTTTCAGGTTCCCGCTGTTTTCCCTGAGGAGGCTCAGTTGGGCAATGACTTAACGGAGCGGATTATCGCCAGCAGCCGCACCTATGCCAAACGCCCCGAGGCGACTCAGCATATTTCCCTGGGGACCACCTATCGCGAGTTCAATCACAGTTTGGAGCGTAAGCGTGTTCTGAATAGCGATCGCGTGGTCACCACTGACGATAATGTCAAACAACATCAATACACCCACGAGGTTCTCTAGCCTCGTCCCTTCCCCTTAACCGAAATGCTGGTCTAGCAAAGCCGGGATTTCCTTGGGTTTGATGTCACTGTACCGAGCTTTTTGGGGTAATACCACCAGGTTCGGTGCAGATTTGCAGCGTTTAAGACAGCCGGTGGCCTGGACTTGGATGGAATCGCCGAGTCCTTGTTCGTCGAGCTTCTGTTTCAGGAGTTTACAGAGGTCGGCGCCCCCCCGTTTACGACATTTGGATTTTTGACAGACGAGAATTTTGCCGGCGGGCGCTTTGATGGCCTTGGGGTCCGGTGGGTTCTCCAAGGACTGGGGCCCTTGTATCTCTAGGGCGGGACAGGGGGCTCCTTGACCGGGTTTGCTCAGTTGTCGCAATCCGGGATGAGCCTGGATTTGTTGGGCTTTGCGCTTAATGGTGTTGTCTTTGGCTTTGTATTTTTCGGTTCCTTGCACCGCAATCCAGATTCCCGGTTCTAGGTCCCAGGGTTGCGATCGCAGGGAGGAACTGAGTTTGATTCGGTGGGTTCCCTCTTCATTGAGAAGGTACAAGGCTTTGATTTGGCCCTTACTCTTGCGGCTGAGACTCAGGACTCGTCCAACGAGATGGAAGGGGCGTTTACAGGAACTCATAGGGGTTAGTGATAGCTTGGCTTGTTAGTGAGAATTGTAGTCAATTAAATTAGGGTTGACAAGGGGGATACCCCTCAAATCTAAATCTGAGATGACTCCGTACATGCCAAGATATGACGCATTTGGCGAGAAAACCGTCTAAGTTGGCTTATTCCTGTCAGGTTAATTTGTAACTATTCGCAATAAACCGGGCAACGACCTCAGAATCGGGGATGAGAGGCCCCAACTCGTTGAGCCGAGAGGGGCTGCTCATCCATTCGTCATCCGTCATTCAGGGCGGTTTTCAGGGTATGGATGAAATTAGGGTAGGAAATTGAGGCGGCTTGGGCGTTGTAGAGATGACTGGGCCCGTTAGCCAGGAGGGCGGCGATCGCTAAACTCATGGCCACGCGGTGGTCATCGTAGCTGTCTAAATCAGCTCCCTGGAGTGGAACTCCGCCGGTAATCTCCAAACCATCGGGACGTTCGCGGACGTTGGCCCCGAGTTTCCCGAGTTCTTGGGCCATGGCCAGGAGGCGATCGCTTTCCTTAACCCGTAACTCCTGAGCATCGCGAATCACAGTGGTTCCCTGAGCCATGGTCGCCGCGACAGCCAGAATGGGCACTTCATCAATGAGCCGGGGAATCAAGGCCCCGCCAATCTCACAGGCTTTGAGTTGAGAACTGCGGACGCGGATATCAGCCACTGGTTCTCCGGCAACTTCCCGTTGATGTTCTAGAGTGACATCCGCCTCCATCTGGTGTAGGGCGTCTAAAATCCCAGTTCGGGTGGGATTGACCCCGACGTTTTCTAGGAGTAGGTCGGAACCGGGGATAATGGCGGCCGCGACTAACCAAAAGGCGGCGGAACTGATATCACCGGGAACGATCACCGGTTGTCCTTTGAGCGTGGCCGGGCCGGTTACGGTGACACGATGACAACTGGGGTCAACCTCAATCTCGGCCCCAAAGGCCCGCAACATCCGTTCACTGTGATCTCGGGATAGGGCCGGTTCGGTGACGGTGGTTTCCCCGTGGATACTGAGGCCGGCTAGGAGAAGGCAGGATTTGACCTGGGCCGAGGCCACGGGGGACTGGTAATGGGTCGGTTTGAGGTGAGAACCGGAAATGGCTAGGGGAGCCAGTTGTCCTGCATCTCGACCCCAAATCCTCGCCCCCATTTGGCTCAGGGGGGTGACAACGCGCGACATGGGGCGCGATCGCAGGGACTTATCCCCGGTGACGGTAAAAAAGCGTCCCGGCTGGGAGGCTAACAATCCCAACATCAGGCGCAGGGTCGTTCCTGAGTTGCCAGCATTGAGGACATCGTTGGGTTCTTGCAGATTGCCAATCCCCAAGCCGCGCACGCAAACGGTTTCGTCAGAAAGTTCAGAGATATCTGCCCCCATCTGACGAAAACAGGCGGCGGTACTTTGGGGGTCTTCTCCGAGGAGTAGGCCCTGAATGGTTGTTTCCCCTTCGGCGATCGCCCCCAACATCAAGGCTCGGTGGGAGATGGATTTATCTCCAGGGACATTAATTTTTCCCGATAGGCCGACCCCGGATGTTGGGGGAATGATAACTAAATCTTGACGTTCTTGATCGGTTTTGACTGTTACGATGGGGGAAGACATATCATCTACTAGAACAGCTAGGACAGTGGACTTATCTTAGCCCGTGGATGCTTCCCGTGATTGCCGATTTGCCCCCGTTCCTGAACTCTTTTGCCTTTCTATGCTGACTCACCGTAAACCCGCCTGTCTGTCGCTAATTTCTACGGATCTCCCCCTTTGGTCCATGGTAGAAACCACAGCGACACTCTATCAGAAAGACCAACAGCGGTTTCATCTGCTGTTGAACGAACCAGCAGTTCTTGGGTGGCAACCCCAGGGCAACGCCAATTCCGATCTTGATGCGGATCTGACCCCGACACGCCTGTTGTGGTTTGAGATTTCTCCCTACCGGGCGATCGCCACCATGCAAGGACAAGGGGGACTCAGTTACCGTCATCTCTGGGAACGGGGGATGTATGGCATCAGCCGGTATTGGTTGCGGGGAGAGGAACCCCACTCTCACAGTCAGATGCGCTTACGCAATTACACACGACAACTTGAGTTTTCTGGGGGATCGCTGCCAGAACATCTGCGCCTGGATTATGAACTTTGGTCTGGACAACTCTCCCTAGGGCGCTATGTCCTCAACCTGGAGGTTCATAGTTAAACAGTAAATCAGTTTTGCAACCAACGCCAAAAGCGCCCCTTCGAGCATCTTTTGTCAGGACAACCCACCCTCGTTGTCCCACTTCTGGCAACCAGTCCACATCAAGGGCATTTTGGGTGAAATGGTCATCATGGAGTGCAATGGTTAGCCCTTGTTCTTGTAGTGTTTGCCCTAGTTTGCGACCGAGACATCGGTCAATATAGAAGACAATTGGCTCGATGGGAGGCTTACCCATCATGCTACGGCGGGAAGTTCGCAACGAATGGCCTCTTCAATCGAAGCTAGATCGCAGTTGTAATCCGCTGCCAACTCTTGCGTGGTTTCTCCCGCCCGGTAGCGATCAACCACAACATCCGTGGGAACCCCAATGTGGGCGATCGCCAGGCGACCAAAGGCAATTCGCGGATCGAAGGCGAGAATTTTGGGGCTTTGCTCTTCCCGCGTTCGGGTAAAGGGGTAAAGTCGTAACGCTAAACCGCGATCGTTCCATTCGATGCGATCGAGATGTAAGTCTAAGGCAGCTCGCAGGGCTAGTTGTCCGTTTTGACTAACGTTGAGGAGGTGACCACAGCGCTCAATAAATAAGTTTATCCCATCTGTGAGAAAGCGATTGCTGGCAAGAGGATGGGGTTGGTCAAATTGGCTTTGTAGGTAGTCAAGGGCAGTGCGGACGCTCCCTAAGTCAATCTTATGTTGAGTTCGCAAAGCACGGAGGATATGAATTTCTAATAAGTTGATGAAGCTGAGGCGTTGAGGGCGAACTTGGGGAGGCTCGATGAGAGGTTGAAAGGTTTTGTTGCCGTCTTTGGTTGGATATTGTCTCCCTTTAACCCAGGTGCGAACGGTGGCTTCGGGAATCCTGAGGTAGTGAGCGGCTTGAGGGATACTATAGTTGGGAAGGTGTTGGGGCTGATTTAGGTTCAAGGCTAAGGTTGAGTTCATATCGCAATTAACGCGGCATCATCCTACATCCTAGCCCCCAATGTAAAAAGCGCCCCCCGCAGGAGGCGCTTCAGTTCTCAGCTAGAGAGAGAGGGGTCTAGCCGTTAATCGCAGGAGCTTCAGTAGCTGCCAAATCGAGGGGGAAGTTGTGAGCGTTACGCTCGTGCATCACTTCCATACCCAGGTTGGCGCGGTTGATGATCAACGAGGGCGATCGCAGTAGGGACCCAAAAATCGTTCACCATCAAAGTGGATTAAGTGAGAGGGCGAATCAGCAACCCAGACTTCTGTTTCCCAGGCAATCTCCCCTAGATAACGAGACATCACCCCTCGGTTGGGAAATGCCGTCACATAGACTAATCCGGCTGTCGACCGGCTACATAACTTGGCTAACTCATCATGTCGCTTCCCATCGACGGGACCATGGCTGGTAACAGATTCAACCAGTAGTAGCCAGTTTTTTTGCCTGTAGTGCAAAACCACATCTGGCATTTTGCCATGGATATCAATTGTTACTCCTAGTTGGGTTAGGAGTGCTTGATTGAAATATCGCCACTTATTACCCGTATCACCAACATAAATGAGAATACTTCCCGGGGCGAACCGGGGGGCAAACTCTTCAATAATGGCTCGAATGAGCTGGCTATGGTCTCCTGAACTGAGGGTGATGGTTTCACCGGAGGCAACTTCAACCGGAATTTGATGCTGCTGGCGGTCTTTGTTATAGCGACTGATTAAGGTCTCACGATCGCCCAAATACCTCTTCAGGTTTTTGTCCCACTTTGGCGTATCAAAGGTCTGTAATAGTCCCAAGAGATTGGGTTCGATCTGATAAACAGCTTTGGGGCTATTCACCGGGCGATCCGGTTGGTCTGGATTATAAAGGACAATACCAGCATCACGAAACTGGTGCAGGGTCTGACGGCGAATTGTCTCACGGGTGTTGGGGGCATAGTCTTGACCATAGTTCTCCCGTATCCAAGTGATGATTGGCGTAATGCCCATCAAAGGACATTCTGCCTCAGACCAAGGTTGTCCCGGATGAAGATTGAGTAACGCTAATAAGCAGAGGGCAGAACGCTTATTCTGTTGTTGTTTTGGCAAGCCGAGACTTTTGAGAATCTGGCGTGCGGCTTTCAACGATTCCTCTATTTGGCTCATTGTAATAATGTGGTCAGTTTGTTATCAATTGCCTCTTGAGTGAGTGGGTCACCTTCCTCAGACCAATGACCTAAATCCCCGATAACCTCTAAACTGGGATAGCGCATCTGCTTTAAGTCTGTGACATTTACCTGTGTATGCCCGCTAAATTGCCTAAATTGTTGGTCGATTAGGGTACTATTGAGGAGAATCATTAAGCCACGAGCTAGGACTGGAGGCAATCCCTGTTTATTTATATGAAATACATTTAAGTGATTTTCAAAACCTATAAATTGTGAGTCTTGGCAGCAACTGGGTTTAACTAAACCAGCGATAATACGCCGTTTTTCTTCTTTTGATGAAAATCGACGTACAACACAATAAAAACCCTTGGAATAAAGCCATTTTTGAGTATCTATATTGAGGGCGATCGCATTGGCTTTTTTACTCTGAGGTTGAGGCCAGTTTATCTGACCATCTTGAATGTGAAGCGGGTAGATGAGCGGAACTGTTTCTGAATCTGGCATCTGGCGTAAGTGCGGTTTTAGACGAAAATCTACCACCGGACCCGTTGAGACCTGAATACCCAGATCCGCAAGAGAGTAACGGAATTTTGAGCTTAGGGAATTAGGGCGACTCTCTTGGGATGTTGGAATATGAATAAAGCATTCTGGATCTGAGGGGGAGACAATGTGATGAAAGGGATAGTCCTGCTGACTCAGGTCATGAAATGTATTATCCGTTGAGGTGGAAATCGTAACATCTCCTTGCTGAAGTCCCCGCTCAAGGTGTAGGATCATGTTTTCTTGTAAGACATTATCGTTTTTAAAGACCTGGCGACGGGATTCAAATAAATGAATCTGGCGGATAGCTGCCTGTTCAAGTAAAAGTTTACGAAACGGTCGATAGTAAGGGCCATTGCAAAAACTGCGAGGGGCGATCGCCACCAGTTGTCCGCGATCCGCTAATAGTAATAAAGATAGGGCGATAAAGGCAGAATAGAGGTTGACTGTTTCAATTCCCACTTGCCGCAAAGCCTTCCGGTGGGGGGAATGACTATGAATTTTTTGATAAGGAGGGTTGAGAATAGCGTAGTGATAGCGGGGTAAGGGTTGAGCAAACAAATTCCCAGACAGCCAATCGCTGGCAGCGTGGATAAAGTCCTGGGGATAGAGTTTTACCTTAAAATTCAGGGATGTTTGATAGGAAACCAGAGTTTTAGTGAGCTGGGAATGTAATGACGGATCAATCTCAAACGCATCCAGTTCAATTCTGTTTAAATCTAACCTATGAGCATGATTGAGGAACGCCGCCGAGAGATATCCCACGCCGGCCCCAGCATCAAGTAAATGACAGGTTTCCGTTAAATTTGGGGTGAATAGTCCCGCCATGAACTGGGCAATTTCAGGCGAGGTGAAGAATTGACTGAATTGAGATTGATTGACTGATCTAAGCTGTGCTTTTGGGGTTAGTTCAGGTGGTTTGAGCGGAGATGCCAAAATGTTCCCTCCCAGAAAGTTATAACATCTCATCCTACATCCTAGCCCCCAATGTAAAAAGCGCCCCCCGCAGGAGGCGCTTGAGTTCTCAGCTAGAGAGAGAGGGGTCTAGCCGTTAATCGCAGGAGCTTCAGTAGCTGCCAAATCGAGGGGGAAGTTATGAGCGTTACGCTCGTGCATCACTTCCATACCCAGGTTGGCGCGGTTGATGACATCGGCCCAGGTGTTGATGACCCGACCTTGGCTATCCAACACGGACTGGTTGAAGTTGAAGCCGTTGAGGTTGAAGGCCATGGTGCTGACCCCCAGAGCGGTGAACCAGATTCCCACCACCGGCCAGGCACCCAAGAAGAAGTGCAAGGAGCGGCTGTTGTTGAAAGAAGCGTATTGGAAGATGAGACGACCGAAGTAGCCGTGAGCAGCAACGATATTGTAGGTCTCTTCTTCTTGACCGAATTTGTAGCCGTAGTTCTGAGACTCGCTCTCGGTGGTTTCACGAACCAAGGAGGAGGTCACTAGAGAACCGTGCATGGCGGAGAACAAGGCACCACCGAAGACACCGGCCACACCCAGCATATGGAAGGGGTGCATCAGGATGTTGTGCTCGGCTTGGAACACCAACATGAAGTTGAAGGTTCCCGAGATGCCTAGAGGCATTCCATCAGAGAAGGACCCTTGACCGATGGGGTAAATCAGGAAGACGGCGGTGGCGGCAGCTACGGGAGCGGAGTAAGCTACGCAAATCCAGGGACGCATTCCCAGACGGAAGGACAGTTCCCATTCACGACCCATGTAGCAGAAAACGCCAATGAGGAAGTGGAAGATAACAAGCTGGTAAGGACCGCCGTTGTACAGCCATTCGTCAAGGCTAGCGGCTTCCCAGATGGGATATAGGTGAAGTCCGATGGCGTTAGACGAAGGAACAACGGCACCGGAGATGATGTTGTTTCCGTACAGAAGAGAACCGGCAACGGGTTCGCGGATTCCATCGATGTCCACGGGAGGAGCAGCGATGAAGGCGATGATGAAGCAGGTGGTGGCGGTCAGCAGGGTTGGGATCATCAGGACACCAAACCAGCCGATGTAAAGGCGGTTGTCGGTGCTGGTGACCCAACTGCAAAACCGTTCCCAGAGGGAGGCGGATTGCTGTTGTTGCAGTGTGGTTGTCATAGTTAAATGATTGCTGTGTAACTACAGGGGTTGTAGTTGCGTGAATATGATTGGTATGAATCTGTTACTACCTTAACGACTTTGTAACGGTTTGTAAAGGGGTGGTTACAAAAATCTTTCTAATGACAGATATAAGTTGGGCTTATGTAAAAGACTGGGGACGGGTCTGTCCGTCAGCGGTCTAGTCATATAGGATATCGATATTCCGACTCATCAATGGAGTCGAATTAACTGACCTTGGGGTGCGTCGGTTAAGACATAGAGATGACCATCTGGGCCTTCCCGCACATCCCGAACCCGTTGACCGATCGCGATCGCCCGTTGGTCTCCCACGTTCCCCGACTCATCTAATTGGATATGATGCACAGATTCCGAGACTAACCCGCCAGCAAAGAGATCTCCATGATAGACAGCTAAGCCTGAAGGGGCGATCGCCGGCGTCCAGACGATATAGGGGTCAACTTTATCTGGATGGGTTTGGCGATCGGAAATCGGGCCTCCCGTATATTCTTCACTATGGGTCACCAGGGGCCAGCCGTAATTCTCTCCCCCCTGAATCCGATTCAACTCATCACCACCCCGGGCCCCATGTTCCGTAGACCAGACCCCCCCGCTGTCTGCATCCAAGGCCAACCCTTGGATATTGCGATGGCCATAACTCCAAATCGCGGGGTCACTTTCCCCATCGTTAACCCAGGGATTATCCTCAGGAATGGAGCCATCATCATTGAGGCGGACAATCGACCCCAAATGACTCTCACGATTTTGGGCCTGAAGACGAATTAACTCCCCCTCCAATTCCACAGGAGGATTTCCCCCATCGCCAATGCTCACCAATAGGGTTTCATCAGGAAGCCAAACCATACGGGAGCCAAAATGTTGTCCTTGCGGCTTGGGGGGAGTGGCGGTAAAAATGACCTCTACATTCTGCAAACGGTCATCCTGGAACTCCCCTCGCGCCACTTGCACCTGGTTCGCATCCGACGTTCCATCAGAATAGGTTAGATACACCAGGGAGTTTTCCTCAAAGCGGGGATGGATAGCGACATCCAGCAATCCCCCCTGATTGATAGCCAAAACCTCGGGAACGCCAGAGACGGGAGTGGGATCTAAGACACCATCGCGGACGAGACGTAAGCGTCCGGGCCGTTCCGTAATCAACATCGTTCCATCGGGAAGCCAAGCTAATCCCCAGGGATGTTCCAAATCGTCAACCACTGTAGTGAGTTGCCAATCTCGGTCGAGGGGGAGTGAAGCCTGAGACTCAGGGGAGGGAGAGGCTGAGTTGGCGGTATCGACCTGAGCCGTCGTGTCTGGAGAGGACTCATCTGGAGATTCTACCGTCGTTGGTGCCGCACAGCCGCTGATGAGGAGTAGCACCAAGGCGGAGCTAGCGAAACGTCCGGTTACCGGTGTTCGAGGTTGAAGATTAGGTTTCATGGGGGTCGTCACTCTCGATTACGTCACATCGTCCATCTATTACCATAGTAGGTAAATTAACCCGCACTGGAGACATTCCTATGACTTGGCGAGGCTCAAATACCCCAGTCGATCGCATCCTAGCCTGTGTCATCTATCTCTTACCCCTGTTGGAATCTATCCGCTATGGCGGCTATATTTTCAACCTGCTACCCCTGCTAGCCACCCTAATCCTAGTTCCCCTCTCCCCCCTGCTCAATTTCTACCAAGGACTGCTGCGAGGGATTCCCTTTGGCGGACTGGTTATCTTCTTTGCCTTGTTCTTGCTCGTCGTCCGCAATACTAACCTCAGTCATTTTCTGCGCTTTAACGCCATGCAATCTCTGCTTCTGAAGATTGCACTGTCGTTGGTGGCGATCGTCACTCAACTTTTGGGACTTCCGCTACAGGCCGCTGCCATGTCGGAGAATCTACTGATGACGGTTTTGGCGAATTTGCTGTTTTTAGCCTTCTTTGGTGGGTCGCTCTACGCTATCATTCAGGCGGCTTTAGGACGGTATCCCGATCTTCCCCTGGTCTCCGATGCGGCCTATCGCCAAGTGCAACGATAAACTCCGATAGGATAGAGAGAGTTGCTTCAACCCACAGTTATCCAGTTTTGATTGTTTTATGAACAACCCGTCTAATTTTAGCTGGCCCGATCGCATCGGTGCGGCCGCCGTCTATCTGGTTCCCCTGATGGAAGGACTGGTCTTTGGAACATATCTGTTTAACCAATTTCCCATTCTCCAAGTTCTCTTTGTTCCCCTCATTCCTCTGATCCAGATTTATACGACCATTCCCTTTGCGGGACTGATCTTCTTCTTCGTACTCTTTTTTGCCGTCGTTCGCAATGATAGTCTCAGCCGCTTTGTCCGCTTTAATGGGATGCAGGCGGTTCTGCTGAGCATTATCCTGTCGATCAGCAGTCTCCTCTTGAGTCTATTTGGATCTGGCTTACAATCCGGTGCGCCATTGCTGCTAGAAACCCTAGTCAATACCCTATTCCTGGGAGTCGTCGCGGCGGTTGGCTTCAGTCTGGTGCAATGTCTACGGGGAGAATATCCGGAACTTCCGGGAATCTCTGATGCCGCCAATTCCCAGGTTTTCTAGTCTGCCCCAGAGATATCCAGTCGGGGAGTTGGCTTGGGAATCACCGGGTTCTCCAAGGCGCCGATTCCCTCGATTTCCACCCGCACGCGATCGCCCACTTGCAGGGGCCCCACTCCTTTCGGCGTTCCCGTGAGAATCACATCCCCCGGTAACAGGGTCATAATTCCCGAGATGTAGGACACCAACTCATCAGGAGAGTGAACCATCCGTTCCAGTTTAGCGGACTGGCGGGGTTTCTCTTCGTCGTTGACAAAGGTTTGTAGTTTTGCCCCAGGATTAATTTCTCGCACCACCCAGGGCCCCAGAGGACAGAAGCTGTTAAAGCCTTTTCCCCTTGTCCAGAGGCGATCGCGCCGTTGTAAATCCCGCGCCGTCACATCATTGCCAATGGTATAGCCCCAAATATAGTCCGAGGCCGTTTCCGGGGAACAGTCCTGACAGGTTTCGCCAATGACTAAGGCCAACTCTCCCTCATAGTCCACCTGCTGAGACTGAGGAGGATAGATGATGGCCATATCATGACCGACCACGGTTGTGGGAGGTTTAAGAAACAACAGAGGTTCCTCGGGAACCTCCGCCGCCATCTCCTCAGCGTGCTCTCGGTAATTCCGGCCCACCGCAATAATTTTCGAGGGCGCACAGGGAGCCAATAGCTCATAGGTTTCCGCCGAACAGGTCATCTCTGTCGGCTTACCGTTCAACCAAGGCGGTGCATCGAAGATCTTGACACTGCGGTCAATTTGCAAAGAGCCATAATAAATTCGTCCTTCAGTCGTGCGGACGCGGACATATCGCTGTGCCATAGCTATCGTCGACTTTAGGGGCAATTATACTGCCAGAATGAAGGAATTCAACCCTACACCGAGTCATGGGGGGGATGCCCAACAGGAAAAAACAGTCTATACTAGAAGACTGACCTTTTGCAGTTATCCTGGTACAGAAGGTTAAACCAGAAATCGCCTACTTTTGCACAGATGATTAAACTTCGACTCAAACGCCTCGGTAAAAAAAGAGAAGCCAGTTATCGTATTGTCGCCATGGAGAGTTCCTCCCGTCGCGATGGCCGTCCCCTGCAAGAACTCGGGTTCTACAACCCCCGCAGTGACGAGACGCGCATCAATGAGCCAGAAGTCCTCAAATGGCTTAACAATGGCGCACAACCCACGGACACCGTTCGTGACATCCTTCGTCGCCAGGGGATTCTGGGCCCCAAACCCGGAACTCCCACGACACCGCCTGCTGCAACTCCGGCTCCGGAAGCCTCTGAGACTGAAGCAACGGAAGAAGCAACGGCTTAACGGCGACAGTTTCGTCCCAACCCTCTCGGTCAGACTCGGTTTTGTTCAATTTAGAGGAAGCTCTAGTCACGAAATAGCTCTAAACTTGGATTAAGCCGGGTCTTTGTCCGTCGTCCCTTGGCTAACTTAAATTCGAGTCATACCAGTTAAGACCGTATAAGTCCCATAAAGCCTCGGCTAACCGACCCGTTCACCGCAGCACCTGCCCATTATCCATTGTCCATTCTAGGATATGACCCTGCGACTCACGATTGACCTCCACAGCCCTGAATGCGCCCTGGCGCTTGTGGGACAACAGGAAGTCAATCTGAAAACCCTAGCTCATCAAACCGGTGCCACCCTAGTCTTACGGGGTCAGGAACTCTTCATCTCAGGAACCGATAGCCAAACTGCACGCTGCGAACAACTCGTTGAAATCCTCTCGCCGATTTGGAAAGTTGCCAAGCCGGTGGCCGATGTCGATATTAACACGGCCATTCATGCCCTAGACACGGGGCGACAGGATGAACTCAAAGATTTGCGAGATGATATTCTCACTCGTACCCGTCGCGGTGAGGATATTCGCGCCAAAACCTTCCGCCAACGTCAGTATGTCAAAGCAGTTCGCAGCCATGATTTAACCTTTTGTATTGGCCCAGCGGGAACGGGTAAAACCTATCTGGCGGCCATGTTGGCGGTGCAAGCACTGCTAGACAAACGCTATGAACGGTTGATTCTAACTCGCCCAGCAGTGGAAGCGGGGGAACGGTTGGGGTTCCTTCCGGGAGATTTGCAGCAAAAGGTGAGTCCCTTTTTGCGGCCTCTCTATGATGCCCTCTATGAACTCATTGATGCGGAGAAGATTCCCGATTTGATGGAACGGGGAATTGTGGAAGTCGCCCCCATTGCCTATATGCGGGGACGAACCCTCAATAATGCCTTTGTGATTCTGGATGAGGCCCAAAATACTACATCAGCTCAGATGAAGATGGTGCTGACTCGGTTGGGGTTTAATTCCCGTATGGTGGTGACGGGAGATGTCACCCAGACGGATTTACCGTCAACCCAAATGTCGGGATTGCAGGTGGCCCAGAAGATTCTCAAAAATGTTGATGGCATCGCCTTCTGTCGCTTGACGGCGGCGGATGTGGTGCGCCATTCTCTGGTGCAGAAGATTGTCACGGCCTATGAGGCGTATGAGAAGAAGAAGGGAACAGGGAACAGGGAATAGGGAACAGGGGGGAGAGGAAAGAGGGTCACCACGGAGGCACAGAGGACACCGAGGAAGAGGAGGGGGTAAGAGGTAAGAGGTAAGAGGTAAGAGGTAAGAGAGGAGAGGTTTTGGTGAAACAACGTTTGGATCTGCTGTTGGTGGAGCGACACTTGTGTTCGTCGCGTCAGTTGGCTCAACGCTGGATTCGGGCGGGTGAGGTGCGGGTGAATCAGCAGTTGGTGGATAAGCCGGGGACGGCGGTGGCGGTGGATGCAGAGATTTCTGTGAAACTGCGATCGCCCTTTGTGTCTCGGGGTGGGGAAAAGCTGGAGAAGGGGTTACAGGTGTTTCCCATCTCGGTGCAGAACCGGGTCTGTCTTGATGGCGGGATTTCGACTGGGGGCTTTACGGACTGTCTGCTGCAACGAGGGGCACAACGGGTCTATGGGGTGGATGTAGGCTATGGTCAGGTGGATTGGAAATTGCGTCAGGATGAGCGGGTGATTCTTAAGGAACGCACCAATTTACGCTATCTTACCCCGGAGCAATTGTATCAAGAGGATGACCCGCGCCCGGATTTGGCGGTGGCGGATGTCTCGTTTATTTCTCTGGAAAAGGTGTTTCCGGCCCTTTGGAGTTTGTTGGTGTCACCTCGGGAGGCGATTGTTTTGGTGAAACCTCAGTTCGAGGTGGGGCGATCGCGCGTTGGCAAAAAAGGAGTTGTCCGCAATTTGGGCGATCGCGCCGATGCCATTATCCAAGTTCGGGATGCGGCGCGAGGTTTAGGGTGGTGCGATCGCGGCCTGGTCACCTCTCCTATCCAAGGACCGGCGGGCAATGTGGAATATCTCCTCTGGCTCCATGAGCAGGGAACTCCTCAATTGGACGATGCCATGATTCAAACAACGGTCCAAGGAGAGTCTACCCCATGAAAGCCCTCGTCATTGCTGGAACCCGGAGCGGTGTTGGCAAAACATCTCTCTCCCTGGGAATCATGGCCGCCCTCCGTCGTCGGGGCCTACGAGTTCAGTCGTTTAAAGTCGGGCCGGATTTCATCGATCCTGGACATCATCGCCTGGCGACGGGCCGCATTTCTCACAATTTAGATGGCTGGATGTTATCAAAAGATGACAATTTAGCCCTATTTCGTCACTATAGCCAGGGTTGTGATGTGGCGATTATTGAGGGAGTGATGGGTGTTTTTGATGGCTATGGGGCCACGTCGGAGGATGGAAGTACCGCTCAAATCGCCAAGTGGCTAGGGATTCCGGTGTTGCTGGTGGTGGATGCGTCGCGGATGTCTCGCAGTGTAGCGGCGTTAGTCTCCGGGTATGTACACTTTGATGCGGATTTGTCAATTACGGGAATTGCCCTAAACAAAGTCGGCAATACTCGCAATATATATCGTACTACAAGCCCTTTAAGTCGCTTGGGAGAGGCCATCGCTTCGGTAACTTCGATTCCCATCTGGGGAGAAATTCCTAAAAATAGCGTTCCAGAAATCCCCTCTCGTCATCTGGGGTTATGGATGGCCGAGGAGGATAATCTGGGAGATGAGTATATCGAGACGTTGGCGGAGGCGACGGAAACCTATCTGGATTTGGATGGCCTGTTGGCGAGTTTGCCCGATTGGCGAGGGGAGGCGGCTGTTGAGGGAATGCCTACGGGGCGTCCGATTCAGAACGTGCGGATTGCGATCGCCCGTGATGCAGCCTTTTGTTTCTACTATGAGGACAATCTGCGTCTGTTGCGAGAGGCGGGTGCAACCTTGATTGAGGTATCGCCCCTACGAGATAAGTTTCCGCAGGACATTGATGGCTTTTATTTCGGTGGTGGCTATCCAGAACTGCATGGAGAACGCTTGAGTCAGAATCAGGGGTTTTTAGGGGGGTTACGAGAGTTTGCTGCTCAAAAATGTCCTATTTATGGGGAATGTGGCGGTTTGATTTATCTGTCCCAGGGGATTGAGGTTCAGGAGAGTCGCTATCGGTTTGCGGGAATTTTTCCCTTTTGGACCCGACTGGGCGATCGCCCCAACCTAGGCTATACGAAAATCGAAACCACTGGCAATCACCCCTTTTGCCAACAGCCTCTGAGGGTTAAGGGGCATCGCTTCCATTATTCGCAACTGATTTCTGAGACGGTTCCCCCTGAGATTCCCACCTGTTACCAGGCCCACAGTTGGCGTATCGGTGAGTTTCCTGAAGGTTATGTGTTAGGAAATAGCCTAGCCAGCTATGTTCATTTACATTTTCGCAGTAACCCGGAGTTTGCCAAACAGTTTGTTCAGGCTTGTAGAGGGTTATACTAGGGGCGATCGCCCCTCAATCCGACGTCTTTCACCCCAGAGGCTAAACCCAGCAGTGAAACAACGCCGGAACACCCCTCACCCCAAAGGATTCGGGTTGGCGACTACTCCCCAGTCACCGACAAACCCTCCACCCAGATGCGAGGACAAACCCCACCCGGCGTAACCTCCGCCTCCGGTTCCACATAAATAATGGACTTGAGAACCTCGCGGATATCCCCCGCCACCGTCGCCGAATCCACACTCACCTTTTCACCCTTATTCACTAACCAACCATCAAAGGGAAGAGAAAATGACCCTTGCAACGCATTCACCCCAGCATGTAAGGCACTCAAATCATCAATAAAGACCAGATTCTCCTCCGTTTCCAACGCATACGTCTGCTCCGGTTGCGAGGCTGCGAAAATATGGTAAAAGTCAGGACTAATCGTGACCTTAGCCCCCATATTCGCATGGCCCGTCGGTTGGGTATTCATCCGTTTCGCCGTCCCCGCACTGTGCAAGAATCCCGTCAAAACACCCCCTTCAATCAAAGGAACCCGGCGCGTCGGCGTCCCTTCCCCATCAAAGTAACTCGACGTCGGATTATCAGCGTGCAGAGCATCATTAAACACCGACAGCAGCGGCGAAGCCACCTGAGTTCCCAGGGAATCCGGGGTTGATAAACTGCGCTTGTCGAGAATGCTTTGAGCATTGTAAAGATTCGAGAAAGCGTTAATCAGACTCAAAAAGGCTTCCGGGGAGAACACCACCCGATATTTACCCGTTTTGACTTTCTGATAGTTGAGGTGAGAAATCGTTTTCTCAGCCGCTTCTTTTAAACAACCCTCAAAATCCAACTGCTCGACCCCAACATTCACCTTGTAAGCCCCAGCAGAACGGGGTTTCTTGCCCTCTTGTTCCGTTTTGCTGTAGAGGTACACCGACGCCACAGAATGGGCTTCATGACGCTGTGCGCCCTCGCTATTGAGGTAAAACCGAGATAAATCCCGTTGCGCCAGACCATTATACGGAACACTGGCGATCGCCGGATGGGCATCGAGTAACTGTTTCTCCAAATCCACCAACCGCTCAATCAGTTGCGTCACATCCAGGGGCGGAACCTGAACTGTCTTTTGGTTCTCAATGGGTTTTGTGGCCTCGGGGCTAAAATCAGGAACATGGTCTTTGGCCCCAAACTCACTAGCGTCAGCCGCCGTTTTCAAGGCCAACTCCAACCCCTTGGCATCGCTGTCTGTCGTGGACGCAATCCCCACAGTGTTATTCTGATTCCAGACGCGCACGGTGACACTGGAACGATTCGAGGCTTTCACCTGTTTCGGTTCACCGCGATCAACTTGAACACTGGTTTCATCAACACTCGAACCCGAAATGTCATATTTACGAATACCAATCTGCTGGGCAATCTCTTGGACTTGATTGGCAAGAACTTGAATGTCTGTCATATTTGAATTGAATCTAGGAATGGGTGTAACTGAACAACGATGAGGGAAGACTGAGAGACAAGAACCTCCCCAGTCTCTAGCCCTCAAACAATAGAGAATCGAGATGAATCAAGAGGTCAGGAAACGCCACCAATCTCAGGGAATCGCCCCGTTCTAAGGTTTGATAGTCCCGATAGCGTCCATTTTCGGGATGACGATAGCATTCGAGTTGATGAGTCAAAGCATTGATGAGCCAAACCTCGGGAATTGACGCAGCCCCATAGCGGGGCAGTTTTTCACTGCAATCGCTCTCCAAACTACTCTCAGCCACTTCAATCAGCAAATAGACATCAGCGGCTTGGGGAAGTCCAGAAAAATACTGATCCTCCCGAGGTTTCAACAGACTGACATCCGGTGCAGGTTCCGATAAATCATTAAGAACAATGGGATTTTGAACATTAATCATGCTCATGTCTGACCCCAACAGCTTCATAAGCTGGTTAGCAATCCTCGTTACATAAGCCGCATGTCGTCTGCCAATTGGACTCATCTTATAGATGTCTCCATCAATCAACTCTAGCCGTTCATCAGGGTTAAGAATCCCCAACTCAGCCATCTTGTGATAGTCCTTGACAGTGAACTTCCAGGTTGTCAATCCCATGACCTAACCTCCTTAATCCCAGTCTGAGCCAGAGTCTTAACGACCGCCGACAGTGATGGAATCCACTTTAATATGAGGTTGTCCCACAGTGACATACACACTGCCACTAACAGAACCACAGAACCCCGGGGCCAGTTCCACATCTTTAGAACACATGGAAATTTTATTCATGATTTCCGTAGCTTCCCCGATGAGAATGGCTCCTTTCAAGGGTTTCGTGACTTTGCCATTTTCAATCAAATAGGCTTCATCAACCCCAAAATTAAATTCTCCTGTGGGTCCAACACTACCGCCCCCCATTTTCTTGCAGTAAATGCCTTTTTCCACCGAAGCAAACAGGTCATCCACTTCATACTCCCCAGGGGCAATATAGGTATTGCGCATCCGGGAGGCGGCTGCATAAGTATAGCTCTGACGGCGACCGCTACCGGTGCGAGGATGTCCCGTGCGCATAGAACCGGCCCGGTCAGAAATGAAGTTTTTTAGGATACCATTTTCAATCAACAAGGTGCGTTGAGTGGGCATTCCCTCATCATCCATATCTAACGTGCCAAATTCACGATCCGATCGCCCCTCATCCCAAGCGGTAAGATTCTCATGGGCAATCTTCTGTCCCTTCTTATCAATAAAGGGAGTCGTTTCCCGCTCAATTTGGGTCGTTTCCAAGAGATGTCCGCAGGCCTCATGGAAAATCACGCCGCCAAAGGAGTTAGCCATGATAATCGGATATTGCCCGGACTCCACATAATCGGCGTAAAGCATGGTTCCAGCCGCCTCGGAGACTTCCTCAGCGGTGCGATCGTAGTTCCAATCCCGTAGGAAACTGGGGTTACTGCTATCGCCAATCCGTTGACTGATGGAGGAGCGATGTTCACCATCGGCACAGAGGAGACTATAACCGACGGATTGCGTCAGGCGAATATCGCGGGCAAAGACGCCATCACTCGCGGCCACGAGAACTTCTTGCCAATCGCGGAAATAGGCGGCCCGACGGGATTGGACATGGTTAGCTTTCTGGTTGAGACAGTCATTCGCCGCCAGCAACACATCGCTCATTTCTCGCATGGAACTACAGTCAGCCAGCCAACCTTCTTTGTGGTTGGTTTGGGCATAGTCGCGGGTGATTTCGAGGTTGATGTCGGGGATATAGGCGTTGCTTCCCGGGAGGGAGAGTCCCATAATGGCCAGGCCTTTCTCTAGGGCAGCTTTCAAGCCGTCAAAAGAGAGGTCATTGGTACTGACGTAACAGTCGGCTTTGCCTCGGAAGACGCGCACCCCGGCCCCGGTGGAGAGGCGGGGGGAGATGCTGGTGATAGCATCGTCTTCGGCTAGACAGTTGATGTAGTTGGTGCGTTCGAGGAAAAATTCGATAAAATCGGCTCCAGCCGCGCGGCCTAAGCCGAGGAGGGTGGCGAGGGGTGCGCGCCAGGTGTCATCGAAGCGATCGCTCGGATTGTGGGGTTTAACGGTGGGGAGTCCTTTGGTTAGTAATGCGGTCGGAGGCATATATAACAGTTTCTAAGAGTATTGCTTAATTTATTGTAACGTTTCTTCTAAGCAGGAGACTTAACTCTGCCCTCCCGAGAGGGGAGAACCCACCCCGCCCTAACGGGCACCCCTGCGGGGAGAACCCACCCCGCCCTAACGGGCACCCCTGCGGGGAGAACCCACCCCGCCCTAACGGGCACCCCTCCCTGGAGGGGAGAACCTGCGCTATTCGCTTCTTCCTCCTCTTCCTCGGTGTCCTCGGTGACTCTGTGGTTCTCCTCCTCTTACCTTTGTCTCAACTGTTGGCAATCAACAGCAAGGCCCAACCCCAGCCGAGGAGAATCGCCAGAAGCGCACCAATGGCCGTATTGATGAAATTTACAACTTCATTGGTCATCCAGTCTAATTGCTCCTGGAGGGTGGCCCCGATGAGACTTTCAATGTTGGTGGCGATGAAGGCGGCTAGGATGCACCAGAGCATCCCGATGCTGTCAATCATCTCTAATCCGTAGCCTAGCAGGGCGATCGCCACCGCTCCCACTAGCCCCGCCAGGGTCCCCTCCAAACTGATGGCCCCCTCGGTTCCAGCGGGAACTGGCTGCAAACTGGTAATTAAAAACGTCCGTTTCCCGTAAGCTTTGCCCACTTCGCTGGCGGTGGTGTCCGCGAGTTTGGTGGCGAAACTGGCGACATAGCCGAGTTGTAGCAAGATAATCAGCAAAGGCGGAACGGCGGGGAGGGGATGGGTGGGCACTCCTTGTAGTTGGGCATATCCCGCCAGGGCGATCGCACAGAATGTCCCTGTCAATGCTGAACCCCAGACATTCTCCGGCCCCCTGGCCCCATCTCGCTTCTCGGCAATCCCCGCCGCTTCCTTTTGCGCTTTCCCAATCCGCGTCACCGCTGAACCAAACAAGAAATAAAACATGACAATGGTATAGCCTTGCCACCCCAGACAGCCCCAAACTAAAACCCCTAAAATCCAGGCATGAACATACCCCGCAGGGGTAAGAAGTTTCTTGGGGAGTAGGGCAGCAAACAGCCACAAACCTGCATTTAAAATGACGGCAAACAGCCAGGGATGCAGGCGAATCCACTCCAAACTGTTGACTTCAAGCATAATAGGCGACCCAAAACTAGATTTAATACTTAGTTTATTTTTGCGATTTCAAAAATCTTAGATGAATACTTTTAATAAGTTACTACATCTAAAAATCGCAGGGATTTCTGGATTCCAAGGTGATAAATACAATTTATGCCAGATTACATTCGTTACTGTAGGGGCGAAAAATTTTTCGCCCCTACAATCTTGTATACCACGCAATAAATCCCACCGTAGATCCAGAAGAATCAGTTGGATTAACCCGCTATCAAAATCAACTCAGGGTTAATCCTGAAAAGCCGATTAACCCATCTTGAACTAATCAAGTTAGCGACCTGAGAGGGCCTCGTCCTCCACATCTTGTAAATTAAACAGGAAAGGGATTCCCGGGGATTCGCTTCCTAACATCAAGACTTTAGGCATTTGAGCGCCCCCTTCGCGCCAAGCTTGGATGGCTTCTTTTTGCAGCACTAACCGTCCACCCTGGGACTTGAGGGTTTCCGCTAGGAGTTTTTGGGCTTCCGCTTTACCCCGAGCGCGGTTAATCTCCGCTTGGGCTTCCTGTTCCGCTTCCTGAGCCACATAAACGGCTCGGCGGGCCCGCTGTTCAGCAATTTGTTTCTCTTCCACCGCTTTGGCGAACTCCCGCGAGAAGTTCAAATCCACCACACTGGTATCCAGAACAATCACCCCATACTTCTCCAGACGAGTTTGTAAGGCCACATCAAAGTCCTGTTTCAACTCCGTGCGTTTAGTGATACTTTCCTCGGCGGTGCGCCGGGCGGCGGCAATTTTAAAGGCTTCTTGGGTTTGCGGGGCAATCACTTTGCTGACGATGTTCTGTAACGTCCCCTGGGTGCGGCGAATTTCCACCACCCGAGTCGGATCGAGACGGAAGTTAATAGCAAAGCGTCCCGTCAAATCCTGAAGGTCTTTGGTGGAACTCTGGGCGGGAACCTCAAACTTCTGAACCGTGACATCATAGACATCCACGACGGAAACCAGGGGGGGTTTGAAGTGAATCCCCTCCAGTAAGGCTCCATCTCGGGCTTTCCCGAGGATACTGATGACTCCCGCTTGGCCGGGAGAGATGACGACGAAGGAACTAAAGCCAATAATGGCGATCGCCGCCAGAATGGCCCCGATAATAATCGATTGTAAGTTCTGGGGGCTTGGCTGTGCGTTCTTCAAGGGTACGCTCCTAAATGATAATGATCAATGTATCTCCCCTCTAGCCTATCGCAGCTTGAGGGGAGGACTCGGCAGCCATAGCAGGGGAGCCCAGCCAGGATGGCCAGCTTCCCCAATCCATGGCCGCTTGGCGCAGGATGGTCTACATCGTTGTGTTGACTGACACCGTATCACTAGAGGTCGTGACAGGGGATGGGTCGCGATCGCGCTTAAACATCAACACCGACAGAGGCGGCAGACATAAATCCACCGATTGGGGATAATTATGGAACGACCATTCATCAGTCCATTTGCCGCCCAGGTTACCCATATTGCTGCCGCCAAAGTTCGCTGCATCGCTGTTGAAGATTTCTTTATAGAAACCTCCTTCGGGAACCCCGACTCGATAATGACTATGGGGTTGAGGGGTAAAGTTACAGACCACCACAATCACATCATCAGAGAACTTATCGCGCCGTAGGAAAGATACCACGCTATGGCTGTTGTCATTACAATCAATCCAGTCAAAGCCCGGTTCCTCAAAATCCTGACTATGAAGTGCTGGTTCATTACGATAAATCTGGTTCAAGGCACTGACAAAGCCCTTCAGATTCTGATGGGGCGGATATTGCAGCAGATCCCAATCTAGGTCATCCCAGACATTCCACTCACTCCATTGGCCAAACTCCATGCTCATAAACAACGTTTTCTTGCCCGGATGGGCGAACATATAGGCGTACAGACAGCGCAAGTTGGCGAACTTCTGCCATTCATCCCCCGGGACCTTGCCCAGCATATTACTCTTGCCATGGACAATCTCATCGTGGGACAGGGCCAGGACGTAGTTTTCGCTGTAGTGATACCAAATGCTGAAGGTGATGTTGTTTTGGTGGAACTGGCGGAACCAGGGGTCCATGGCGAAGTAGTCCAGCATATCGTGCATCCAACCCATATTCCATTTCAGGTTGAAGCCTAACCCCCCCACATAGGTGGGCCAAGAGACCATGGGCCAAGCGGTGGATTCTTCGGCGATCGAGAGGATGCCAGGATAGTAGCTAAACAGCACATGGTTAACTTGGCGTAGGAAGTCTGCCGCCTCGATGTTTTCGCAGCCGCCATATTGGTTCGCCACCCATTCTCCATCTTCGCGATCGTAGTTCAGGTAAAGCATTGAGGCTACCGCATCCACGCGAATGCCATCAATGTGGAATTTATCAAACCAGAAGATGGCATTGGCAACGAGGAAGTTACGGACTTCGTTGCGGCCATAGTTAAACACCAGGGTTCCCCAGCCTTTATGTTCTCCTTTGCGGGGGTCCGCATGTTCGTAGAGGTGAGTTCCGTCGAAGAAGGCTAAGCCATGACCGTCTTTGGGGAAATGACCGGGAACCCAATCCACAACCACGCCAAGGCCGTTCTGGTGACATTGGTCGATGAAATACATCAAATCTTGGGGAGTTCCGTAGCGGGAGGTGGCGGCGTAGTAGCCGGTGACTTGATAGCCCCAGGACCCGTCGAAGGGATGTTCGGCAACCGGGAGAAGTTCAATATGGGTGAAGTTGAGGTCTTTGACGTAGGGAATCAGGCGGTCCGCCAGTTCTCGGTAGGTGAGGAAGCGTGCCCCGGGTTTGAGGTCGGCGACGGCAACGGGGGGTAGGGGATTCCCCAGATAGTCGGTTCCTGGCTCATCGTAGGAGGCGTTCAGCCATGATCCGAGGTGAACCTCGTAAATGGATACGGGGGAGGTCATGGGGTCCGTATTACGCCGGGTTTCCATCCAGTCCGTATCGGACCATTGGTAGCTGTCGAGATCGGTGACGATGGAGGCGGTTTTGGGGCGGATTTCCTGTTGGAAGCCGTAGGGGTCGGATTTTTCGTAGATGTGGCCGTCGTAGTTTTTGATTTCGTATTTGTAGGGAGTCCCCACAGCCACTTCCGGGATGAAGATTTCCCAGACTCCGTTCCCCCGTTTCGCCATTTGGTGCTTGCGACCATCCCAACTGTTGAAATCTCCTAAAACCGAGACGTTACGGGCGTTGGGGGCCCAGACGGCGAAGTAGACGCCTTCGACGCCCTTGGTGCTGAGGAGATGGGCGCCGAGTTTTTCGTAGATGCGATGGTGGTTCCCTTCGCTAAAGAGGTGAATGTCAAAGTCGGTGAGTTTGGGGGAGCGGAAGGCGTAGGGGTCATAAATCACCCGCTCATGGTCCCCTTGTTTGAGTCGCAGTTGGTAGTTGATGGGGAAGGGGTCGGTCTCTTCTTTTTTGTCAACAGGGCGATCGAGTTCACATTCAAAGAAGTGGGGGTGATGGACGGACTCCATGGGGTAGGACTTCCGTTCTTCTGAGAGTTCGACCCAGGCGGCTTCCACATCCGGGAGATAGGCCCGGACCACCCAGACTGGCTTCCCGTCTCGTTCGATGGTGTGAGCGCCGAGGACGGAGAAGGGGTCTTGGTGGCTGTTATGAACAATGTAGTCAATCTGTTCGGTGGAAATGGTTTTTGACATGGGTTTTAAGGGAATGGATGGGTGTTTAGGCCGTGTGCTGTTTTGTTATAGAGGTTCGGGTGCGATCGCCCCCCGCCGATGACTCAGCCCTAGTGTGACATGTCTATAGGTCCCCTGGCCGATGCTGGGTATGCTGACCCTAGGTATTTTGACGTGGGTCTGTGCTGGGGGCTTCCCTAAAGATTTTGGCCGAACCGGGAGGGTTCGGCAACAAATCTTTACAGTTGAAGATACAGCAAAAACCCCTCTCTGTCGGGGAGGGGAGGCAAAAGTCAGGAAATTTGAACCGGAGGGGGGGTCTACTAGAAGGGGCTAAGGGTTCGGAACATCCGCAACAGTTGCAGCAAAAAGATGTTGTAGCGAATCTCGGAACTGAGCTGAGGGGGCTGAGTTGGCTCTTGCAGTTGGGCTTGTAGGGCCGCGTACTCGGCGGGGGTGAGGGGTTCCCCATCGAGGGGCGATCGCGCCTCTAGCAAAATCTCGTTGCGTAACACTTCTTCCGGGGTATCCTCGGCCGGAGGAAGGGCGATCGCCCTCTCAGGAATCGCGATCAGGCTCACGGCCGCAGCGACCACGAAACTCGCGAAGGGTTTGCCGGTCATCATAGGGTTAATCCTGGGGGTAGGGGTTCCTGACAGTGCCGATGAATCTGCCCAATCCGCTCAAACAGCCAGGGATAGTCCTGTCGGTATTGAGGAATCAACGCTAGGGGACTGAGGAGGCCCGCCGCCGTAATATCCGCGACGCTGAGGCGATCGCCCACCAAATAGGGAGAGCCCTGCCAAACCTCTCCTAACTCCCTCAACGCAAAATCCAGACGCTGACGGGCCAAGTCCACCCGGGCCGGACTCATATCATACTGAAACCGCACCACCTTAACCAAGGTTTGGGCAAACCAAGAAGGATTGACGGACTGACCCTCTTTGGCCCGAAAATCGTAATAGAGAAAACGGGTCGCCGTGCCAATACTCTCATCGAGCCAATCTTCCAAAAGCCAAGCCCGGCGATCGCCCTGAGGTTCTCCAAAAGCCCAAGACGGCTCAGGGTAGTAGACCTCTAAAAATCTTAGGATCTCCGTCGAGTCACCCACCGCCACCGGGGCCTCAGGGGACTGAGGTAACAACACCGGAACCGTCGTCAACCCCACTAAGGGGTTCAACTTGAAGCGATGAGCGCCGGGCGTCAAATTCTCCACCTCATAGGAAATGCCCTTATACCCCAAAGCCAAGCGAACTTTGCGGCAATAATGGGATGTACTGAACTGGAGAAGGCGCATCAAAACCACCTCAAACCCGGAAAAAAAAGAAGCGAGGAGCCGCTCTTGGCATGATTCCAAACACAACTCCTCGTTCCTGAGCAATAGGACTCATTAGAGCCCACCCGTCTAGTTAGCCACTGGGACCCTAGAGGAAATGCCGATTCTAGACTAGGGAGCGTCAGGAGTCTCCGGTTCCATGGGAGCTGCCTCATCATCATCAGCGGGATCCATCGGGCTTTCCATAGGATCATCAGCGGGATCCATCGGGCTTTCCATGGGATCATCTCCCTCCGGCATCCCTTCAGGATCTCCTTCCATGGGAGCTTCCTGTTCCATGGGAGCCTCTCCAGGAGCAGTATCGGTAGGAGCAGTATCCTCAGCACAAGCGCCTAGGAACAGAGAAAGCCCCAGAACCGCCATCAAACTTACAAGTTTAGTTTTCATGAATTTGTACCTCTTATGTCAAATGCCCACAACATCAACACCACCTTATTAGGCCGAGTTGAGCTGCGATATTGTAATTTAACTCAAACTTAACCCAAAGGATCAGTGATCATCAAAAAAATGTGTCTAGAGACAGACCCAGCCTAACGCTTCCAAGGGAAACTGACGGTGTTAGGATGATGTGGACAAGGAGTTCAGATCACGTCATGGCCCAAAGATAACTCGACTTCGGTTATATTTCCAGGACGGATAGACTCGCTGATTCTGCTTGCTCTCGTATTTGCTCTCGTATTGGTGGTGTTTTATGACTTACGCGCTTCAGTCTGCGTCCGTGAGATCCCCTCGTTTAACCGGCGATAGGAATCGAGTTGTTTCACTCGAACGCCGTCTTGAGCTGCGTCGTCAGTCCTCCGTCTCAGCATCTCAGCAACCTCGCCCCAGGAACTCCGTCGTGATTCCCTTGAAGGGTCGGGAACAACTGCGCCAACCTCCAACGTCCGCCCGCTTCCTTTCCCCACTCCCTTGGCTGCGCCGTAGTTCAACCCTCATTAGCGCCCTGTTGGCCACCAGCACCCTGGCGCTGTACGGTGGGACGGTCTATTCTCAACAACAGTGGAACAGTGCTAGCCGTGAACTTCAACAACTACGGCAACAGGAACGACAACTCGTGATTGCCACAGAAGCCCTGCGGCAACATGTGATGCAACTTGAGCAAGACCATGAGTTAGACCATTTAGTCGTCACCTCCGAGCAAACCCTCTACATTACCCCAGCCACGACTCGCGATCGCCCCTCAGCAGACCGTCCCTCTGACCCCCCCAACCCCAACTTTCCCCTGGGATATTAAGCCAACCCCCATCTAACACCTGCTCCATTCGCCACCCCAAAGCTGAGAAATTGATGCGTTACGTGCGAGGTAGACCCCTACTCCCTAAACACCGAGAGATCAAGCGTGCGAGAGTCTCCCGGCCCTCCACCCCCCCCAGGCGATCGCCCTCTCGTCCCCCCTCTCAGTCCCATGAGTATCGCGCCCAACTGGCGGCCTATCTGACCACCCTGGAGAATGTCTCAGACTGGGCAATGACTCAATTCCGGGATGTGGTCGCCACCCCTTCCCGCTGGCGCTTGCTCGTCGTTTGGGCCCTATTGGTGGCCGCCGGATTGGGCCTAACCCTAAATCTGTTTGCCCTACAAGTCCTTGAAGGACCTCGTCTTCAGGAACGGGCCGCCGAGCAGTACCAACCCCAATTCCAAACACTTGTGCCACGACGGACAATTGTTGATCGCCGAGATATTCCTTTGGCCATTGATCGTCCCGTGTTTAATCTCTATGCTCACCCCAAACTCTTCACCGCTCCCCCAAGGGACGTTGCGGCGGAGTTGTCAGTGCTTTTGCAAGAGTCTCCAGCTCAACTCCTGGAAAAATTTCAGAGTTTCCCCAGCGGTATTCCCTTAGCAGACTGGCTACCACAACAAACTGCCCGGCAGATTGCCCGACTCCGCTTTGATGGTTTGGAACTTATCCCCGTCTCTCGTCGCTCCTATCCACAAAAGGAAAGTGCCGCTGCCGTGGTCGGGTATGTGGACTTTGATGGCCTAGGCCAGGCAGGATTGGAGGCAGCCCACAACGATGTCTTAAAACGAAATGTGGTTTTCGTGGGTGACGATGCTCAAAATCGGGGGATTCTCGATCGCGCCGCCCCCGCCCTCGCTCGCTTTGATGACTTGCGGCTGCAATTAACTCTAGATATGCGCTTGCAAGGTACAGCAGAGGCCGTTCTCGCTCAAACCATGGAGGAATTTCAGGCCCAACAGGGAACAGTCATTGTTATGGATGCTTGGGATGGCTCTGTGTTGTCTTTAGTGTCTTTGCCCTCCTACGATCCCAACCAGTACAATGACACTCCCCTGGAGCGCTTCCGCAATTGGGCCTTGAATGATTTATATGAACCCGGTTCTACCTTTAAACCCCTCAATGTGGCGATCGCCCTAGAAGCAGGGGCCATTCGACCGACAGATACGTTTCACGATCCCGGTCAGATCATTGTCGATGGCTGGCCCATCTCCAACTATGATTATGCCTATGCTGGGGGACGGGGGGAACTGACCTTAACGGAGATTCTCCGGGATTCCAGTAATGTGGGAATGGTACGCATCATGGAACGGATGGGGGCCAGTGATTATTATGATTGGCTGCGACGGGTGGAGTTAGGAGAACTCACCCAGATTGATTTGCCCTCTGAAACCCCAGGCATTCTTAAAAGCCGTCAGGAGTTTCTCGCCTCTCCCGTCGAAGCCGCTACTACCTCATTTGGCCAAGGATTTGCCATCACCCCGATTCAGTTAGTACGTCTGTACGGTAGCTTGGCCAATGGAGGTTATTTAGTGACCCCCCATGTGGTCCAAGGACTGACTGATACGGCCGGCCAGTTACAGCAGCCCTTCCCACGTCCCCAACGAGTTCGCATCTTTTCCGAGGAAACGGTGCGAGATGTGGTGAAAATGATGGAGGAGGCCGTGGAAGAAGGGACGGGTCAAAATGCGCGGATTCCCGGTTATCGGATTGCGGGAAAAACCGGAACGGCTCAGAAAAGTTTAGGAGATGGGGGAGGCTATTCCAGTTCAGCCGTCGTGGCTGGTTTCGTGGCCATTTTTCCCGCCGAGGCTCCCCGCTATTTAGTCTTTGTGGCTGTGGATGAGCCGTCATCCGGGACTGGGGGACAGGTCGCGGCCCCTGTGAGCCGGGCTGTGATTGAACGGATGATCACCCTCTACCAGATTCCCCCCAGTTGACCTCAGACGAGATTCAGAACCATGTTACATCGGGTGCGTGTAGACAAAGATAAAGCGGATTTGGTGCGATCGCTCCTGCGTCAGGGAGAGATGACCACAGCTCCCTTCCCCACCTATGCAGATATCTTGGCCTTTGCAGCGGCCCTGGGGGCCAAACACAAACGGCGATCGCCCATAAGCTCCGCCGTTAGCCGTGAACCGAGTCCCGTCTCCCTGGATATCTTCATTTCCCGGGGCTATGATCGCCTGATTCAACTGTTGGCCATCATGGCCACAGAAGAAGCTAACATCCTCTCTCCCACCGACCCCGAGGCAGAAGCGCGACGGGTAGAACTATTTGAAGAGTATGCCAATGGCGGCCTAGAGATTCTTCAAGGAGAACTACGGGGAGCCGTCGATTATACGGAACACCTCCTATTACTGCTCACCCATGAATGCAATCCCACCCGCCAGGACGGGATGAGTTTTGACCTACGGCGTTTTTTATAAAGCCGGCCCCACTCAAGCCCCTTCCTGATCCTCCGGAAAATGGAGAATCAACATAGACGACTTCGGTTGACTGCGGGCGATCGTTTCCGCCGCTCGTCCCAAGGCCGGACCCCCCGCACGATTTTTGCCGGCAATCAAGACCAACAAATCATTCGGCTCCAAGACCGTAATCACCTGAACCACTAAGCCGCCGCGCTGCACATCTAACTCCAGCTCCGGCTCCAGCTCCGATAAGTCAACCCGTGGGACCTCGGCCCGACTCGGTAACACCTGAAGAACGGCTAAATCACTTTTCAACTCATTGGCCACCGACCGAGCCAAGGTCAACGTAGGTTTAAACAAAGGTGAGGCCACCTGAGCATCCGTCACGGCTAATCGCACCCGTTGTATATTCTCCAAGGGCTTGGGAAAGCGGGAAACTAAGACTGGAACCGGGGACTGGCGGACCACATTATCAATCACACTGCCAAAGAAATTCTCCCGATAGGTGGAATAGCCTTTCCAACCACAAATCACAAGACTGGCATTGCGCTCCTGGGCCACCCGCAGAATCCCCCAATCAATGGAATCATCAACCCGACCAATGGGTTCAACGGCTGTTACCGCTCCATGGGCAATCATTTCCGCACTACTCAACAGCCGTTGTTGTCCCTCCCGGGCCGCCGAGGAAACGGGGCCGTTGCGATCGGAAAGGACATGCAGGGGCAGAAGCGTGCCATTTTTACGTTTCGCTAAAATAATCGCCAATTGCAGCAAGCGGTCTTCCGTATCGGGGTTGGCCACGGGCACTAAAATTCTTGCCCCCCACTGATTTTGTTTTTCGTTGCTCGCCTGGGTCTCAGATGATTCCACCTGAGGCGTATCCAATTTAGCCCCCCAGCGAGCCGTAATCCAAGGAGAGGCCACACAGGTAATCAAAATCATAATGATGACCCCATTAATGGTCACCTCATCCACCAAGCCAATCTCCAGAGCAACCGTTGCCGCTGCCAAGGTTGAGGCAGCCTGAGCAATCGATAAGCCAAACCCCACCATGCGACCCGGACCCGACCATTTCAAAAACCAGCCCGTGCCCCAAGCCGCCGCAAACTTACTCACCGCCTCGGCGGCCACCATTACCCCAGCCACCAGTAAGGCTTCCGGTTCTTCGATCAGAATCATCGGGTCCACCAACATGCCCACAGAAATCAGGAAAAAGGGCACAAACAGGGTGTTGCCGATAAACTGAATCCGGTTCATCAGGGGACTGAGGGGCGGCACTAAGGGGGTAATGGCAACTCCAGCTAAGAAGGCACCGACAATGGGTTCAATTTGAATTAAATTGGCTAAATAGGAAACAACAAATAGAGCCGCCAACACGAACATGAATTCGGCTCGATCATCATGACCAAATTTAATAAAAAACCAACGACCCAGTTTGGGGATTCCCCAGAGGGTAGCAAAGGTATAAATAATTAGGGAAGGAATCAGAAATAACCAAAATTCTAGGGTGAGTTCTCCCTCTTCTGCTCGTACCACCACCGCCAAGACCAACAGGGCTAAAATATTGGTAATCAGTGTTGCCCCCAGGGTCGCAGTCACCACCCGTGATTTCATAATCCCCAGCCGATTCAAGACGGGGAGGGCAACTAAGGTATGAGAGGCAAAGGTTGACGCGACAAGAATCGCGGCTAACAGGGAATAGTCAAGGGTGAGGATGGCAGCCGTCCCGATAATCATCGGCAGGAGGAACGTGGCTAGACCAAAACTAACCGCACCTTTGGCATTTTGCCGCAAATCTTCGAGGCTGGTTTCTAACCCCCCCAAAAACATTAAGAACAACAACCCCACAGTTCCTAAAAGGTCGATGGTGCTATCAAGTTCTAACAATCCTAGCCCATGAGGACCGACAACGACTCCTGCTAAAATGAGTCCAATAATACCGGGCATTTTCAACCGCTCAAACAAAAGCGGCGCCACGAGCATAATGGCTAGAATAATCAGGAAGATGGCAACCGGATCATCCGTCGGACTCAGGACTTGAGCCAAATAAGGCAGCGGCAGTTGAGAAAAACCAGTCGCCGCGATCGGGAAACACAGATTAATCGGATTCATAAACCTTGTCCAGAGATGGGCCTGTCCCTCATGATAGGAGAGGCGACCATACTGGCCGCCTCTTCATGGGGAATAGGATATCAGAAATTCACTGGAGCGGGACGAACCCTTGGAACTCCCAAACCTGGGGGGGGGACTAGCCGACCCATTTCTCAGACACCAGTTCAGCCAGGTCAACAACCCGTTGGCTGTAACCCCATTCGTTGTCATACCAAGCCACAACTTTAATCAGATCACCATCCATGACTAAGGTGAGGCTGGAGTCCACAACAGAGGAATCGTTGGCTCCCTTATAGTCGGTGGAAACAAGAGGTTCATCACTGTAGCCCAGGATACCTTTCATGTGACCGTTGGCGGCATTTTGCAGCACTTCGTTCAGTTGCTCGGTAAAGGTTTTACGCTCCACTTGAGCCACTAAGTCCACAACAGACACGTTGGGGGTGGGAACTCGCAGGGCAATCCCGTTGAGCTTGCCTTTCATTTCAGGAATCACCAAGGCTACAGCTTTGGCGGCACCGGTGGAGGTGGGGACGATGTTCATGGCTGCGGCCCGAGCACGACGCACATCCCGGTGGCTGGCATCGAGGAGCCGTTGGTCCCCGGTGTAGCTGTGGGTGGTGGTCATGGTACCTTTGATGATACCGAAATTCTCATGCAGCACCTTGACGATGGGAGCTAAGCAGTTGGTGGTACAACTGGCATTGCTGACTACGTTGTAGTCTTCGTGCTTATAGGTTTCATGGTTGACGCCCATGACATAGGTACCAATGCTACCTCCTTTCCCTGGGGCGGTAATGAGAACCTTTTTGGCTCCAGCTTGGAGGTGCTTGGATGCACCTTCTTCCGTCACGAAGACCCCAGTGGATTCCACCACTAAGTCAATGCCCCACTCTTTCCAGGGAAGATTCAGGGGATTGCGATCGCTGACGCATTTAATCGTCTTGCCGTTGACAATAATCGAATTACTATCTGAACTGACCTCTGCATCTAACTTGCCCAGCATCGTGTCATACTTGAGCAAATGCGCATTGGTTTTCGGATCAGAGGTGTCGTTGACCCCCACAATTTCCAACCCGCTATTTTCACGGGTTAACCAGCAACGCAAAAAGTTGCGTCCAATACGTCCAAAACCATTAATTGCTACTCTAATCACCTTGTTTCCTCCTAACAGCGATCGCCCACCAAATCGATAAACGGGCTTGACGTTACAACCGAGCTATACAGCTCGTTCACAGATATTCAATCTTGACAGACTGAGTCTCCTGCGTCAGTGAGAACGAGTCCAGACGGGAGAGTAACCCGGCGTCCGTCTAAGCAGACGGCTGGTGTTCCACGTTTGGTCGCCTCCACAGGCAGTTTTGAATCCAGTTGATCCCCCATCATTACGCTGCATCTGAGCGCATGGGGTCAACAAGTCGTTATGAAATTTTCGTGACGCAGTTCGGTGACTCTGACCTACATCTACCGACCCAACACAACATGATTATTGGGTTTGTTTGCTATCCTATCGGCTCTCCCTGCCATTCTCCAACCCTTCGCCTCTAAAGCATCATGGCGGTACTCTGGCAAGTTCAGGTAGCGCCTTTCATCATATCGCAAAGCCTGTCCGTTTCCTGATCATTTTTGTCCGGGTCAACTCGGACTGTCCAAGACTCCCCAAGTTAGGCGTTGCTTGTCTGAGTAACTGGCTCCGGGGCGATCGCCGGGAATCAGAAAGTGGATAAATTGCACGGATTTACCCAAACCGACGCTGAAAGCTAGTTCACAGACCTACAGACGCCAGTACAGTCAAGGGTGGGTCTGTTCCTGGGTGCGAGGTCTTGGCCCAACGGGTACGATTTGGGGTCTGGCTCACGAGGAGATATCATAGCCGTCAACCCGAGACATCAAGCTCAATGACGGATCAACCCATCAGAATGGAGATCATCAATTGATGAGGTGATCAATCTCATCTACCCTCCTCGACCGATATGGCTAAGATGAGTAGTGTTCAATTTGTCCAAAGTCGTATCGCAAAATAACAATACCTGATATGATGTCGCGTGTTATCGGTACGGTGTGGTGTGTTAGGAGCGAAAATGCCGGATTCTGTTGATTTCAGCGGCAAGCCATTTCATTTCATCGGCATCGGTGGAATTGGCATGTCTGCTCTAGCATATGTTTTAGCGAAGCGCCAGCTTCCCGTGTATGGTTCGGATCTAAAGTCGAATCACATTACTCAACGATTACAAAAATTAGGTGTTCATATTTTCTGGGAACAGGAAGCTAAAAACTTAGAGGTCTTTACGGCTACTTCCCTATCCCACTCCGCCGCTCCCGAGACGGCCCAGCCCGATGGCTCGAAGGAAGGGGCGATCGCCCCTCCAGGATTGCCCCAAGTGATTTGCTCGACAGCCATCAACCCGAATAATGGGGAGTATCAAGCTGCCGTGGCTCTAGGTTGCCCCATTTTCCACCGTTCCGATGTTTTAGCGGCTCTCATCCAAACCCACCATAGTGTTGCCGTCGCCGGAACCCATGGTAAAACAACCACCAGCAGTTTAATCGGCTATTTACTCCTACAAGCCGGACTCGATCCGACCATTGTTGTGGGGGGAGAAGTGGAAGCCTGGTCAGGAAATGCGCGACTTGGAAGCAGTCCTTATCTAGTGGCTGAAGCGGATGAGTCCGATGGGTCTTTAGTTAAATTTGAATCTCAGATTGGGGTCATTACAAACATAGAACTGGATCACCCCGATCGCTACCAAAGCCTAGACGAAGTCACCGGCATTTTTCAGACCTTCGCCCAACGGTGTCAAACCACCATCGGCTGTATTGATTGCGATGTTGTCCGCGATCGCCTCAAGCCGGACATCACCTATAGCCTCGACCCCGAGCGAGGGGCCGACTACACCGCCAATGCGGTTCAAGTCTCCGCTCAAGGAACCCAAGCCCAAATCTGGGAGCGAGGCACCTGTCTCGGGGAGATTCACTTGGGATTGTTAGGAACTCATAACCTGAGTAACGCCTTGGCGGCCATCGCCGTCGGGCGATCGCTAGGACTGGACTTTGGCCCCATTGCCCAGGGCCTCCAGAGTTTTAAAGGGGCCCGGCGTCGCTTTGAACTGCTGGGGGTTGCCAATGGGATTCGTTTCATTGATGATTACGCCCATCACCCCAGCGAAATTGCCGCCACCCTCTCAGCTGCCCGGTTGCAAGTGGAGGGGGACACATCACCGAGTCAGCGACTGGTCGCCATTTTTCAGCCCCACCGCTACAGTCGAACCCAAACCTTTATCCGCGAGTTTGCGGAGGCCTTCGGCGATGCTGATGCAGTAGTCGTCGCCCCAGTGTACAGTGCTGGTGAAGCCCCCATTGCTGGAGTTAGCAGTAGTCATCTGGCCTCGGCGATTGCTGAACATCACGATGCCGTCCATCCCCAGGAGACCCTAGAGGAGTTAAAAACCTTTCTCCAGGACTTTCTCCAACCTGGGGATTTGGCCGTGTTTTTGGGTGCTGGTGATCTCAATCAAATTGTCCCAGATTTACTCAACTGGCATGGCCAGCTCGACTACGAGCGTGATCACGTGCAATCCTCCCGTTCCTAGGTATCTCTGAGCGATGATGATATTTTCTCATTCAAGCCCACCCCCATCGATGGACTTGGCCAATCCCGGGCCGATTCATATTTTGGGTGCGAAATGCCCTCTATATCCCCAAATTCCCTTGGCTAAGATGACGACCCTACGGGTTGGAGGTGTGGCCGAGTGGTACATGGCCCCACGGCTTCTCGATGACCTCTATGGGGCTTTGGCCTGGGCGAACTCAGAAGGCTTACCAATTACGGTTCTTGGGGCGGGGTCTAATTTACTGATTGGCGATCGCGGCATCCCGGGTTTAGTCATTAGCACCCGCTATTTACGGGACTATCATCTAGATGGGAGCTTGGGAATCGTCAAGGTCGCCGCTGGCTTTCCCCTCCCCAAACTCGCCTGGGAATTAGCCAGTCGTGGGTTAAGTGGTTTCGAGTGGGCCGTGGGTATCCCGGGAACCCTGGGTGGGGCCGTGGTCATGAATGCCGGCGCTCACCGCAGTTGTTTGGCGGATAATTTAATTGAGGTAGAGGTCTTAGACAGCGATGGTGGCATTGTTACCCTGCCCCGAAGCGCCCTAGGCTATAGTTACCGCACCTCTTGTCTACAAGGTAGTTCTCAGCTCGTCCTTGGAGCCACCTTACAACTGCAAGGGGGAGAAGACCCCCTGCTGGTGCGACGGCGCACGGACAAGCATCTTAAACAACGTCATGGGACGCAACCCTATCACCGCCCCAGTTGTGGCAGTGTCTTTCGTAATCCTAAACCTCAAGCGGCCGGTTGGTTAATTGAACAGGCGGGGTTAAAGGGATATCGTGTGGGGGGTGTTCATGTGGCCAATGAACACGCTAATTTTATCCTCAACAGCGGCCAAGGAACGGCTCAAGATGCGATCGCCGTCATCCGTCATGTGCGGGACGTCGTTCGTCATCGTTGGGACGTTGAACTCCAACCCGAGGTCAAACTCATCGGGGAGTTTTCCCAGGATGTCAGTGATCTTTGGTGACAAGGGCGCTGCGATGGCACAATGGGTCGTACTTGCAATTTAATGTGACGCGAGAGTTTTAAGCACGATGTCTAAACAACAAGGACAAGGATTTGGATTCGGCTTGGGCAAGATGAAAGAACTTGCCGCTGCTTTCCAAAAAGCCCAAGAAGTTCAAGAAGGAGCGAAACGTCTTCAGGAAGAACTCGATTTGCTAGAAATCCCGGGTCAATCCAGTGATGGGACGGTCACGGTCGTCCTCAGCGGCAACCAAGAACCTCGGGGGGCTGAAATCTCTCAAGGGGCCCTGGACCAAGGACCTGAGGCGGTCTCTCGCTTGGTGACGGAAGCGATGCAGGATGCCTATAACAAATCTACGGCAACGATGCGGGAGAAGATGGAAGAACTCACAGGCGGTTTAAATTTACCGGGGATGTAAGTTCACCACGGTCGGAGAACTTCCAAAGCCTGCACGTGCAGGCTTTGGTCTTACTGGGTTCGTTGTCCCGCGCCACGACTATGACCTGATATTGAAAACACGATGGCATATCATTTACTTTTTGTTTGTCTAGGCAACATTTGCCGATCGCCCTCAGCGGAAAATATCATGCGCCATTTGGTAGCTGAGGCGGGGCTAGAGGACAAAATTATCTGTGATTCGGCGGGAACGTCGAGTTATCACATTGGCAGTGCCCCAGATGCTCGGATGCGCTCAGCGGGGAAAAAACGAGGCATTGAGTTAGTGGGCCAGGCCCGACAGTTCATTCCCGCAGATTTTGAACAGTTTGACCTGATTCTGGCTATGGACCGGGATAATTATGCGGGCATCATGGCCCTCGATCGCCAAGGGATATATGGCGATCGCGTGCGCATGATGTGTGATTTCTGCCGTCATCATCAGCTCAAGGAAGTCCCAGACCCCTATTACGGTGGGGCAGAAGGCTTTGACCGGGTGATTGACCTCCTCCTCGATGCTTGTGAGGGCTTATTGGAGGAGATTCGACCCCAATTGACCTAACCCCAGGGTTTTAGCGTTGAATCAAGATGAAAATTGAGACGGCCAAGACAAAATAACCAAAGCCTTTTTGCAGGTGAGAGGCATCCAGGCGACGGCTTAATAACGCTCCACCATAGGTTCCTAGGGTTGCGGCTAAGGTAAAGGAGAGGATGAGGTTCCAATCTAAGGAAACTTGACCTAGATATCCCCAAAAAGCGGTGGCGGATTTTAGGCCAATAATCAGTAAAGAGGTGCCAATTGCCTCCTTAATCGGGGTTCCCCCAAGTAGAACTAGGGCGGGGATAATGGCAAAGCCACCGCCAACCCCAACAAAGCCGGTAATGACCCCCACCAACAGTCCCTCTAGGGGAATCAGTACGGTTTTCCCCAACGATGGGGATTTGGCTGTTGCTCCTGGGTCCGGTTGGGGGTCCAGTTGAATGGGGGGATTGTCTCGTTTTTTACGAATCATCAAAATGCTAGCCAGTAACATGACGATGCCAAAGGCTACCAGTTGGATGGTATCGCTAATAAAGGGCAGTTCCGCGAATCTCGCTCCAGCATAAGCCCCCACCATCGCCGCCGGGGCAAAGGTCAGGGCCAGTTTGAGGCTGACGTGACCGGCTTTAGCATGGGGAATCAGTCCGATGAGACTGACTACTCCGACAATAAAGAGACTCGCGGCGATCGCCTCTCGGGCCGATAACCCCATGACATACACCAAAATGGGGACCGCTAAAATCGAGCCACCGCCGCCAATGAGTCCTAAACTCAGGCCAATGCCTATCGCAAGGAGATGTCCAAGAATCCAAGTAATATCCATTAGCTAGGCAGGCACGTTACCGCAGCGTTGGTTCGCCGGAACCGCTTCGGCAATTTTTTTGGGATCGGGAAGGTTCAGGTTCGCCATCAGTTCAATGAACTCGGTGCGATCGCGGCCGGCAAAGCGAGGATTATGGCGTTTTTCTTCGCCAATGGTGGACACGGTCTGACCTCGGTAATCATGGCCGGGATAGACTAGGGTACTCTCGGGTAGGGTGAAGAAGCGTTGGGTAATGCAGTCGTAGAGGCGTCCCGCATCCCCACTTTGGAAGTCCGTCCGTCCACAGCCACGAATCAATAGAGAATCCCCGGTCAGTAGATGGGTTCCATTGACGAGATAGGCCATATGGCTATCAGTATGGCCCAAACTGGCGATCGCCTCCAGTTTGACCTGACCGACGACTAACTCCTCTCCATCCTGAATAAAGCGATCGGCACAGTTGGCTTCCGCGTTAGCGGGGACAATTCCCTGACAGCCGGTTCGTTCCCGCAGTTTTCCCGTTGCAGTGATGTGGTCAGCATGAACATGGGTTTCTAAACCGTAGCGTAGCGTCAGGTTCAGTTCTTCAAGCAGTTGTAAATCCCGTTCGAGTTGTTCGAGAACCGGATCGACGAGGATGGCCTCGCGAGTCTCCTCATCGGCGATGAGGTAGGTGTAGGTTGACGTCTCTGGGTCGAAGAGTTGGCGGAATAGCATTTTGGTCTCTGGGTTGAGATGAACAAGGGCGGAGAGTGATAGTTGCCAGTTTAGCTCACGTTCGCCTTAATTTTTATTAGCTAGTTATATGATAGCATCACCGATTGGGTTTTGAAAAGACCTTCTCAATTCTTTTATGTCTCCCCCCAGTTCCTTATCTCAAGGAGTGGCTCATGGGGGGATAAGAGCGAAGGGTACGGGTATCACTACCCCCACCTCGTCAAGCAAACTTTACAAAGATTTATAAAACGTTATAATGGTTTACAGAACGAGGTAAAACACCGACATAGGAGAACTCAATATGACTTTGTTTATCATCGCCTTACTATTGACCGGCTGGGCTGCTGCTGCTGTACTAGGTACCCAAGCCTACTTCCGTGGGGAGCAAACGAAGCCCATCCACGAACGTAACTGGAACTCTGAAGGATTCGATCGCTTCGCTGAAGCCTTCACCGGACAGAAAACCGACTATCGCCAGCGTGTCCCGGCTTATAGCCTGGATGTCTATCAACGCAACCGCTTAGGCGAATAGTCGGTTCACCCCAATCTCTTCTCTAGACCAGATTGAGATTATACGAACACCCCGATGAGGTCACTCTCATCAGGGCGTTTTTTTTGGGGGGAAGGAAGGGGCAAGAGGCAAGAGGCAAGAGGCAAGAGGCAAGAGGCAAGAGGCAAGAGAGAACCACAGAGTCACTGAGGACACAGAGGATAAACCCGAGATGGATTCCCGCCTTTTGCCTTTTGCCTTTTGCCTTTTGCCTTCTTCCCCCTTTTGCCTTTTGCCTTTTGCCTCTTGCCTTCTTCTTGCCTTCTTCCCCTAAATTAGATGTCTAAATCTGTGAGATTCAGTTTTGGCCCTTCTGTTTCGATGAATTCTCGGCGAGGGGCGACTTTGTCTCCCATGAGAACCGTAAAGATGCGATCAGCTTCCACCGCGTCCTCGATTTCCACTCGTTTCAACAAGCGAGTTTCTGGATTCATCGTGGTATCCCAAAGCTGGGTGGGCATCATCTCCCCTAACCCCTTAAAGCGTTGGATATTATAATTGGCGTTGCTAGGGAGTTCGTTGAGATGGCGTTGAAGTTCGCGATCGCTGTAACAATAGTGATGGTTGCGACCCCGTTCAACCTTGTAGAGGGGCGGACAGGCAATATAGACAAAGCCCTGTTCCACCATATCCCGCTGATAGCGATAGAAGAAAGTTAAGAGCAACGTACGAATGTGGGCCCCATCCACGTCCGCATCGGTCATGAGGATGATGCGGTGATAGCGTAACTGGGACACATCAAAGTCTTCTCCTTTAATCCCTAATCCCAACGCCGCAATCAGGGACTGCACCTCATTGTTCTTATAAATCTTGGCGTCATCAGTTTTCTCGATGTTGAGGATTTTACCCCGTAGAGGCAAAATGGCTTGGAAACGGCGATCGCGCCCCTGTTTAGCACTGCCTCCCGCAGAATCCCCCTCAACAATGAAAATTTCCGACTCGGAGGGGTCTTTGGAACTACAATCCGCCAGTTTCCCCGGTAACGTCGAGGATTCTAACACTGACTTACGACGGACCAACTCTCGGGCCCGGCGGGCCGCTTCGGCGGCGTTAAAGGCCTGAATGGCTTTCTCTAAAATTGCATCCGCCACATTGGGACGAAACTCTAGATACTCCGTCAGCACCTCTCCCACCAGGGAATCGACAATCCCCCGCACTTCAGGATTGCCTAACTTGGTTTTGGTTTGTCCCTCAAACTCAGGATCGGGGACTTTCACGGAAATAATCCCCGTCAGGCCCTCTCGGATATTTTCCCCGCCTAGGTTGGGCTGATTATCCTTGAGTTTGTTGCGTTTGCGGGCGGTGACGTTCATGGTCCGGGTGAGGACTGACTTGAGACCTTCTAGGTGTGTCCCCCCATCTACGGTGCGAATATTATTGGCAAAGCCCAGGAGTGAGTCACTGTACGCATCCACCGACCATTGCAGGGCCGCTTCCACAACGACACCATCCCGTTCCCCTTCCACATAGATAATTTCATCATGGAGGGGTTCTTTATCCCGGTTCATATATTGGATATATTCGCGAATCCCCCCTTCATAAAAGTAGGTTTCAACGCGAGGTTCTTCTTTCCCCAAGAGATCGAGGCGATGGTCACTGAAGGTGATACGAACCCCGGCGTTGAGATAGGCTAACTCCCGTACCCGAGCGCCGATGGCGTTAAAATCAAACTCAATGCCTGTGGTAACGAAGATGTCACGGTCGGGGAGAAAGCGAACTGAGGTGCCAGTGCGTTGCTTCTCGGGGCTGGGTTTAGTTGTTAACTCTGAGGTGGGTTTTCCCCGTTCGTAGCGTTGACCGTGAATTTTTTTATCTCGCCAAACGGTAACTTCGACCCATTCTGAGAGGGCGTTCACGACGGATACGCCTACCCCATGCAGACCTCCAGAGACTTTGTAGCCACCACCGCCAAATTTTCCCCCGGCGTGGAGAACGGTCATGACGGTTTCCAGGGCTGAGCGTCCGGTTTTGGAGTGAACATCGATGGGAATCCCCCGTCCGTTGTCGGTCACGCTGACTGACCCATCGGCGTGAATATCAATTTCAATATGCGTACAGTATCCAGCCAGAGCCTCGTCGATGGCATTGTCGACCACCTCATAAACCAGGTGATGTAAGCCACGTGGACCGGTGGAGCCGATGTACATCCCCGGCCGCTTGCGAACCGCCTCCAGCCCTTCTAGAACTTGGATTTGATCGGCACTGTAGCTACTAGTCATGACAAATTGCTCCACACGTATAGGGGGTTAAACCCCTAGATTTTTTAAATAACGACAAAAATCACCAAAATTCTAACACAAAATGGCTCACGGCGCGTTTAGACCAAATTGGGGATAAATTAGGGTGGGGGTTGGATATACTAAAATTTGTTGAGTTTGCGGGGAGAGAATCGGTGAGGGGCCTAATCGTGATTTGTGGAGCGACGGCAACGGGAAAATCGCAGTTGGCGATCGCCGTGGCCCAGAGGCTAGGCTCGGTCATTCTCAGTGCGGACTCACGACAGGTATATCGGGAGTTTGACATCGGCACGGCGAAACCGAGTCTTGAGCAACAACGGCAGGTTCCTCATTATTTTATTGATAGCTGTGACCCCCGTGAGACCTTTACTATGGGACAGTATCAACGCCAGGCGCAACAGCAGATTGCTCGGCAGCATCAGAACTGTCCGGAGTCGCCGCCGCTGTTGGTGGGGGGAACGGGACTTTACATTAAGTCGGTGACCCGAGGCTTAAGGATGCCGGCCATCAGCCCCCAGCCTCAGTTGCGATCGCAGCTTCAGCGGTTGGGTCAACGGCAATGCCACCAACTGCTGCAACAGGTCGATGAGCCAGCGAGTCAACGGATTCACCCCAATGATGCGAGCCGGACCTTGCGAGCGTTAGAGGTCTATTACGTCAGTGGTCGTCCCTTATCAGAACAACAAGGAGAACAGCCGCCCAAGTATCCTATTTTACACCTAGGATTGCACGCCGATCCAGACCCGTTACGAGAACGGATTGCCCGGCGAACTCGGCAGATGGTGGAGATGGGGTTGGTCGAGGAAGTGAATCATCTGTGCGATCGCTATGGGGATGATTTACCCTTATTACAGACCTTGGGCTATGCCGAGATGCGAGGCTACCGGCGAGGGGAGATTTCCTTAGAGGAGGCGATCGCCCAAACCACGTTACATACCTGTCAGTTTGCCAAGCGTCAACGAACCTGGTTTCGCGCCTATCCTGAGATTGAATGGTTTGATGTCAACGACAGTCACTTAACTGAACGGGTGTTCACGCGGATTCAACAATGGAGAAACACTTGCTGATGCTCAAACAAGCCATGGTTAAGCCTCTCGCGTCCCTAGTGGGAAGTGCGATCGCCCTCATCTTAATGGCTCCGGGCCCCGCTTGGTCCCTTCCTGGGGAGAGGGTGAGTGAGGTGGCAAATTGGATTTACAGTAATCCCCTCCTTCCCGATGGCCGACGGGGAAGTTTACGAGTTAGCCGTAGTGACGTTCCCGGCCAACGGTTTACCTTTGTCGCCTCGAAAACCCTGCCCACCCAGCGGGGTTTAGGGGTTGGGGAAACACGGATTCGCAGTGAATGGCTTGAACTCTTGGACTATAACAATGGGGTCACCTCTGAGCGGCTGGTTGAAGCTGTCCGCTCCGTCTATGGCCTCGACCTCTATCAAGACTATCGTAACGCCGAGTTAGTCTATGAGTATGTTCACCCCACCGGTCCGGGGGGCCAGCATCAACGGCGAGGTCAACTCTGGCAGGGCGATCGCTTTGGCTACTGGCTAGAGATTACGGAACGAAACGGTGAAGAGCCAGTATTGGGCAAACTGGCCCTGATTCTCCTGGACGATATCCCCACCGTCAAAACTGACTTACAGGCCCTAGCCCCCCAAGACTCCTCTGTGGATGATGACGTTGAACTAGAGGTCGAGGAGACTCCTGAATTAGAGGCTGAGGAAACTCCTGAACCCGAGGCTGAAGAAGAGTCTCATGAGGACTCCCCTGATATTTATACCTCACCCTTGCCAGACTCCGGAGAGGATACTAGAGACTAACTGGTCGAGCCGTTCCAAATCAGAGATGAGGAGAGGAGACCAGGCCACTCGATTGCGGCGGCCCTCCTCAAAATGATAACGGCTATCCCGAGCCAGGCGATGAAGGGCGTAGGCGAGAGGGCGATCAATCTGGGACTGTCCTTGCAAGGACTGATAGAGAATCTTTAAGGCCAATAACACCGAGGTCATTTGTCCAGGAACCGGCGACTTACCCTGCTGCAATAACACCAAGAGGGCATTGGGATTACGTCGCTCTTGTAACGCCATGCCTTGATCGAGGATGAAATTACGGGCTGTTTGCTCGTCCATAGGGCAAATTTCCTGGATTTTGCGGTTTATAATGGGGGCCTGGGCCAAACTTTCATCAATCTAAACCACTATGAGCCTTATTGGGAACGTTATTTGGCTAATTTTCGGCGGCTTGCTCTCGGGGCTGGGCTATATTATCGGCGGACTGGGACTCTGTTTGACCATTGTTGGGATTCCCTTTGGACTGCAAGCGATTAAGCTCGGTTTTGCTACCATGACCCCCTTCGGACGCAAAATCGTTGAAGATGACAACCCCAACAGCACCCTCAAGACGGTCTTCAATGTCATCTGGATTCTGCTGTTTGGTTGGGAGATTGCCCTCTCGCACCTAATCCATGCTGCCATTTTGGCAATTACCATCATTGGTTTGCCCTTCGCCAAGCAACATTTTAAACTGATTCAACTGGCCCTGTTCCCCTTTGGGCGGTCATTTCAGTAGAGTTGGACGAGTCAGGTTCTAGGGACGGATGAGGGGACTTAAGGCATTTTCCAGGGCTGAGACGGCTCGAATATCCTCGAGTTGTTCCGCTAGGGCGGCAGGGCATACCTGAATAAGGCATTAGCAGATTACTGACCCCAGTTCCACCCATTTCTCTTGACCCAATCATACTCATCTTTTAACTGAGATGCACCGGGTGTAACATCACATCACGCCATGAGTCCATCGGAAACCAATGACTATGACAGCCCCTGGAAAGAAGCCTTAGAAGTCTATTTCCCCGACTTCATGGCTTTTTTCTTTCCCCAAGCCTATGAAGATATCGACTGGTCCCGGGGATACGAGTTTCTTGACCAAGAGTTCCAGCAAATTGTCCGAGATGCGGAACTGGGAAAACGACTGGTCGATAAACTGGTAAAAGTTTGGCGTAAAGACAACCAGGAGGCCCTCGTCCTCATCCATCTCGAAGTGCAAAGTCAATACGAAGCGCTCTTCGACCAACGAGTGTTCGTCTATAACTATCGCATCTTCGACCGCTACAAGCTACCGGTGGCAACCCTAGTGATTCTAGCCGATGATCGACCCAACTGGACCCCGAAGAATTTCGGCTATGAACTCTGGGACAGCAAAATCTCGTTCGAGTTTCCCAGCGTCAAACTCTTACAGTATCAAGACCAGTGGGACCAGCTACAAGAGGATGTGAACCCCTTTGCGGTGATGGTGATGGCTCATTTAAAAACCCAAGCCACCCGACAGCAGCCCAACCAACGACTACAATGGAAGCTGGAAGTGACAAAAAGCCTATACCGTCGGGGCTATAGCCGTCAAAACATTCTGGAACTCTTCCGACTGGTGAACTGGATCATGACCCTCCCGGAAGAGTTGGAGTCATCGTTTAACACCGAAATTGCCGCCTTTGAGGAGGAGGAAAAAATGCCTTATATCACCCCCCTAGAGCGTTTCGCTCAAGCCGCCGGAGTCTCAGCCGGAGTGTTGACGAGTCGCCGTGAGGATATCCTGGATATCTTGGAAACTCGCTTTGGAACGGTTCCCAGTTCCCTGAGCGATCGCATCAACGCCATTGATGATGCGACGTATCTGAAAACCTTACTGATTCAAGCCGTTACCCTCTCTTCCTTAGAGGAGTTTGAACGGGCGATCGCCCCCAATTCTTAACTCAGACACCCCTTCCAACTGGCCCTGTCCCCCTTTGGGCGGTCATTTGAGTAGAGTTGGACGAGTCAGGTTCTAGGGACGGATGAGGGGACTTAAGGCATTTTCTAAGGCTGAGACGGCTCGAATATCCTCGAGTTGTTCCGCTAGGGCGATCGCACCGCTGTAAAGGCGAATCGCCTCCCTACGCTCACCGGCAGCCAAATGTAGCTGAGCCAAGGCTTCTAAACTTCTCATTTCCTGGCGCAGATCTCCCCGTTCTCGGACTCGTTCTAGGCGAGCTTCGAGCAGTTCCTGGGCCCGTAGATAGCGTCCAACGGATTGATGGGCCGTGGCCAGACCGTCGATGGCCCGTAAGTAGTTCTCAAACTGGGACTCTCTTCCCTCCACCTGTCGTAAAGCGGCCCCATAATTGGCGATCGCATTCTCATAGTCATCCAAGGCCCAATAGGCATCCCCGAGATGATTAAAGGTATTCGCCTGGCCGGACACATCTCGGGCTTGGATGCGATATTGTAAGGCCTGTTCATAGAGGGAGATCGCCTGGCGGTGATTGCCACGGCTGGCTTCGAGGAGGCCTAAATTGCTGTACGTTAAGCCCAACACCCGAATCACATTGCTTTCCGTAGCTAAGGCCAGAGCTTCCTCAAAATGAGTTTGGGCAGCATCCAACTGTCCTCGACGTAATAAGACTGTCCCTAAATTGTTTAACCCCGCCATCAGGGCCCGCCGATTATCTCGCCGTCGCGTTAGGGATACCTGGGCCTCGAACATCTGCTGGGCCTGCCTTAAATTATCCAACTGAGCATAGGCCGACCCCAACTGAGTATAGAGGTGGGTCATCGCCCCCCAGTCGTACATTTGAGTGTATAACTCCAAGGCCTGTTGCCAAAGGGCGATCGCCTCTTCGTAATTCCCCTCATCGCGCTGCTGACGCCCTTTGTGAAGTAAATCATCCGCCTCACGGCGAGGAGAGGTTTCACGGTTGCGTTCAATCCGGACTCCCGAGTCTCTCTCCTGAACCGTTTGACTCAGCAGAGGAGCCGGTATCAGAAGTCCCAGTACTAGCAACAGTGGTATCCGAGTCACAGTCCTAACCCAAGTTGGCATTGTCCCTCTATCACCTCAATCTCACGATAAATCTCACGATAATTGTTCCGACAAATGGGCCGCTGACGGCTCAGCCAGATTCTCCCCACTTTCAAGATAAATAGCCCGGATATCCTCCGGGAGATTCGCCTCCAGCTCACGATAGCCTGAGGGCAACTGCCGCGCCACATCCGCTGGGGTGAGTCGTTCTCCTTCCGCCTGTAGATAGGCCGCAATGCGAGTTTCACTCCATTTAAACGTCTGGGACATGACCACCATCAGCCGCAGCAGGGGATCGAGAAGATCGAGGGCTTGTTGAAGATAGCACCATAAGGGAGGTGGGGCACTCTCAAGGGAGTATTGAATGGCCTCGACATCGGGGAGTTGAGCCTGTTCAATAGACAGGGCCGTCAGTTGAATGAGCCAATTCTGTAGGGTGACTTCTCCCGTCTCGTCATCATTGGCATCGGCACTGGGATTGAGATCGAGCGATCGCATTTCATGGAAAATCCGTTGCCAAATCAGCACGAATAGGTAATCGGCCCGCACCGGAGAGGTGACGGAATGGTGAACGAGGGTATAGACAATGGCACTGTAGCGACAAAACAGAGCCGTAAAATACTTTCCCTCTTGTGGATACCGTTGATAGAGAGTGAGGAGTTCCCGATCGCTGTGGTGGAACAGGGACTTGACGATCGGATGTTGAGCTTCAGGGAAGGTTGGGATTTGCACGATGATTCGCCAGTGGGAAAAACCTGTCTTTAGCATACCGTGGCGACTGTCCGAATCAAGGGCAAGGACGCCCGATTGATGGGGAAATCAAGACTCAACCGTCAAAAGGTTGCCGGGGCTTCCGTTCACCAAGGGTGTCAGATTAGCTAGACTATAGGGAGAAATTCACCAGTTGAACGTGGGAGAGTTCCCCCAATTCGGACATATATATGGTTGACATTGTTTTTAGTTTACTGATTCCCCCGAGTGTTTTTGCTGCCCTGCCCTTAATGGATACGTTGTTCTCCACTCAGGGCATCATGGTGATGTTGTTGGCGGCCTACGGCGTGGCCATGTGGATGTTCCTCACCAGCGCCCCGAAAGTGCATACGGTGATGGTATCCGATTTGGCGATCGCCCAACGGTTCTATGAAGGTGAGCTACGACTGCCGGCTGCCGAAGTGCCCCTGCATTATTATTACAACTATGATCAGACTCTCGGGGCGGCGGCCGTGGACCCCCTCTATCTCTCGGCAGACTTTGGCCCCTCCCGGCCCAGTGCCGAGCCGGAAGGGTTGTGGTATCAACTGAAAAAGAATGCCCAGCTTCATGTGATTGCTGGAGCCAGTCTAGGACGGCAGAATCGCCAACGTCATGTCTGTTTTGACCGCGACTGTCTCGAAGAGGTGTTGCTACAAGCCCAACGTCAGGGGGCAAAGTATAAAATTCGCAGTGAGAAACCCCTGAATTTTCTCTTGAAAGACCTTCAGGGGAATGTGATTGAGATGGTGGAAGCCAAAGCCTAATGTAAGGCGGTTGGCTCCACATGGTAGATGTTCTGGGTGGCCCAGTCGGCGCAAATCGCAGAGGGAAATTCCCCTGGGGCTAGGTTGCGCCGGGCCAATTTCCCCTTGAGACTGGTCATAGGGTCTTGACCGTTAGAAAGGAGAAATTCCAGAGAGGCGATCGCCCCCCAGGTGCTCAGGCGATCCAGAATTTGCACCAGGGCCTTGACGTAGGGATGGTCGAGGTTTTCGTACCAATCCACTTGTGCCAGGTTCGCTTGGTCAAAGCCTAAATGGAAGGTCAAGGCCGAGGGGCCAAATAAGGCGACGGTGACCGGACGAGTTTCTTCTTGTAACAGGAGATGATGCTCCCGGGCCAAGTCTTGGAGGTCTTTGATGAATTGCGATCGCTCATCGAGGGAGAGGGAGGGTTGCCGCAGGTGCAGGGCCACGGTCGCCAGATAGGTTTGCAGTAATAAGTGACCCAGCTTCTTGGCTTTGGTAGCCAAGTAGACGGAGTTGTAGTCGTTGGCTTCAATCAGTAAGGGAACGCGATCGACCACTTCGATGCCATACCCTCGAAGACCCGCGATTTTGCGGGGGTTGTTGGTAATCAAACGGATTTTGTGAACCCCCAGGTCATTGAGCATCTGGGCCCCCACGCCGTAATTTCGTAAATCGGGGGGGAAGCCGAGGCGTTCATTGGCTTCTACGGTATCGAGTCCCATATCCTGGAGGGAATAGGCTTTGAGCTTGTTAATTAGCCCAATGCCCCGTCCTTCTTGGCGCAGATACAGGACGACCCCTTCCCCCCGTTGTTCAATGGTTTTGAGGGCCGCTTGCAGTTGCAGACGACAGTCACAACGCAGAGAACCGAGGGCATCACCGGTGAGACATTCCGAATGGACGCGCACCAAAACGGGGCGATCGCCAAAAGAGGTCGGGTCTCCTTTAACAATCGCCAGATGTTCTGTGTTATCCATCTGGTTGCGATAGGCATAGACCTGGAAGTTGCCAAACTCCGAGGGGAGAGCGGCAATGGTTTCTCGCTGAATAAAGCGTTCGTTTTGCAGCCGATAGCTAATCAGATCGGCAATGCTAATCAGTTTCAGGTGATGGACTTTGGCATATTCAATCAATTCTGGAAGCCGCGCCATCGTTCCATCGGGGTTCTGGATTTCGCAAATGACCCCAGCCGGATAGCGGCCCGCTAAGCGGGCTAAGTCGACCCCGGCTTCAGTATGGCCCGCTCGCTTGAGCACCCCTCCCGTCTGGGCCCGTAACGGGAAAATATGCCCCGGCCGGCGCAAGTCTTTCGGTTGCGTCGTGGGAGCCACGGCCGCGCGAATGGTACAGGCCCGATCTTCGGCAGAAATTCCTGTTGTTACCCCTAACTCCGGTGAGGCATCAATACTAACGGTGAAGGCCGTTTGATTGGCTTCCGTATTACTGGTGACCATCAGGGGCAGATCCAATTCATCCAGACGCTCCTTCGTCATGGCCAGACAGATTAGCCCTCGGGCTTCGACGGCCATGAAGTTAATGATTTCGCCGGTGATTGCATCGGCGGCACAGATGACATCTCCTTCATTTTCTCGATTCTCATCATCGACGACCACAACGCACTTACCTGCCTTCAGGTCAGCTAGGGCCTCTTCGATACTGTTGAACTCAAATGAGCGGTCAGGCTTGGCTTGAGACGATTCCACGGATGTTTTCGCTTGCTTGAACTAAATCGTTAACTTTCTTTAAGTCTCTTAAGATTGTAGCTTGAAATCGGGATTGACCGCGAGGTAGAGTCCCGGATCGGTGAGCCAATGCGATAAGCTCTCAAGTGTAGACCAGAGTATAGGAGACCATCATGGAGATTCCAGCTTGGATGGATTGGGTTGTCGTTGGCTTTGCGATCGCGATCTTGGTCGGGAGTGGCTTAGTGATGTCCAATGGGGCCATTAAGGCGGAAAAAGACCTCAGTTCAAAAAGACAGAAGAAGTGAAGCTGGCCGGCTGGTGGATGGGGATAGGGTATCTTCGACCCAACCCCAAAACGCAGGATAAAGCTGAAAAAGCCCTTGAACAATTCTGGCTAAAATTGCTCTGGGTGATGCTCCATTGTTTGGCATCTCCCTCGCCATCAGCGTCTGCTGGCTGACGCGCTACAATGGCCAATTGACCCATCAGCTCAAACCAACCCCCATGCTCCTGGAAACTGCCGTAGAATTTCAAGATGAATTTGACGTGGTCGTGGTGGGTGCAGGACACGCCGGATGTGAGGCTGCCCTGGCCACGGCCCGCCTTGGTTGTCGTACCCTGTTGTTAACCCTAAATTTAGATAAAATCGCCTGGCAACCCTGTAATCCGGCGGTCGGGGCCCCGGCGAAGTCACAATTAGTCCATGAAGTGGATGCCCTTGGGGGCGAGATTGGCAAAATGGCCGATCGCACCTATCTACAAAAGCGCGTCCTCAATTCCTCCCGAGGCCCAGCAGTCTGGGCCTTGCGGGCCCAAACAGATAAGCGGGAATATGCCGCTGTCATGGGCCAAATTATTGAGAATCAGGAAAATTTGGCGGTCCGGGAAGGGATGGTCACTGATATTGTATTAGGTCAAAACGAGGATGTTATTGGCGTACAAACCTATTTCGGGGTTGCCTTCCGCTGTAAAACCGTCATTCTCACCACGGGAACTTTCTTGGGGGGGGTGATTTGGGTCGGCAACAAATCCATGTCCGCAGGACGGGCTGGGGAGTTCGCGGCCCTGGGTTTAACGGAAACCTTGCAAAAATTGGGCTTTGAGACGGATCGCCTCAAAACAGGAACCCCAGCGCGGGTTGACAAACGCTCCGTAGATTACAGCCAAATGGAACCCCAACCCCCCGATGAAGAGGTACGTTGGTTTAGTTTTGACCCCGAGGCTTGGCTGGAACGGGAACAAGTCAACTGCTATCTGACACGCACCACCGCTGAAACCCATAAAATCATTCAAGAAAACCTACATCTATCCCCCGTCTATGGCGGCTGGGTGGATGCTAAGGGCCCTCGCTACTGTCCTAGTATTGAAGATAAGATTGTCCGCTTCGCCGACAAACCCAGTCATCAGATTTTCATTGAACCGGAAGGACGGGATTTCCCAGAGTTGTATATTCAAGGGTTCTCCACCGGACTCCCGGAACGGTTGCAGTTGCAGATGTTGCGGACGTTACCGGGGATGGAGAACTGCGTCATGTTACGCCCGGCTTATGCTGTTGAATATGACTATCTCCCAGCGACGCAATGTTTCCCCACCCTAATGACAAAACAGGTGGAGGGGCTATTTTGTGCCGGACAAATCAATGGAACCACCGGCTACGAAGAAGCAGCGGCCCAGGGAATTGTGGCGGGAATTAATGCGGCCCGTTTTGTCCGGGGTCAAGAGATGATTGTCTTCCCTCGGGAGGAGAGTTATCTAGGAACCCTGATTGATGACCTCTGTACGAAGGAGTTGCGGGAACCCTATCGTATGTTGACTTCGCGATCGGAGTATCGCTTGGTGTTGCGATCGGATAATGCCGACCGCCGTCTCACTCCCTTAGGCCGTCAAATTGGCTTAATCGACGATCGCCGTTGGGACCTCTTCCAACGCAAGCAAGCTAATATCGCCGCTGAAAAACAGCGTCTGCAAGACAATCGCGTTAAGGCCCATGATGAAATTGGCCAGCAAATTGTCACTGAAACGGGTCAAGGGATTAAAGGATCTGTGACTCTTGCGGATTTATTGCGTCGTCCTAAGTTCCATTATCTAGATTTAAACCGCTGGGGACTGGGGAATCCTGAGTTAACAACGGCGGAACGGGAAGGGGCGGAAATTGATATCAAATACTCCGGCTACCTCCAACGACAACAACGGCAAATTGACCAAGTCAGTCGGGAAGCCAATCGACCCCTCCCCGTTGATTTGGACTATAACGCTATTGAAACGCTCTCTAAAGAGTCTAGGGAAAAACTCATGAAAGTTCGCCCAGTGACCATAGGACAAGCGTCCCGTATTGGTGGGGTCAATCCAGCGGATATTAATGCCTTATTGATTTTCCTGGAAACCCGCAATCGTAAGCAAGCCGTTGGGGCAGGCTAATTCAGGGGTGAAGGACTGTTTTTTGCCCCAGGCTGGGTTAGTCTGGGGACAGGTCAGGCTGTACTTTCTGATAGGCTAAAACTGCCTCACTCCCCGCTTCTACCACTTCATTGGGCAGGGTTGCAAGGGGATTGTTATCAATGTAGAGGTATTTCAGCTTGGGCATTTTAGCCAACTCTTCCGGAAACTGATTTAATTGAGTGTTGCGAACATTGAGAATTTCCAAGTCTTGGAGTTGAGTCATTTCAGGGGGTAAGCTGCCTAGGGGATTATCCCAGAGAGCTAAATTTTTTAGATGTTTGAGTTGAAGTAGCTCAGCCGGAAATCCCTCAAAGTTATTGCCCCCTAATGCCAATTCTTCGAGTTGTTGAAGTTGTCCGATGACCGCTGGAAATTCAGAAAATTGGTTGCTACTAACCGCTAGAGAGCGCAGTTGAACAAGTTGAGCTAAACTGGACGGTAAACCATCTAGATGATTGCCACTTAATGAAAGGGTTTTTAGGTTTTGCAGCTCCCCAATTTCTTGAGGTAACTCTCGAATTTGGTTATTGTAGAGGTACAACTCTGTTAAGGAACTGAGGTGCTTAATCTCAGGGAGTAACTCCTGAATCTGATTATCATTCAAATAGAGTTGTTTGAGTTGTTTTAACTGATAGAGTTCTGAAGGAAGTTGTTCAAGTTGATTGAAGCCCAGAGCCAGTTGGCGCAAATGTTGTAAGCGAGAAATATCCCCAGGAATTCCACCAATTGGATTATGGCTGAGGGAAAGACTGTGCAAATTTTCTAAATTGCAAATGGCTGGGGGAAACTCAGATAGACAGTTTTGTCGCAAGGAGAAATTTCGCAAGCGAGTCAGACGGTAGAAGGTCTCAGGAATTGCCCTCAGTTGATTATCCCGGAGGGACAGTTCTCGCAGGCTAAACAGCTTGCTTAAGTCCGGTGGGAGATCTCGTAACCGGTTATTGTTGACATGGAGTTTTTCAAGATAGCTCAGTTGATGGAGATCTACCGGAATTTGGGTTAATAGATTGCCACTGATATAGAGTTCCCGTAGCTGACTTAACTGTAAAATTTCGGGAGGAAATTCATCAAACTCATTCCATTCTAGATCCAGTAACTTCAAGTTCTGGAGTTGTCCAATTTCTGGCGGGAGGTGAGATAAGGCATTGCCACTGAGACTCAGGGCCACCAGTTGATGCAGTTGACCAATCTCGGGGGGAAGTTCCGTTAAGCCGCGATCGCACAGATCTAACGCTTTCGATTGGGAGTTCAGGGCAGACTTAATAGTATCCAGGGTATTCTCAGAAGTCATGAGTTCTCTCGGACAGAAGACAGGGATGTAAGAGCAGTGATTATGCGGTCGTCATACAGTTGCACCCTGGGGCAGTCAGCACGGCTCAAGCCTTTCACCCTAGCCGATGATGGAACAAGCCATGGTGACCCCTATAGCAAGGTATCGTTTCATTTTAGGATACCGGCGTTACGGAAACCGAGCCGTCATCATCCCCAGAGCCAAGTCTCCCAGACAGCTTAACAATGAGAACATCTTAGGAACCTCAAGCTGGCTCAGGGGTAACAGCATCTGGAATTGCAACAGTCTTAAGACAAACCGGGTTAATCCAGGCGTATCATAGAGAGCATGACCGTTGTACCCGACCCAGGTAGAGTCAACTCCCAAAGAGTAAAAATACTCTAACGCTGCAACGGCATCCTTTCATTCTTCGAGAACCCAGACCCTATGGATATTAATGACCTTGGCAACCTAGAGAATTCTGTGAGTAGCCTATTATCCTTGGCAAAAGCCGAGTTGGAAGAAAACCGACTTCAGCAGCAGCGCGATGTACAAATCGAGGAAAAAACCAAAGAAATCGAAGCCAAGCTCAAGCCCCTGTTAAACCAAGTGCAAGCGATGTTGAAGCAATATGACGCCGAAAACATCAAGGAGAGCACCGGCCGTGAGAAACTCGAACAAAAAGCCCAGGAAATCCGGGAGCAACTGGAAAATGCCCCCCTTTTAGCAGCTCAAACCGTCGATCGCCAACTCATCTTATACGAAGAACGTCTCCTAGACGAACAGTTATCAGAACAAACCCACCAATGGAGACTGGCCCTCAAGCAAGACTTGCTCGAAACCATCTCAGAACAGCAAGATTTCTTTAGTGCTACCGACGTTGCTGTCGCTATACGAGGATACACCACCGACTTAAAAGCCATTGATGCTCTCGAAGAAGTCGTCGAAGCCTTAATTGACCGTATTAACGTTCTGAGTGAAGAGGGGCCTGTTGCCCGGCTGCGGGGAACCCATGAACAGACCCTTAACTTTATCTATCATAAAGCGATGGAGAACCGCTCCCGAGTAGAACGTCCTTCGGAAGTACAGCCCCGAACCCGCTATCGCACCTCAGAAAAACGTCCCAATCCCTACAGTCAACTGCAAGGAAAAGTGGTTGTCTTTGGGGGACACGATCGCCTCGCCACCGCTGTCAAGAACCGTCTCCGGGACTCTGACGTTGAGTTAGTCTGGTGTACCGCCCAGGAAGGCCTACAAATGGCTCAACAGGTCGAAAGCCACATCTACAGTGCGGATCTCCTGTTAATTATCACCGGCTATGCCAGCCATTCCCTAACCGAGAAAGCCATGCAAGTGGCTCAAAAAGCTGAAAAAACTCCAGAAATGGTCAACACTACCGGGATGACTCGGGTATTAGAGGCGATCGAACTGGGGCTAAAAACCAAACTTCTTGCCAATCAGTTTTCTAAGACGGCGTAATGGGGGAAGAAGGGAACAGGGAACAGGGAACAGGGAATAGGGGGAAGAAGGTAAGAGGCTCTTCCTCCTCCTCTTCCTCCTCTTCCTCCTCTTCCTCTGTGCCCTCTGTGACTCTGTGGTAACCCTCTCTCCCCCGAAAGAGATGACGGGATTTTGGTAAAACCCACTATAATTCAGTTAACATTTTGTTAACGTCCCATCCCCTCATCTTTTTTCACCGTGTTTACGACCGTACCCTTCTCTCAACCTAGCCAATCTCAACTTCCTGACGATCTCTTCGAGGCGATCGCCACCCTGAAGCAAGACCTCAACGCCGTCATCCTGGCCCATTATTACCAAGACCCCGACATCCAGGATGTTGCTGACTACATCGGTGACTCCCTCGGCTTATCCCGCCAAGCCGCCGATACCGATGCCGAGGTGATTGTCTTTGCTGGGGTTCATTTCATGGCAGAAACCGCCAAAATCCTCAATCCCCATAAACTGGTTCTACTCCCCGACTTAGACGCCGGCTGTTCCCTGGCCGATAGCTGTCCTCCCGAGGCCTTCGCCGCCTTCAAAGCCGCTCATCCTGACCATTTGGTGGTGTCCTACATCAACTGTACCGCTGCCATCAAAGCCATGAGCGATATCATCTGTACCAGTTCTAACGCCGTGGATATCGTCAACCAGATTCCCCTGGACCAGCCGATTATCTTCGCCCCCGATCGCAACCTCGGCCGTTACGTCATGGAACAAACCGGCCGAGAGTTACTCCTCTGGGATGGTAGCTGTATCGTCCATGAGAACTTCTCCGAGAAGAAACTGGTGCAATTACAAGTCCAACATCCCGAAGCGGAAATCATCGCCCACCCGGAATGTGAAACCCCCGTTTTACGCCACGCCCACTACATCGGTTCCACCACCGCCCTCTTAAAATATGCCCAACAGAGTCAGGGCAATTCCTTTGTTGTGGCCACAGAACCGGGAATCATTCACCAAATGCAGAAAGCCATGCCGGACAAAACCTTCATTGCGGCTCCTCCAACAGGAACCTGTGCCTGTAATGAATGTCCTCACATGCGCCTCAACACCCTGGAAAAACTCTATCTGGCCATGAGCCAGCGTCAGCCAGAAATCACCCTCCCTGAAGACATCCGCTTGGCGGCCTTGAAACCTATTGAACGAATGTTAGCCATGAGTCGCTAGGGAAACTATCAAGTTCTAGACAAGTTTGGGGCGATCGCCATCGCCCCAAACTTAAATCCACTGGTGTTAAGGGCTAATGCAACCCACTAAGCACCCACCGCCTCTTTCGCCGCATAGAGGACTTCAGCGGTAATCGAATCCACCCCCCGTTCCCGGGCGAACTTCTCGGTGTTGCGTTTCACCTTACCGCGCACAAAGCCGGGGATTTTGTTCAACTCAGCCAACCCATCCTTACTCCAATTGAGATCGGAATCCGCTGACATTCCTTTGGTGATGGCTTCTTTGGTGTCATGGCCCCCGAAGATTTCTAGGAGATGGTCTTCCATCCCCAGGGTGAAGGAATTGTAAATCAGATCCACGGTCTGATTGGCTCCCTCATACCCCAGATAAGGGGTATAGCCTACGGGGAAGTTCTGAATGTGAATCGGGGCAGAAATGACACCACAGGGAATATCGAGGCGTTTGCCTACGTGACGTTCCATCTGAGTGCCAAAGATAGCAGAGGGTTCCAGGCGGGCGATCGCATCCCCAATCTCCCCATTGTCCTCACTAATCAACACCTCATCGCAGTATTCGCTCACCTGGTCCCGGAACCAGTCTGCATCATACTTACAGTAGGTTCCCGCCAGAACCACATGAATCCCCATCTCACGGGCCAGAATCTTCGTCATCGCCGCCGCGTGGGTATTGTCCCCAAACACCACCGCTTTTTTCCCAGTCAAGTTCTGGCAGTCAATGGAACGAGAGAACCACGCCGCTTGCGAGACAAAACGAGTTTGATGGTCGATGTACTCCTCAAAGTCCACGGTCGCCCCCTGTTCCCTCAAGACCTTCTGAATCTGACGGATACAGCGGGCTGTCTCGACAATCCCCATGGGCGTTGTATCCACAAAAGGCATCTCGAACTCCTCTTGTAAGTACTCGGCCGCACCCCGACCCAGTTCTCGATAGGGAACCAGGTTAAACCAAGCCCGAGAGAGATTCTTAAGATCATGAACCGAGGCTTTGTGGGGAACCACCGCATTCACTGCGATGCCCAAATCTGCCATGAGGCGCTTGAGTTCCGTGCAATCATGCTGATTATGGAAACCCAAGGTGGAGATTCCCAGGATATTGACCGAAGGCATCTCGGTTTTATCTCTGGGCAGTTGGTCTTGTTTACGAGCCTTGTTGATGTAGTAGCGGACAATCTGAGTGAGGGTGCGATCGGCCGCTTGCAGCTCGTTGAAGCGATAATGGTTGACATCGGCCAACAACACATCTCCTTGAGCCTCCATCTGGGCCCGGGAGACGAAGTTCTCTAAATCTTCTTGTAAAATGCTGGAGGTGCAGGTGGGAGTGAGGACGATTAAATCTGGATGCTCCTCACGGTCTTTACGGGTGATGTTATCAACCACCTTTTCCTGAGAGCCCCGTGCTAGGACGTTGCGATCGACCACACTGGTGGTCACTGGGGTGAAATCTCGCTCCCGCTCCAACATCGATCGCATAACATTAAAATAGTCATCTCCTAGGGGCGCGTGCATAATGGCATGGACGTTTTTGAAGGAACTGGCAATGCGAAGTGTGCCAATATGGGCTGGACCCGCATACATCCAATAAGCCAATTTCATAGGGTATTCTCCGTAAGTCTTAAACAGTAAAATGCTTTTGGTCAATCGGCTGACCTTGCAGCCACAACGGTTTGACCCGCTCTAACCAACACTTCGACTTCTTTTAGACTACGGTCATCACTTTAGCTTTGGGTTTCGCTTAACATGATTCTTAATGGATTGCTACGATTCTTAATGGAGTTTCGTCAGTTGGATGGGTCTGTTGTCAAGGAGGTTGGGTGTTAAATAATTTTAAGAAAGGGTCAGGTCTTCCAGGAATTCCCTACCCCACCCGAGGAAATGACCGAACATTTCGAGATATGATTAGGGGCGACTTGATTGCATAAAGACCCCATGAGTAGTTTAAGCGAGCGCTTCAAGCGTGTCACCGGAAAAGAGCGATTCGTCGTAGCCCGCATCATGGTTCAGTTAGCGGGAGCGCAAATCAACCCCCTCCTGGGAACCCTCAATCGTGTAGCCCAACAAACCCTCAATGGGGAGGATGCGTTAGACCAACTGGGGCGGGGGCTAGTGGAAATCTGTCAATATCTCCTGGAACTACAACCCTATTGGCAAGCTGCTGCCAATGAAGGAGATGTGGTCTGGGATGAAGGGGAGGCTTCGGATTACTTCAATGAACTCTTTACCGACTCGGCGCAACGCTATCTCAGTCAACCTCAAGTCTTGGAGTCTGACGCTGAAGACGATACCCTGTTCCTGATCCCCAGTGACAATGTGGTGGTGATGCTCACGTTTGTTACGAAGGGAGAATGTCCTGACCTGGAACAGGATTTAGCCGATATTGATGCCCTTACGGAAGGACTTCAAGCTGTCATGACCTTGGCCGCCCAAGATAAACTAGAGGCGATTGAGATCCACTTTTCGCCGGCCCGCTTTGGTGAAAGTCTGACGGCTGACCAAGTTCTGGAAAATTTCCCGGAACTTATTCCCCTCTGAAGTGCCCAGCTACGTTTCCCGAGTGGTTTGGCGTATCCTAGAAAACATACCGAGTGAATTAACCCTTTTTAAGACCAGTCCTATGTGGCGTAGAGTTCTAGCTGGATTGTTGTGTATTAGCCTGATCTGGAGCCTCGGGGGTGAGCTAACCTCTGAGCGATCGCTCCTGCATCCCCCCCTAGCCCAAGCGGCCACCCTCAGCGGTGGGACTTATCCCATTCAGCAAGCGCAATATAACGATGAGAACGGTGAGTATCAACTTGTCTTACTCAATACTCCTGCAGGACAGCCTCCCCTGTTCAGCAGTCCCGATGTGCAGATGATGCCTCTAACGGAGGAGGAAGTCGCCGCTGGAGAACGCTCCTATCTCGGGTTCGACAACGGACAACCGGTGTTGCATTTGGCTACAGATTTTCGCATCGACTACATTCACGCCGTCACTGAAACTCAACCCAATCCTCAAACCGGTGAGCCGCAAACGGTGGTGGTACGCCAACAGTCGAGCTTCTGGAGTCCCTTTGCCGGGGCTCTAGCGGGTCAGGCTATTGGTAGTCTTCTGTTTTCCCCGAGTTACTATGTTCCCCCCATGTATCAACCCGGTACAACCTTAAGGGGCTATGGGGGGTCCGGGAGTAGCTACAGCCAGGCCGTTGAGAGTTACCAGAAAAAACATAATCAACCTCCAGCAGCGGTCAAGAATCGCCAGACCCTGCGGACAACCGGTAGTTTACGCAACGGTAGTCCAGGGAATCGTCCTGGAAGTAGCTCGGTGCGGCCGTCTGGACGGGCCACGGGTTCAGGAATTGGGGCCAGCCGTCTCCAGGGTAATGGGCAACGATCCAGTACGGTGAAGCAGCGGGGCGGTGGTTTTGGCAGTGGCCGATCGCGATCGCCCTCCCGCAGTTTGGGTCGTCGCCGTCGTTAACGGATTAAGACGTATGAGGTTTCGTCACTCTCTCTTGAGCATCATTCTGATGTTAGGGCTTCTCGGCTGTGGGGGCGATCGCCCCTTAGCACCCAGTCCGGGAGACTCTGCCACATCAGACCCCCCTCAGGAGACCATCGCCCCAACCTCAGCGTCTCCCCCCCCGCTCATGTCTCCCCCTATCTCGGACCCCGCCCCCAGGATTGATGGCGATCGCCTTTTTCAAACGGTGGAAGCTCTGGCTGTACCTCGCTTTGAAGAGAGCGATCGCCGTCAGGCCCGTGACTATCTGCGCGGGGAACTAGAATCCGCCGGCTGGAGCGTTCGTAACCATGAATTTGACGGGGGGGTAAATCTGGTCGCCGAACGGCCGGGAACTCAACCCAATGGGACAACCCTTCTACTGGGGGCCCATTATGATACGGTTCCCAACTCTCCCGGCGCGGATGACAACGCCAGTGCTGTGGCTACCGTCTTGGAAGCAGCCTGGCTGCTACGTGACCCCACCCCCCAAGCCTTACGGTTAGTCTTATTTGACCTCGAAGAAATCGGTTTACAGGGAAGTCTGGCCTACGTTTCCCCGGAGACTTTGGACAACCTAGCTGGAGCCATTATCCTGGAAATGATGGGCTATGCTTGTGATGAGGTGGGATGTCAAACCTATCCCCCCGGATTACCGGACTCACTCCCAGAACGAGGTGACTTTCTCGGAGTTGTGGGTAATCTCCCCTACCGTCATCTGACGGATGCCTTTGAGAGAGTATCCGATTCTGATGTTCCCGAGATTGTGACGCTCACTGTGCCCGTGGGTCCAATTCTAGATTTACTCCGCAGCGATCATGCTCCTTTCTGGTTAGCGGGGGCCCCGGCGGTGATGGTCACAGATACCGCGAACTTTCGTAACCCCCATTACCACCGTCCTAGTGATACCCCGGAGACCCTTGATCGCTCGTTTTTAGAGGGATCTGCTCAAGCGGTGGTGGATGTTCTCTATGATTTGCTCACCCGCCAAGGGGTCGAGGCAGAGTCCTCCTAAACCCGTTATTGCAGCTCCCTATATCTTGGCTAATTCAAGCCAAGATTCCCTAAATCGTTCACAATGGAAAGGAGACTCCTTAATTCTGATTCTGCCCCGATCTCGTGACACTTGTTCCGTCTAACCCATCCGTTTGGGATATATTTGAGCATCTGTGTAAGTCTGTTTGCCGCTTTGATGCAGATGGACGAATTATTGTTGCTAATACAGGCTTTTATGAGGCGTTTCCCATTCAGGATACGACCGGGGAACAGGGACATGAACCGACTCTCCACAGGGGACTCCCTAACTCCACGGCCTCAGATCTAATCTGGCCACGGATTCCTCAGGGCGATCGCCAACGGTTTCGCCGGGCCTGCCAGGGTCTTAGTCCTGGCCAACCCGAGGTTAGTTTAACTCTGAAGTCTCCCCTAAGACCGGGGGAAATTTGGCAATGGACTCTACGGGGCCGTTTTTACGGCACAGGGGAGATTTTAGAATACCAAGCTTTGGCTCACCCCCTTGCTGAGCGGCCATTGACCATCCCCAAGGAACCCCACTCTCAGCTCTCAGAGGTCACGATTCAGGAAGCATCCCACTACCATCTTTTAACGAGCTATGCCCCCGTCGGTATTTTTCAATTCAATGCTCAGGGAAAGGTGACCTTTGTCAACTCCTGTTGGTCAAAGATTACTGGACTCGCGGAAGATGCGGCCTTAGGCCACGGTTGGAGACAGGCTCTGCACCCCCTTGACCGCGATCGCATTCTCCAGCTCACCTGTGACCTTAGCCAAGAGGTAACTGCTTGTGAATTTCGCTTTCTCACGCCCCAAGGAACTGTTGTTTGGGTGCTTGGGAATAGTGTTCCGATTTGGGATGACAAGGGCACATTCCAAGGCTCTATCGGTACAATTTTGGATATTACTGAACGGAAACAGGCCCAACACCAAGAAACCCAATTAAAACAACTGTCAAGAGCCTTAGAGCAATGTGGCGATAATGTGATTATTACCAATCGAGAAGGTAAGATTGTTTATGTTAACTCAGGATTTGAACGGCTAACTGGCTATACGGCAGCCGAAGTTTTGGGAATCAAGCCCTCAATTTTGAAATCAGGGTTTCATGATCGAAGGTTTTACGAAACACTCTGGAAGACGATTCATCAAGGGAAGGTATTTTCTGCCATTTTTACGAATCGTAAAAAGTCTGGCGAACTGTTCGCAGAGCAGAAAACCATTACCCCTCTCCGGGATGAAACGGGTCAAATCACTCATTATATTTCGACGGGTAAGGATGTCACGGAACGCCAGCGGGCTGAAGCTCGTTTAGAACAGGTCAATCGCTGCTTTTTAAACTTTAGCAGTGACCCCATGGACAATATTGGGCGCTTAACGGCTCTATGTGGAACCTTACTTGACGCAAAGGGAGCGCTTTATCAGCGTCGTTTGGGCGATCGCCTCGATACGGTTTGCACTTGGGGGAATATCTCTGTAGAAACTCAGGAGGGCTATGAGGCCTGTCTTAAAAACCGAGAGACGTCCCAGTCCCGCCCCACCTGTCCCCGTTTAGAAATGCCAGGGGATACCTGGTACGAAACTATTTCAGGGATTTGGCGCACCCTTGTCCGTACTGGCGATCGCGTTGTGGGACTCTTGAGCCTGGAGTATGGTCAGCCCCCTGTCCAACGTGCTGATGACTGTCGCTTATTCGGAATTATTGCTACGGCGATCGCCATTGAAGAGGAACAACATCGGGTCGCGGAAGCCTTACGCCGTCAAATGGAACGGGAACGGGCCCTCACTCAGCTCAGTCATCATATTCACCGCTCTTTGGAACTCGGCAAAATTCTGCCCGCGACGGCTAAAGCAGTTCGGGAGTTTTTAGAGAGTGATTCGGTATTAATTTGCTCTCTCAATGAGAGCAGGACACAGGCAACAGTGGTGGCTAGAGCCGCAAATTTTGATGACTTCTCCGTTAATAACTTCGTCTTACAAGGGTTTTCCTTACGGGTAAACTGCTTAGAAGACTATCAGCAGCACACCCCGGTGACCGAATTACAACTTAAAATTTGTCATCACAATTGTGAACTTGAAGGTTTTGGTAACAGCAAAACTCATATCATTGCCCCTATCCTACAAGGCAGCCAGCTTTGGGGGATTATCATGGCTCAACATTGTCACACCTATCATCAGTGGACTGAGAGTGAACAGGAGTTTCTACGGCAAGTCGCCACTCAACTGGGGATTGCGACCCAGCAGTCTAAATTATACGAAGAGTTAAAGGTCGCCAATCGTAGCCTACACCACCTAGCGACCATTGATGGCTTAACTCAGGTCGCCAATCGACGACAGTTTGACGATTTTTTGGCCCAATCTTGGCAAGCATCTTTGGAAAAACAACAGCCCTTGGCTATTATTCTATGTGATATTGACTTTTTTAAGCCCTATAACGATACCTACGGTCATCAAGCTGGAGATGATTGCTTAAAACGGGTAGCCAGCGCAATTTCTCAAACCGTCATGGCTGAGGATAGTCTTGTGGCCCGTTATGGCGGAGAAGAGTTTGTAATTGTGGTTAATGGGGCCAACTATCAAAAAATCTTGACGTTAGTTCACGATCTTCGTCGGGCTGTGGAGAGTTTACGGATTCCCCACCGGACGTCCAAGGCTCATTCCTGGGTCACCCTAAGTATCGGTGCTGCCCGGCTGATCCCTAGACCCGAGTGGACATCTGACGATTTATTACGACAAGCTGACCAGGCGCTTTATCAGGCTAAAGCCGCTGGTCGTAATTGTGGGCGTATGACTGAATGTTAAGAATATTTAAATAATGTGATATTTCTGAACAAGGCTTAACCAGTAGTTTAGGAAACATTGCTGACTCTCCATTTTGTATAATTCGTCACGTATGATAAAGGAGATCCGATTGTCAACCTCTCTAGAGCCGTCAGTTAACGATTGGCAGCGAGCGGCCAAGCTAGTATCCGCCCAGGACCTTGTTCAGGATTGATCCCGCTCTGCTCAGCTTGCCTCTGTCCCCCAAGTTTTAACCCTGTCGGAACACCTACCTGTATCCCATGCCTATTCTGGCACGACCCTGTCCAATGGCTCTCTCGGTTCCGTTTAATACTCAAGAGCTGGCGAACCTAAGTCGGAATGATTTAACTCAATTCATTCACTGCTTTTTGGGTTTTAACAGTAATCCGTTGGAGAACATCCATCGCCTCGTCAATTTAGGCCGTGAATTGACGGGGGCAGTTTGTGCGTGTTATCAGAGTCAAACTCACTCCGAGCATCGTGATGCCCTAGCCCTAGAGCCCTTAACCTGTATCGTTGACGGTTCAGCTCGTTCAAGCTGTAGTCGTCGTCAGTCGCCCCAGGGCAGTCAGCCACTCTCCTTAGAGCCTCTTCATTGTCAAACCTGCCAATGTCACAAACGAGGAGAAGCTTGGGGGGGCATGAGCCGTTATCGGGTCGTCACCGATGAAATTCATGGGCAACTCTTGATGCGTCATGACTCAAATGATACTCTCACGGCCAGTCAAAAACAAATTTTAAGATTAGTGGCCCGAGCGATCGCCATTGAAGAAGAGCGCCTCCATGTCCAGGAACGTCAAGAACTACAAAAACAACGAGAAATCATGGTAGCTCGGATTGCCAGTCAAATCCGAGAATCTCTCAATTTGCACCAAATTCTTCAACACACCGTAGCCGGCTTATTGAAATTTTTAGAAGCAGACCGGGTAATTGTTTGCCGTATTCGAGATAACGGCAAGGGGGAAGTGCTAGAAGAAGCCCGCAACCCCGAGGTGTTTTCAATGGTAGGCTGGACCCTGAGTGATCCTTGGATCGTCGATCGCCAATCCCATCAAGACCATCTCTCAGGGCAAGTTTTAGTCTTGGAAGATACCGCCAAAGCTAATCTAGACCCTGGAGCGAAACAACTTATGGACTTTTTTGAAGTTCGCTCCCGCCTCGTGATGCCGATTATTTTGTCCAAAGATGCCGAGACAGACTCTAAAACAGATGACCCCTCCAGTGAGCAACTCTGGGGGTTATTAATGGTTCATCAATGCCATCATTCCCGCCACTGGCAAGCCGATGAAATTAATGTCTTACCCCAGTTGGCGACTCAGTTAGCGATCGCCATCCAACAAGCCCAACTTTACCAAAAAGTCCAAATTGCTAATCGGGAATTGAGCGAACTGGCCACCCAAGACGGACTGACTCAAATCGCCAACCGTCGACGGTTTGATGAGTATTTAGACCAGGAATGGAAACGGCTGTTGCGATCGCCGGCCCCCCTATCCCTAATTCTGTTCGATATTGACTTTTTCAAACAATACAATGACACCTATGGTCATCTCGCCGGTGATCAGTGTTTACAACAGGTCGCCCAAACCCTAAAAAACCTCATGCAACGAGCCACCGACTTAGTAGCCCGTTACGGGGGGGAAGAATTTGCCATTATCCTACCGGAAACCAGTGAATCTGGGGCCAATTTCCTGGCCGAGCAGGTGCGATCGCGCATTGCCCGGACCCCCATCCTGGATCTACCCGTCCAGGATCCGGAGTTCACCCATCATGACATCACCGTGAGCGTCGGCGTGGCCACTCAAATCCCCTTCCCCGAAGCCAGTCCCCAGTTACTCATCGCCGCCGCCGATGCCGCCCTCTACCGAGCCAAAAACAAAGGGCGCAATCGGGTGTGTTTTGCCACAGCCACAGATTTCAACCAAAGCCCCTAAACGCTCCCCCGTCGATGACCGACTTGCCCATAACCCCTTGCCCCTTGCCCCTTACCTCTTGCTATAATACGGTGCGGTTTTCCCCGAGGCAATATGGCATCGTTCAACCCGTTCTCTCAGTCTGAGAATCCAGCGTCCGAAACCTCACCTCAACCTGTTGCGAACAGGCCAGTATCCCGAAAAGCGCCCTGGACTGAAGCGGCTGAAACCTTCTCCATTATTGCGTGTGGAGGGGGTGTCGCCACGGCGATTATCTTTCAGCAAATCGCTCTGGCTATCGTTCCTCCGGTTTTTGCCCTTTCCTTTAATATCATTAACCGCTCGCGTCGTTTGCAACAGACACGGGCTCGGGGGGTGTTATCCCAACAACGAACCCAGGAACTGCGCAGCGAACTCCAGACGATTCAGGATTCCTTTGAAAGCTTGCCCTTGGCCGAGCGCATCATCGAAATTGAAGCCTGTCTAAGGCGTTTAAGCCAAGCCACCGTAGAACTGCAAGGGCAACAAACGAACCTGGTCGAAGATATGGAGGATGATCGCGAAAAAATAAAAGAGGCCTTCGCCATTCTCCGTCAAGGGGTGTATAACCTCAGCCACCATACCAACACGTCTATCGATCGCCTACGCACAGAACTCGATACCCTGCGCCGTGATGTAGAACCGAGCGCTCAGCGAGTCGCACAGCAGATCACCCAGGAGGCGATCGCCCCCTTACAACAGCAGCAGCAGCAAGTTCAGGGTGAACTGAATCAGCTTCAACAGCACCACTCCCTCCTCTCCCCCCAGGTGCAACAACTCACCGAGGCGGTCACCCATCTGCGCACCCATACCGCCCAACATTGGCTTTCGGAAATTGATCGCCGCCTTGAATCCGCCTTACCCTACCGCTACCAAGTGGTAGCGGAAGATGCCTCGGATTATATCTTCCAGGCCTTAAACCAAGGCAAAGAACATGTCCTCATCGTCACCCCTTGGTTAGAACTCAATCCAGGACGTTCTCAGGCCCTCCTAGAAGCGATTGATGCCCTTCTGTCACAACAGGTCTTTGTCAGTTTTGGCTGGGGCCGTCGGGGGGATGTGGGACGGGCCCGGGATACCCATCGCCCCATTGCGCTCAAGGACGGAGGCTGGCGCTATCAACCGGAACGAGATCCCCAGGGTTACTATCGTCTGTTGCCCCAACTCTTAGAACTCAAAAAATGCCACAAACGCCTAACCCTAAAGTTGTTGGGGACGTCCGAGCGTATTATCGTTTGCGATCGCGACTGGGCCCTCCTCGGTGGCCATCATCTCCTTTGTCATGCTGCCACCAATACCCCCGAAGTTGGACTCTATACCAACGACCCTCACGTGGTTGTTGACTTAAGCCAACGTTTCAATCTAGTTCCCCATCTCAAACGGCGGTCCCTGCCCATGCCTCAGCGGTTGATGGTCGAGTCTTGACCTGACGGTCCCTGCCGCTGAGCATACCGGACCCTCAGACCCAGCCAAAGTCTCTCGTGGTTCTGTATCATCGCTCACAGCGAAATTTTTAGATTTATTTCATAATTTGCCTAAGAGATACCCGATCAGGAACTGGTGATATGGATTATAAGCAGGAACTCATCACAACGATTCATGATTTTGGCTGTAATCTAGAATTTTTAGAAACACGAGCCACCCAATTGAGTGAACAGTTCCCCACCGCTGTTTTAATTCCTGCCCTCTACGAAGAACTTGAACGGCCGGCCTTGGCTCATATTCGCAACCATCTGCGGGAATGTCACTTCGTTAAAACGGTCATTCTTTCCGTTTATGCCAAAAACTTAGATCAATATGCAAAAGCCGTTGAGTTTTTCCGGTCTCTTCCCCAAAAAACTCTAGTCATTTGGGAAAACGGTCCGCGAATTCAAGGGATTTTAGAACGCTTGGGCGATCGCGGTTTAGATCTGACCCGTTTTAAAGGCAAAGGGAAAGCCGTTTGGCTCGGACTGGGTGTGGCCGCCCTGGAAGCCGATGCGATCGCCCTTCATGACGCTGATATTATTACCTATGATCGTTCCTATCCCCTAAAACTTCTCTTTCCCCTGCTGGAAAAAGAATGCGGCATTGCTTTCAATAAAGCCTACTATGCCCGGCTCAGTAGCGATCGCCGCAGTCTCAACGGACGAGTTGCACGGTTATTTGTCACACCCCTCCTGACGGCACTCATCGAAATTTTTGGCTATCAGAACTATCTGCGATATCTCAGTTCCTATCGTTATCCCCTCTCCGGAGAATTCGCCCTCACCAGCGATTTAGCTATGACCACCCGCATTCCTGGAAACTGGGGCCTAGAGATTGGAATGCTGGCCGAAGTCTATCGTAATGTCGCCGAAAAGCGCATTGCTCAAGTGGATTTAGGTATTTTTGACCACAAACATCAGTCCCTGGGGGAATCAAGTCAACATGGACTGCAAAAAATGTGTCGAGATATCCTGCAATCGGTCTTGAGAACCCTGACCGAAACTGAGCGAGTGATCATTTCCATGGATCACATTCGGGCCTTGCGAGTTAAATTTCGGCGCGAAGCCCAAGATTACACCCGTCAGTATTTCGTCGATGCCCTCTTTAACAATCTCCCCTACGATCGCCATGCCGAAGAAAACATCGTCGAAATCTTTGACAAGCTCATCCTAGAAGCCGGAGAAGAGTATTTCCTCAACCCGGCCGGAGCGCAAATTCCCGACTGGACTCGGGCCATCGCTGTGATGCCGGAACTCCGGGAAGAACTCCGGGCCGCCAGCATCGCTGACAGTCAAGACGCCATGGCCTACACCCACCCCTGCGAGATGGCCTTAGATCCCATCCTTCCCGTTAACTCCCTCAATCCAATCCATCGCGCCAGTTAGACCCCCTAGACTCCCAACTCCGTCTGGAGTCCCTCCTCAGGCTGAGTTAAGGGTTGCGCTCGACCTGATAGCTGCCGACAATCAGGCGGCTATCGTCTAGATAAATATCGTAAGATTCATTGATGGCATAAACATTGAGAATATAAACTCGATTGCCATGTTGTTCGATATAGCCGATAGCATCGAGGTCTTGTCCTCCCGCATTCTTCCCGCGCCAATCTAGGCGAACACTCCCATCAGGTTGTAATTCTGAGCGTTGCCAGGCTATCTGACGAAAAACCTCTTGAGCCCGTTGGCGGTACAACTCCCCCAACTCCTCCGTCGTCAAGCTCTCCTCCACCTCAAAATAAATCACCTCTCCTCCAAACTCCCCATTCGCCGCCAAAAAGCGAACACCGTTCGCCTGAGGTCGCCAGGCATAATTGGGCGGAAAGGAAATCTCAAAGACCCCCTCAGGATGACGATAGGTGCTCCCCTCCATCGGCAGAGCCTCAGAGTCTGCCTCCTCCAAATCCACCGTCTCCATCTCGTCCTCAGTCGAGGCGTCGGAGTTCATCTGAGGATTAATCTCCTGGGGAGACCCCGAGTTAGGGGTAGCCGGGTCCTCGCTACCGGAGTTCCCTACTTGACCGCAGGCCAGCAAAATCGGTGACGCCAGCAAAATGCACCAGACGTTCCAGTCAGAAGGACCCATCATTCGTTTCAACGCTCCCAGAGACTAGAGTTTTCAGAATAGGCTGATCATAGCCCTATGCTAGCTCAAACCTCAAGCCGACCCATTGAGGGGTTCATAATGCCGACATCCAGCACAAGGACCCTGGGGATTAATCGCACAACGCATCAATTCCGAACGAGCATTGTAGCGACAGGAGAGGTCCCCAATCAGCCAACGACCTTCAACATCGGTCATCTCCTCAGGACGTTGAGCGGTCTGAACATAGAGGGCGATTTGGTGTAATCGGTAGCGACCTGACTTGAGATGATAGCGATGTCGGCGTTCTAAAACCTTATAGGTCTGTTGTTTGACATCCAGGTAATGCCCCGGCTGCGGCGCCCAATCCAGGTACACCCGCCCCAGAGATTTGGTAGACTCACTCAGAATTAATTCGGTCGGTAAAGAATCTGGCTCCATCGCTCCTGATATCATTGCCTGTCCTAGTTTAACCTACGTTGACATACTCCCCACTCTACTGAGGTGGGCAAAGGTTCTTATCCCTAAGTCAACCCCGACTGATGGACGAATCGGCTCAAGGTCTATCAAAAGGCTCCTCTAGCAGGGGTGGAATTCGCCCAGAGAGGCGATCGGCTAGCTCAATTCCTTGGCCAAAGTGACCAATCACTGTAATGACTGAGACGAGGAAATAAAAGCCACGAATGCCCCACATACAGATGGAAAACAACATCGATAAGTCATCGGGGTGGATGCCCACACTCCCCTGTACCCGGGACATCGCCTCAGATTCAAGGGGATCGAGTTCCTCAAACTGACGTACATAGAGGGGTAAGCTGGGGTAACGAGCGGTATGCAGGTAGAAGCCCCAAATCCCAGTTTCTTCTATTCTTTCATAGAGATAGCGATCCGTTTTGAGTCTGGACTCGGTCACGGAAAGGCTCTCGTTAGCGGCAAATTCGTTGATCCAGTTGTCATAGCGAATAATGGTGCCAAAACTCAGCAAGGTGGGCAGTAGTAGGATGATCACGAGAGCATTCAGGCGAATGCCAAGATAGCGGGGGATGAATGCTGTGGCCACCCCCAAGCCTAACCCCAAAATGGCAAACACCAGGACATTGAAGACCTCGATTACTTCAATGCCCCGTAAGAGGTCTCCTAGGAGATTGATACTATAGATGGAATTTTCAGCCAGCAAAACCGTCAGGAGTTTGACCAGAGAGGCGACGGCGATGGAGATGCCTCCCAGCAGCAGAAATAATAAGACTCTGGCCAGAAGTCTGAGGCGAGAGACGAACGTCGGGGGTTGACGACGGCGACGGGAGGAGACTGGAGTCAGGGATTGGGGCAGACGAGGGGTTGGGGGAGGGGTTAAGGAAGGGGTTGCGGGAGTGAGGGGGGTGGCGGTGAGGGGAGCTGGTTCTAGGGGGAGCAAGTCCCTGGAGGCTGGAGCGTCGAGGTGGATGGTTTCTCGCCAGAGGGGGAGGGTTCCTCCATTGAGGTAGCCCACAATCGTGACTTTGCGGATTGAATTGGCTTCGAGTTTTCGCAGTCCCCGGCAAATAAAGTTGACCATAAAAGCCTGATCTGGGGCCGTTTGCCCCGTGGCGATCGCCACTAGACTCTGACCCTGCACACTCACATTCACCGTGATCCCTTTAGTTTGCAGAGAGTGATTCATCAGAGCTGCCAAAGCTTCAGGATGCCCTTGTCTCGCTTGGGTGAAGATTTCAGATCGAACCATCGCGCATCCTAACGTTCGTGGACTGGGGTAGAAACATTCATATTATCGAAGATTCGGGTCCAAGACCGTCTATCAAGGGGCCGATCAAGGGAGGGCTAGCTGCAAGGCTTTGAGGGCGATCGCGCTCTCGGTCGGAGCGATCCATGATTTAATTGAGGGGAGTTGACAGGATCTCTGATGATATACCAGCATACCATTCATCTTGAAGATACTGATGCGGCGGGTGTGGTTTACTTTGCTCGTTTGCTTTCGATCTGTCACTATGCTTATGAGGCGGCGATCGCCGAGGCGGGAGTGAGTTTGGGGCGCCTGCTGGCTGAGGGGAACCTGGCCCTTCCTATTGTTGAGGCCCGGATTCGTTTTCTTCAGCCTCTCCATTGTGGAGAACGGATTACCATTAAGGTGAGCCCGCAGCGGTTGAGTGAGAGTGAGTTTGAGGTTGTCTATTCTATCGAACGGGCTGGGGGCGATCGTGAAGCCTGTGACAACCACAATCGCCTCGTCAGTCAGGCTTCAACCCGCCATGTTTGTATTGACCCACAAACCCGCCAGCGCCAAGTCCTGGGGTCAGACTTAGCCCGTTGGCTGGAGTCTGTGTAACTCTCTTCGCTCCTAACTGAGGTTGAGGACAGCTTTCCTCAAAAATTGAGCCAGCCAATTCCCAAAAAGACCGCCCACCCCGCCACGGTAAATAGGGCAAACAGTCCCCACATAAAGGGCAAAATCCATTTTTGCTCGGAATAGCCTAGCAAGGGTGTAAAGGCCACTAGGACGAGGAAGAGAATAAAGAAAATCAGAAGAGGTAACATCAGCTGAGACTTTCAGATAGAGGACATCGGAACGGGTGGCGAGTTATCAAATCCAGGGCTGGGTCTGTCCCCGAGTTCGTTTTCCCCAGTATAATTCCCCAGTATAATCACTCATCGGGGGACTCGCCCCTAGCACTGCTTTCTAAAAACTGTAAGGTTTTGAGAAGTCGTACGGCGGACTCATAGGCTTCTTGAGTCAGTTCTTGGCGCTCTTCTGGGGAATCCACAATGTCGTCTACTAACAGGTTGAGGAAGCCAATCATCGGGTTGAGGCGGGTACGAACCTCATAGGAGGTGTTAATGAGGGTTTCCTGGCGGGCCTGTTGAATGGCATCCTCGTTATCCTGGGCAAATTGAGCTTGGTAGAGGGTGGAATAGTAGCCCTCTTGTTCCAAAAGTGAGGTGTGAGAGCCAACTTCCATGATGGCTCCCCGTTCCATAACAACAATCTGATCCGCATTGCGAATTGTAGAGAGGCGGTGAGCGATGACAATGGTGGTGCGATCGTGACAGAGTTCTTCAATCGCCTCCTGCACCAACCGTTCTGATAAGGTGTCTAGGGCGCTTGTGGCTTCATCGAGAATCAGGATTTCCGGATCCCGGATAATAGCTCGGGCGATCGCCAACCGTTGTCGTTGTCCCCCAGAGAGCATCACCCCGCGATCGCCGATTTCTGTATCAAATCCCTGGGGCAAATTCATAATAAACTCGTAAGCATTCGCCCGTTTTGCCGCATCAACAGCCTCCGCTTCCCCAGCCCACTCACAGCCATAGGTCAGGTTATATAACACTGAGTTATTGAACAAGAACGTATCTTGACTGACAATCCCCATACGACGACGCACGGTTTTCATGTCATAACTCCGTAAATCTTCATCATCAAACTTAATTTGTCCACCACAGGGATCATAAAAACGGGGAATCAAGTCTGCCAACGTAGATTTACCCGCCCCAGAACTTCCCACTAGGGCTACGGTTTTCCCCCGAGGAATCCATAAATCAATATTCCGAAGCGCTAACTCCTGGTTCCCACTGCCATAGCGAAAGTCCACCGATTTGAACTCAATCCCTTTTGTTAACTTCTCAAAAGGAATTGCCCCATTCTTCATGAAGGGTTTGTTACTCCGATCTAAATACTCAGAAACGACTAATACACTAGCACTTTTGTTCGACAAGCCACTCCGAATGTTATTGATGTTTCCTACTACAGGTAACAGACGAAATAGGAGTAAAAGATAAGTTAAGAGAACCGCAGATAGAGCCTCAATTTGCTCCACAAATAAATATCGAGCCGCCAAAACGATGAGTAACAAAGCCATAATTCCAGCGGTTTCATTGATGGGAGAAATAATCGCTGAGTTTGCTTCAGACTTAAACTCACTGCGCTCACGGGCATAAATCAGGTCCTTGAGCCGGTCAAATTCTAAATCCTCTGTGGCAACTGTTCTAATTAAACTAATTCCATATAGAGTCTCAATAAGTTTATTCGTTAACGCACGTGCATCACTCGTTAGCTGCTGACCAAATTTCTTAGCCCGCTTAATAAAGACCTGGTTGATCGAAACAACTAACCCCAAGACTACAGTTGATGTTAAGGTCAACTGCCAAGAAATCGAGGTTAAGATAGCAATAAAGAAAAGAATGGTGATTGCTGAAACGATAAGCTGACTAAATGAACTGATAGCGGTTGCTGTCCGAGCTATCTCTGAGTTCATTTTGTTCATGATGTCACCAATCTTGTTCTTAGAAAAAAAATCAATGTCAACATTTAAGAAAACACTGACTCCATCATAACGCAATGTTCGAGCAACGGATTGTCCTAATGCTTTTCCCACTAAAGCACTGGCATAGCCTGAGAAATTCTTGAGGGCGATCGCCAGAAACACCACCAATGTTAAAATGGCAATACGATACTCCCCTGAGATATTATCTGCAAATCCCATCGCCTGTTGAATCACGGGCGGCATCCCGCCCATGACGCTGGTTTCCTGTCCTAAAATTGATAAGACTAGGGGCACAATTAAGGTCACACTAACACTATTAAACACCGCCCCTGAAAATCCTAATAGGACCGTCCCGACAAATAAGTATGGCGATTGAAGTGCGACTTTTAGTAAGAGCTTATTGGGAGACATAAAACCGAAGGCAAGGTGAACATCACAGAAGATATAAGCGATTGAGAGATATGGCTTAGAAACCCAAGTTACCCATGGGGCGATAGGGGCAGGGACTGAATCACCTTAGCCAACAGGTGGGACATGGCATCAAGACTATAGTGTTCCACACAGCGTTGTCGGGCTAAGGCTCCCCGTTGTCTCGCCTCCTCGGGATGCTCCAAGATCCAGTTAATCTGCTGAGCGATCGCCTCGGGAGCCTCCGGCGCGACTAAATACCCTGCACCCTGGAGAATTTCGGGAATATCCCCAACCTGCGTTGCCAGAATCGGTTTTGCCATCGACATTCCATCGGTTAGCTTAAGGGGAAACTGGGCTAAGGCGGCGGGGGTTTCCCGTTGAGGAACCACAATGATATCAGCCCCAGCCACCACAAAGGGCATTTTCGTCACAGGCTGCGGTGGCAGTTGAATGATCCAGCGTCCCCAACGGCGGCGTAAGTCTTGGTCATAATCATCATAGGGACTTCCCCCCACAATGACTAAGCGCAACTCCTCACGATTGAGGAGATCTAAGGCCTTGAGAACATCCTCAATTCCCTTATAAGGACGAGGCGCCCCGGGGAACATCAAGATCCGGTACTTGGAAAAACCATGAACCTCACGACTGAGTTGAGTATCATACCCCTCCGGGTTAAATAAATCTGTATCCTTGCCGTTCGGAACATTCACCCCCCCAAAGCGATCTTGCAAAAACCCTGTATGAACTGTTACTGCGTCTGCTTTCGACACTTGAGCCTCCATCCATCGTAGATATAGAGGGTGATCTGGGTAGCGCAAGGCCCCCTTTGGCTTCAAGATATCCCGAGCTAGTTGTTTGAGGCTCGGCCGATAGCGAAAGCGATCGCCCCCATGCCAGCTTAACTCCCAATCATCAATATCTAAGATAATTGGACAACCGGTCCGGCGTTTATGCCACAATGCCAGTCCCAAGGTCGTTGCCTTCGGTCGTAGAGCATAGATGATATCCGTATCCAAGTGCCGTAGTAACTCCCGCGATCGCCTGATAAACTCCGGATAATAAGCCCCAGGAACCGTCACGATGGGAAAATTTCCTACTGTGGGTTCAGCGGGATCATCCCCAAAAATGAACCCATAAATGGTAACCTGAGCCCCCAGTCGCTCTAGGGCCTGAGCCAATAAGAAGGTTCGCACTGCTCCCCCCCAGCGTCCCGCTCCTTGTTTTGAGAGATCACTGACAAGAATTGAAATCCTAGGGGGCGAGGCGAAGGGGGTATCTACAGTCATAGTCGTTCTCACGGAGGGGAAGCACGGCAGGCACCCGACCCCGACAGGTACAAGACATACTTCGTTGCGAGTCGGGGGAGCTGAGTTGAGTCAAGGAGCCAACTGGGGAGAGCCACACCTCAACGGCATGACTCACTGTCTTGACCGCAAACTCCGCCCAGCTTATGCCAAGCTAGCATACTCTCAATCAGAAGTGGGAGCTTTTTTCGAGTTTCCCAAACGCCGTGCCAAGTTCAGTTGGGAGACCCCATTCAGGGGCGATTACGGTCCTTGCTGGCTTCATGAGCGTCATCCCAGGGAAAGCGTCGTCGCCGTTGATAGATTGTTGCCCCAAGCATCAACAATCCGATTAAACTCAAAGCCCCAAATAGAGGTAAGAGTTCCCCCGTTTCCAGAGCTTGAACCCCCGCACTCCCGAGCCATACAATGGGAAAAATCCCCGGAACTGTGCCCAATGCCGTCCCCAGTAGATAATCCCCCGAGGAAATACCACTTAACCCCGCTGCAATATTGACCAACCCATAGGGAATAATCGGCAGTAGGCGAATGGCAAATAGATACCACATCCCCCCCTGCTGAAGTTCAGCATCCAGGGCCTGCCAACGTCCCTGCAAGCGCCCGGCGATCGCCCCCCGTCCCAGGTGGCGACTGAGCCAAAACGCCAAAATCGCCGCCAACATTGCTCCTACACTCGTCCAAACCGTCCCCCAACCTGTACCAAACAGGGCCCCTCCCATCAAATTGAGAGGTGTTGAAGGCAGTAGCAGTAAGGTTCCTAGACTATATAGCACTAGATAGAGAACCGGCGCCCACCAACCCGCCTCCTCGAGCCAAGCTCGCATCAAGTCCATCTCCAAGCGCCCTAACCCATACATCATTAGGGCCGTTGTCAGAAGAAGCACCAGTATTAAAACGCTCAAGTGTCGTCGAGATCTCAACCGGCTTATCCCTCCCCCTCTAAGGGGGACGAGTTCCCCCCCTCAAGCTGGTTTTTCCCCTCAAAGCCATAGAGATCCCGTACTAGATATAGGGGACGGCCCTTAACTTCCTCATAAACCCGTCCTAAATATTCTCCAATCACCCCTAAACTAATCAGCTGCACTCCTCCCATAAATAATACTGCCACCATCAAAGAGGCATAGCCCGGCACATCAATGCCGTAAATCAGAGTTCGGATGACCAAAAAAATGGCATAAACCAGGGCCAAAATAGAAATTCCTAATCCCAAGTAACTCCAAACCTTTAAGGGAATTAAACTAAAGGCCGTAATTCCATCTAAGGCAAAATTCCATAGTTGCCAATAGTTCCACTTGCTGCGGCCGGCATAGCGAGGAGGGCGATCATACTCGATCGCCACTTGTCGATAGCCGACCCAAGCAAATAACCCTTTCATAAAGCGGTTCCGCTCTGGCAGTTGTTTCAGCGCCTCCACCACCCGCCGATCCATCAGGCGAAAGTCTCCCGTATCTTGAGGAATTGGCACATCACTCACCCGTCCCAAGAGTCGGTAAAAGCGCTGGGAACTTACCCGTTTGAGCCAACTCTCTCCCTGGCGATCGCGACGAGTTGCATAGACGACATCATAGCCCTGCCGCCATTTCTCCAGCAAGTGGGTCATTAATTCGGGAGGGTCTTGCAAGTCCGCATCTAGGGGAATCACTGCCGCTCCACAGGCATAATCTAGCCCCGCACTCAGAGCAATGTCTTTGCCGAAATTACGGGAAAAGTTGATGATTTTGATGGCAGAATTTTCTTTATGATAGTGAATCAATTGGTCTAAGCTATTATCACGACTGCCATCATTGATGCAGATAATTTCATAGGTAATATTTAACCCCTGCACACTGTTTAAAACTCGTTCAAATAAATGAGATAAATTAGCTTCCTCATTATAAATTGGAATCACTATAGATAGAGTAATAGAACCATTTAAATTAGGGGCTATTGCCATAAAGGAAAGAAGCGAGTTGAATGAGGCGCAACGTTAACGGTAGACGACCCGAATCCGTCCAATCTGGATGCGATCAAACACCGAATTGATTGTCTGATAGTCCTCCATTGATAACCCTTTACCCGAGAGCATCATACAGCTGAGGGTTAAATAATCCTGATGGCTGATGCTATGGCTTTCCAGACAAGACTCAACGAGCGATCGCATCGTGGCGATCGCCTTTCCCTGTGATGGCTGACCCATGGTAACTCCCTTCCAATGCAACAGTTCCCATGAGACTATGTTAAATTAAAGTGACCACAACTTGTTACAAGTTATGGAAATTTATCGCCTTCCCGTCCTATCCGATAACTACATCTTTTTGCTCCATGATCGCCGCCGAAACCTCGCCGCTGTCGTCGATCCCGCCCAAGCAGAACCGGTTTTAGAGAAAGTACAAGACCTCAACGCCCAGCTAACGGCCATCTTCAACACCCACCATCACGCTGACCATGTTGGAGGTAATGGAGCCTTGCAACACGCCTTTCCTGACCTGACCATCTATGGCGGGCGATACGATCGCGGCCGCATCCCCGGCCAGTCCGTCTTTCTCGACGAGGGCGATCGCATCTCCTTTGCCGGACGAGACGGTCAGGTCTATTTCGTCCCTGGCCACACCCGGGCCCACATTGCCTATTATTTTCCCCCAACTCATCCCAGCGACCCTGGCGACCTCTTCTGTGGAGATACCCTCTTTGCCGGAGGCTGTGGACGGCTCTTTGAAGGAACCCCAGCCCAGATGCTAGAGTCCCTCACGAAACTGCGGGCCCTCCCCGACGAGACCCGCATCTGGTGTGCCCATGAATACACCCTAAACAACCTTAAATTTGCCCTCACCGTCGATGGAGACAACCCCCAACTCCAGCAACGGTTCCAAGACGTCCAGACCGCGCGATCGCGCCAACACGCCACCATCCCCTCTCGCCTTGGCATCGAAAAACAAACCAATCCCTTCCTACGCTGGGACCATCCCCAACTTCAACAAGCCGTGCAAAGTCGAGACAACATCCAGACCTTTGCCCGCCTACGAGGACGCAAAGATTTGTTTTGATAGGCAATAACGGTAGGATGCGTCCCGGCATCCATTCGGATTATGATCCGACCCATCGACGTCTACTTGCCGGAACCCATCGTTCTTGTCGGAACCCATCGTTCACCCGAAGCCAACAGACAACAATGGATCAATTAAACCGATGATGCGTCCCCAATGGGGTCTATATTTAGCACTACTCATCTTTCCCCTGAGTCCTCTTCTCGGGGGAATCGCCGTCGTGGGGGTCACCGCCTGGCAATGGTGGCGTGACGGGCGATCGCACCGACAACAGCCCCTCACTTGGAGTTTTGCTCTAGCGGCCCTCCTCCTCCTCCTATCCAGTCTCCAAGCCGATGACCCCTCCCTCGCCCTGCTTGGATTAGCCAATTTCCTGCCCTTCATGGTCATTTTCATCGCCAGCCGGGCCCTCATCCAACAGCCCCAACACCGACAAGACCTCAGCCAAGCCATTGTCCTCTCCTCCTTACCCGTCGCCTTAATTGGCCTAGGACAACAGTATTTAGGCTGGCACGGTCCTATTCACCTCGGTTGGCTCATCTCCTGGGACCTTGAAGCCGGCGGAACCCCCCCAGGTCGTATGGCCTCCGTCTTTGGCTATGCCAACCCCCTCGCTAACTTTAGCCTCATCGCCTGGACCCTCGCCATTGGTTTGACCCTTCACGCCTGGCGATCGCACCAACGGGCCCGCGTCGCCGCCGGTTTCCTGTGCATCGGTCTCAATAGCATCGTCCTTTTCGAGACCTCCTCCCGCAATAGCTGGGCCGTCGCCGTTCTAATTGCCCTTATCTATGGCATTATCCTCCGTTGGCATTGGCTGTTGGGGATGTTGGGGGCGATCGCCACTATTATCCTTGGGGCCGCCTTTGCCCCCCCTCCCCTGCAATCTCCCCTACAAACCCTTGTTCCCCGAGCCATCTGGGCCCGCCTCAACGATGACCTCTATCCTCATCGTCCCGTAGAAACCCTGCGAACCACTCAATGGCAATTTGCGTGGGACTTAACCCAACAACGACCCTTCCGGGGCTGGGGATTGCAACATTTTCCCCAACTCTATCAAGCCCAAACTGGAGAATGGCTCGGCCATCCCCATAACCTACCCCTAATGCTTCTGTGCGAAACCGGCGTTCTCGCGACCCTCGCCCTCATTCTCCCCATTGGTTGGATCTATTATCAGGGACTGCGCCGCCTGAACCATCTCGGGAAACTTGACCCCATCCCCCTGAGCATTTTTCTAGCCTTCACCGCCACCAGTCTCTTCCATATTGTCGATGTCACCCTCTTTGACGCCCGGGTGAATATCCTTGGCTGGCTCCTCCTGGCCGCGATCGACAACGGTCAAACCGTCAGAGACTCAAAGCCCCCCCACACTACTAATGCCCAAACACCCTAGGGGCTAACAGCACCTCGACTGCCGCTCGGTGACCGCTGTTAGCCCCTACCGAGATCTAGGTCTTATTGTGCTACCACCACTGGCGTACCGGGATTGACCTTCTCATACATCGCCAGGATGTCATCATTCCGCATCCGTACGCAGCCATGAGACACGGCCTGACCAATTAACTCCTCATGGGGTGTTCCATGAAATGCAATCCAATCATCTCCTTCATAGAAGACAATCACCGCCGGGCCGATAGGGCTATTCGGTCCCGGAGGCACTAACTCACCCGTCCAAGGATTCTCCCAGATGGGGTCTAACGCCATATTCGTTACCTCAAACTCCCCAATCGGTGTTTCCCAACCTGGCTTCCCGATCGCCACTGGATAACTCGCTACAATTTCGTCATCTTCATACACATAGACCCGACGTTCCCCGAGACGCAATTCAATCCGGGAATTGGGTTTACTGATGGAATCCGGCGTGACTTGGGAGTCACTGGGCAACTCAGGGGGACGTACATCACCAGACGGCAAAAAGTCTCCCGGTTCGCCCAAGGGAGGAACCTGAAGATTCGGACTAACCCGCAGACGATAGGCCATCTCATCTTGAGCCATCGCTGCTCCCGGACTCAGGACAAACACAGCAGCAGCTCCTGACAGTGTGGCCGCGAGCCATTTGGGAACATGGGTCATTGTAGAGCGTAGGGTCATGGAAGTCGTGGTCTCCTCACGAAAGTCACAGATCTAGACAGAGGTCTTAAAAGCTTTTACACATTCTATACGACGTTTTCCAGAACGGTAACCGAAAAATCTGTGACACCTGAATATCTCACCAAGAATCTCTCCGGTGTGGCCATTTAAGGGCAAAACCGTAACGTTGACTGTCCCGTTCTGGGGTTAAATGCCGGAATATAGCCCCGATTGCCGATACTATCAATAATTTCATGCCAAAGGTCTTCATCCCCATCCACCCCTGGCACATTGGGCTGTAACAGTTGGATTTGTTCATCGGAGAACACTGCCACAATCCTATCCTCCTCCGCACTTCCGCGAACTCCAGCCATCACTGGACGAGGATATAGGTGTAAGGTCTGGTCTGTGGCGATCGCCACCCGACGACAAGACTCTCCCACCCCCTCCCCCACCCGTTGACTAAACGCTTCCCCGACCCCAGCTAAATCAGGAACCGACGTCAGACTGAGAGACCCCATTAACACAAACGTTATAAGCATGATGAAAACCAAGTTTGCGATCGCCTGTTAATATAACAGTCCCCCCCAGCGACAACCACGTTCTTGTGATAGTTCTTAGTCCCACCGCCCCGCCACCCCCCTAACCCCATGGCCAACATCCTTGTCATTGGCGGTGGGGCCGCCGGCTTCTTTGGTGCCATCACCGCCGCCCAACATAACCCCAACCTCCGCATCACCCTTCTTGAAGCCAGCCGCCATCCCCTCCACAAAGTCCGCATCTCCGGCGGTGGACGCTGCAACGTTACCCACGCCTGCTTCGATCCCAAACACCTGGTTCAACACTATCCCCGAGGCAACAAAGCCCTACGGGGTCCCTTCACCCGCTTCCAACCCCGCGACACCATCAACTGGTTTGCCCAACAAGGCGTCTCCCTCAAAACCGAAGCCGACGGACGGATGTTCCCCACCACCGACGACTCCGACACCATCGCCCAATGCCTCCTCACCACCGCCCAACGAGCCGGAATTAAACTAGAAACCCAAACCCCCGTCCAAACCATCCAACGTCACAACCAAGGCTTTCGCATCAGTCTCCGCAACGGAGAAACCCGAGATTGCGATCGTCTCCTCCTCGCCACCGGCAGTCATCCCAGCGGCTATCGTTTCGCCCAAACCCTCGGTCATAGCATCATCCCCCCCGTCCCCTCCCTCTTCACCTTCACCATCCGCGACCCCCACCTCACCCAACTCGCCGGCATTTCCGTCCCCCACGTCCAAGTCAGCCTCCCCCAGCACAACCTCAAACAAGAGGGTCCCCTGCTGATTACCCATTGGGGCCTCAGCGGTCCCGCCGTCCTCAAACTCTCCGCCTGGGGAGCCAGGCCCCTCCATGACGGCCACTATCGCACCCCCCTGCGACTCAACTGGCTTCCCCAACACACCCCCGAAACCCTCAAACCCATCTATCAGCACCAAAAAGCCAACCACCCCCGCAAAACCCTCGGCAGTTTTTCCCCCATCCCCCTCTCCCGGCGACTCTGGACCTACCATCTCCAGGCCACAGACATCGACCCACAAACCCGCTGGGCCGAAGTGTCCAAAAAAGCCCTCAACCGTCTCACCCAGCACCTTCTCCAGAGCCACTATCTCATCGACGGCAAAGGCATCTTCAAAGACGAATTCGTCACCTGCGGCGGCATTAACCTGAAAGAAATCAACTTCAAGACCCTAGAAAGCCGTCTCTGTCCCAATCTGTACCTAGCCGGAGAACTCCTAGACATCGACGGAATCACCGGCGGCTTCAACTTTCAAAACGCCTGGACCACCAGTTGGCTAGCCGGCCAATCCCTAGCCCAACCCTAAAAAGAAACCGAGTGTCTCCCAGACACCCGGTTTCTGACCCTTCGCCCGAACCCC